>DASUYB010000089.1 GCA_036377595.1 Longimicrobium sp. | reverse complement strand
CGATGCGCCTCTCGCGGCTGACGCAGCTGGAAGGCCGGGAATTGCGCGAGCGGCTGGACGAGCTCGAGGCGCGCATCGTGGAGCTGGAGGCGATTCTCGCCAGCCCGGAGAAGCAGCTCGACCTCATTCGCGGCGAGCTGCGCGAGCTGGCCGACCGCTACGCCGACCCGCGGCGGACGAAGATCTTCGAGAACGAGAAGTCGGTGAAGCTCGAGGACATGCTCGCGGCCGAGCACGTGGTGGTCACCGTCAGCCGCGAGGGGTACGTCCGCCAGATCCCCATGGCCGTGTACCAGCGCAGCATGACGGCCGGGAAGCGGATCGCGCTGGACCGCTACGAGGACGACTTCGTGGAGCGCGCCTTCGTGGCCAGCACCGACGACACGCTCCTCGTCTTCTCGACCGACGGCAAGGCGTACGGGCTGGCCGTGCGCGACGTGCCCGAGGCGGGGATCACCGCGCGCGGCAAGGCGCTGGGGCAGCTGTTCGAGCTGGGGAAGAAGGCCGGCGTGGCCGCGGTGCACGTGGTCCACGAGTTCCGCGCCGACCGCTCGGTGCTGTTCGCCACGGCGGAGGGGACGATCAAGCGGACGGGGCTCGAGCAGTACGCCAACGCGCGGGCCGGGGGAATCGAGGCGATCAAGCTGACGGGGAAGGACGCCGTCCTCGACGTGCGGGTGACCGACGGCGAGGGCGAGGTGATCCTGGTCGCCCGCGGCGGCCGCGCGATCCGCTTCCCCGAGGCCGAGGTGCCGATGATGGGCCGCGTGGCGCAGGGCGTCCGCGGGGTGAAGCTGAAGGACGGCGAGATGGTGGTGGGGATGGCCGTCGCGCGGCGCGAGGGCGGCGAGCTGTGCGTGGTGACCGAGCGCGGCTGGGCCAAGCGCGTGGCCCTCGACGAGCTGCAGCCGCAGGGGCGCGGGGGGATGGGAACGCCGCTCGTGGCGACGTCGAAGGAGTCGGGCGAGGTGGCCGCCGCGCGCGAGGTGCACCCGGGCGAGGACCTGATGGCCGTCACCAGCGGCGGCCGCGCGGTGCGCGTGAAGCCCGACGCCGTGCCGAAGACCGGCCGCGCGGGCGCCGCGGAGAAGGCCGTGGCCATCTCCGGCAGCGAGCGCATCGTCGACGTCACGCACGTGGCCGAGCGCGAGCTTCCCGAGTCTCCCGACGAAGACGAGCCGGTGACTTCAGGGGACAGGGGACAGGGGACAGGGGACAGCGAGCAGGGGATCGTCGCGGAGGTGGAGGAGGAGATCGAGGACGTTGTCCCCCCGCCCTCCTCCAACGGCTCGAAGCCCTCCGATCCGGAGCCAACCGAGGGCGACTCATCTGCCGAAGACGAACTGGACCTCTTCGGCTGATCACCAAAAAGAAGGAATCTCACAGAGGGCACAGAGGTCACGGAGAACAGCGATTAGTTCTCCGTGACCTCTGTGCCCTCTGTGGCTGTGAGAGACTTGTCGTTATGAACTCTTGCGTCGAACGTGCGTGGATGTTACCATGGTACATAGGTACAGAACAGGAGCGAACGATGGCGGATGAACGGATCTTCGTCGAGCGGGTTCAGACGGGCGTGCGGATGGAGAAGCGGATGGTGAAGGTGCTCAAGGCGCTGGCCGAGTACCACGACCTGTCCCTCGGCGACCTGCTGGAGGGGATCGTCCTGCACGCGTTCGAGAGCAAGCCCGCGTTCGGCGAGCGGTCGCTGGAGCTGATCCGCAAGCTGAAGGACGTCTACGGGATGGACTACGGCGCCGAGTCCGCCCACCGCTTCCGCGAGGCCGCCGATGCTTAGCGCCGCCGCGGTCGCCCTCCTCGCGATTCCAATCACCCTTGCCGCACAGGAGCGAACGATGCCGCAGGCGGAGCACGTCACACGCACAGCCACCATCCACCTGGACGGGCCGGTGGAGGAGGTATTCCCGCTCTTCGAGCCGGTGGGAGAGGCGCGCTGGGCGGCCGGGTGGTCGCCGAAGTTCCTCTGGCCCGCGGACGGTACGGCGCAGGTCGGCACCACCTTCACCACAGACGAGCGCGGCCGCGAGTCGTACTGGAGCGTGGCGGAGTACGAGCCGGGGCGCCGCATCGTCTACGCGCACCTGGTGCCGGGCTCGCGCTCCGGGCGCATCCAGGTGCGCACCTCGCCCGCGGCGGGCGGCGGCACCACGGCCGAGGTGCGCTACGACCTGACCGCGCTCGGCCCCGTCGCCGAAGACCGCCTGCTGAGCATGAGCGACGCCGACTTCCAGCGCTGGATCGGCGAGTGGGAGACGGCGATCAACGGCGTCCTCACGACCGCGACGCACCACTGAAAAGAAGCCTCACGCGGAGACGCGGAGGCGCGGAGAACTCACCCCGGCGATGAGTTCTCCGCGACTCCGCGTCTCCGCGTGAGAATCAGGAAAGACGAGGGGCGAACCGTCTGCCGGCTCGCCCCTCGTCATCCGTGCGGTCGATCCGCCTACGCCGCGATGCGCTCGCCGAGCGTGGCCACGTCCTGCGTGCGGATGGGGCGGCCCAGGCTGAGCAGGTCCAGCACGCGGTCGGGCGCCGGCTGGTACTTCAGCACCGTGGCCCGCATCCCCAGCAGCAGGTTCACCGTCACCAGCGTCCCCGGCACCTCGGTGCGGTCGAGGATCGCGGAGAGCTGCGCGCGGGTGTTGTCCTGGAAGTTGCGCGCGACGATCACCAGCGCGTCGGGCATCTCGTCGGCCGCGGCCTCCACCGCCTTCATCGACGGCCCGCCGAGCGACCACTGCACCGCCGGGTACGCCAGCACGATTCCCTCGCGCCCGCCCACCGAGAAGCGCACCGCGCCCTCAGGCCCCACCTCCTCGAGCCGCGCGTTTCCGGTGAGGTCCTCCACCACGCGGCCGATCCGCCCGCGGAACTCGTCGGCCACGAGCGGGCCCTTCAGCGACAGCGAGCGCAGCGACTCCGCGAACCAGCGGTCGGCGTCGAAGTGGCGGTAGCAGGGAAGGAGGCGCCGCGCGGTGGCGCGGTCCACCATCCCCGTGTCGGCCAGCGCGTCGAGCAGCGCGTCGCCCTCCAGGTGCGGCGCGTGCGCGGCCACGTGGCGGAGCGCCGCCTCCATGCGCTGCCCGTCGTCCCCGCCGACGAGCGCGGGGATGGGGATGCGGAGCGCGTGCGCGAGGTTTCCGAACCAGATCATCGGGTCATCCGTTTACAGCGGGATTGCTGGATTGGACGATGGCGCAGACCGCCCGTGGCGTCAAGGGACTCGCCCGCGCTTGACACCGGGGGCGCGCCGCGCAGATTCGGGTCGGTCCTCCGCCCTCGCCACCGTACCCCGCACCCCGCCCAACGTGCGACGACTGTTTCCGGCCGCCGCCGCGGCCCTCCTCTCCCTGGCGGCCTGCGACCTGGTGAAGGTGGAGCGCACCCCGCGCGGCTTCTACACCCAGCGCGACCCCGCCCGCATCGACCAGCAGGAGGCGGCCAGCGAGATCCGCGCGCGCGTGCGCAACTTCGCCGAGGAACTGGGGCGGGGGAACCGGACCCGCGCCATCACCGCCATCAACCCGACGGAAGACGTGCTGGTGATCGGCTCCGACGCGTCGGGCGGGGTGGCGCGGATCGGCGTGCGCGGGCTGGCCGAGGCGCTCGACAGCGTGGCCGTTCCCGCGCCGTCCGTCGCCCGGACGCCCGACCTGCGTGTGGAAGTGGGATTGCGCGAGCAGACGGGGTGGTTCTCCACCCCCATCCAGTTCATCGCGCCGGGGGCGGCGGGGCCGGAGCAGTGGCTGCGCGCTTCGGGGGTGTTCTCGCAGGACCGGGGCGACTGGAAGCTGGTGCAGATCCACCTCTCGCGCCCCTGGGTGGCCCCCGACACCACGCGGGCCGACAGCGCGCGGGGCGATTCGCAGCGCGTCACTCCCCGCCGGACGGCGGATTCGCCCGCGACGAGTCGCTCACGGGGATAGAGCCGGGCGGGAGGCGGATCACCTCGGGCTCCTCGCCCCAGCCGGCCGGGCGCGTCATCGGCGCGTAGTCGATCCCCGGCTGGAAGGCCAGCATCTCGCGCCGTGCCGCGTCGTACGCCGCGCGGTCGATCTCCCCCGCCGCCAGCAGCCGCCGCAGCACCTCGTTGCGCCGCGCGCCCACCGCGCCGGGGATGGCCTCGGGGTGCACCAGCCGCGGCGGCAGCAGCATCCCCGCCAGCGTGGTTGCCTCGCTCAGCGTCAGCTCGCGCGCGTCCTTCCCGAAGTACTCCTCGGCCGCGTGCTGCACCCCGTAGATCCGCCAGTCGCCCGCCTTCCCCAGGTAGATTCGGTTCAGGTAGTACTCCAGCATCTGCCCGCGCGACAGCCGCGCCTCGGTCAGCGGCACCATGAACGCGCGCCACGCCTGGTCGTCGACCCCGCCGCGCAGCCGCTGCACCTGCGAGACCAGGTCGACGGTCAGCCGCGGCCGGTCCTGCCGCCCGTAGGGGGAAAGGCGCTGGAAGGAGGAGGTGTCCACGACGGCCAGGAAGGCGTCGGGGATGTAGCGGGGGAGGTCGTTCAGCCGCACCCAGTCGGGCCGGCGGCGGGCCTGGGGATACTGGCCCATCAGCCCGTGGTCGAGCCGCGCGTTGGCCATGAAGGCGAAGATCGACATCGCCACCACGATCGCCGCCCCGGCGATCAGCAGCAGGATCAGCGAGCCGCGGTGCTCGCCCCCCAGGCGCCGGCGCTCGGGGACGTCACGCGTCCACTTGCCGGTGCGCGGCGCGCCGCCCAGCGCCTTGGGCTTCTTCTTCCCCAGCCTCAACGATCCTCCGGCTCCGTTCGGGCGGCGTGGTGTACCAGTGCGCGTCGGGACGCGCCGCGAGGGGGCAAAAACTATTCCCCGTGCGGCGTTTGCGCGAGGTTGCGCCGCTCTCCGCCGGGGGTTAGCCTTCACCCCGCCGGCGCACTCACGCACCTTCGCACTCACGCACTTCGACGCAGTGGAGCAGAACTATTTCCGCCGCGGCTTCGGGCTCCGCAAGGAGATCGAGCCGCTGATCCGGTCCGAGTACCACAGCGCGCTGGTGGACCGCATCCGCGCGCGCGGCTACGAGGAGACGTACGGCCGCGGCCGCGACGAGGTGACCGTGCGGCTGGCGGAGGAGTTCGGCTTCTGCTACGGCGTGGACCGCGCGGTCGACTACGCCTACGAGACGCGGGTGAAGTTCCCCGACCGCCGCGTCTTCCTGCTGGGCGAGATCATCCACAACCCGCACGTGAACCGGCGCCTGACCGACATGGGCGTCGTCTTCCTCTACCCCGGCGAGGGCGGCCGCTTCGACTTCTCCGGCCTGACCCCCGAGGACGTGGTGATCCTCCCCGCCTTCGGGGCCACGGTGGACGACTTCCGCCGGCTGCAGGAGACCGGGGCCATCCTGGTCGACACCACCTGCGGCAGCGTGCTGAACGTGTGGAAGCGGGTCGACCAGTACGCCCGCGACGGGTTCACCGCGCTGATCCACGGCAAGCACTACCACGAAGAGACGCGGGCGACGGCCAGCCAGGTGTACCGCTGGCCCGAGGGGCGCTTCATCGTGGTGCGCGACATGGCCGAGGCGCGGCTGGTGATGGACTACATCGAGCGCGCGCCCGGGGCCATGGCGCGCGAGGCGTTCCTCGAGCACTTCCGCGAGAAAACCTCGCCCGGCTTCGACCCCGACCTGCACCTGCAGCGGATCGGCGTGGCCAACCAGACGACCATGCTTTCGGGCGACTCGCTCGCCATCGCCGCGGAGGTGGGGAAGGCGCTGGAGCGGCGGTACGGCGGCGAGCCGGGGTACGACGCGGCGCAGCGCTTCCGCTCGTTCGACACCATCTGCTCGGCCACGCAGGAGCGCCAGGACGCGGTGGTCAAGCTGGTGGGGGACGAGGAGCGCAAGCCCGACGTGATGCTGGTGATCGGCGGCTACAACTCGTCGAACACCAACCACCTGGCGGTGATCTGCGCGCGCCACGTGGTCACCTACCACATCGCTGACGCGCGCTGCATCGACCCGGAGCGGCGCACCATCCGCTTCAAGCCCAGCGGCACGCCGGCCGACGCGCCCGAGGTGGAGGCGGAGGACTGGCTCCCCGCCGGCCCCCTCGTCGTGGGCCTGACCGCCGGCGCGTCGACGCCCAACAACAAGATCGGCGAGGCGGTCGAGCTGATCCTGCGCACCCGCGGCATCCCCGTCGAGGCGCCCGCCGTCGCCGCCTGATCCGAGGATCGGAGAGAAAGAATCACATCGAGGGCACCGAGGAAAAAGAGAGGCACGGAGAACTCATCGCGGTTCTCCGTGCCTCTCCGTTTTTCTCGGCGTCTCTATGTGAAACAGGATCGACGGGGATCAGGCCTGGGAGACGGCCATCCGCTTCTGCGCCTCCTCGGCGGTGCCCATGATCTGCGGGAACAGCTCCTTGAAGATGGAGAAGATCTCGGGGTCGAACGAGCCGTCGTCGTCCTCCATGATCTCCAGCGCCTCCTCGGGCGTCAGCCGGCGGCGGTAGCTGCGCGCGGTGGTCAGCGCGTCGAACACGTCGGCGATGCGCAGGATCCGCGCGGAGAGCGGGATGGTGTCGCCGGAGAGCCCGTCGGGGTAGCCGCGCCCGTCCCAGCGCTCGTGGTGCGAGCGCACCATGGGGCGGATGTCCCAGGGGAACTCCACCGGCGCCAGCATCTCGTCGCCGGTCACGGGATGGCGCTCCATGATGGCGCGCTCCTCGTCGGTCAGCTTCCCCGGCTTGTTCAGGATCTCCTCGGGCACCTCGGTCTTCCCCAGGTCGTGCAGGAAGGCGCCCATCCGGAACCACACGATCTCGCGCTCGCCCATCCCCGCCTCGGTGGCCAGCCGGCAGGCGTAGTCGGCCACCCGCTCGCAGTGGCCGCTGGTGTAGCGGTCCTTGGCCTCGATCGACTCGCCCCAGAAGCGCACCAGCGACAGGAAGTCCGTCTCCAGCTTGCTGATGCGCTGGGTGATGTCTTCCTGGTCGGGGTGCGCCCGCAGCCCCGTGAACAGCGCGTGCGCGCGGTTCAGCGCCTCGAGCGCCTCGCGGTTGCGCGACTGCGCGCGCAGCACCAGCGCCAGCTCGCGCTGCGTCTCGGCCTCCAGCAGCGGCTCGCGCCCGCCCGCGATCTCCACCGCCTGCTCCAGGTGGATCTGGGCCAGGTGCAGCTTTCCCGTCTGCCGGTAGATGATGCCGTAGAACTTGAGCGCCTCGCCGCGGCGCAGGTGGTCGTTCAGGCGGCTGGCGATCTCGAAGCCTTCGTCGCAGCTGGCGCGCGCCCGGTCGGGCTGGCCGAGCGCGAGGAACAGCTCGGTGCGGTTGATGTGGATCCATCCCGCCGACACGATGTCGCCCGCCTTCTCGCACATCTCGAGCGCCTGCTGGAAGTACGCGTCGGCGTCTTCCAGCTTGCCCATGTCGATGTGGAGCATGCCCATGTTGTTGAGCGCCCGCGCGCAGCCGCGCGGGTGGTCGGTGGCGCGGAGATGGGTGAGCCCCGCGACGTAGTGGTCGAGCGCGGACTGGAGCTTGCCCCGGATGTTGTCCAGGATGCCGAGGTTCTGCTCGATCTCGCCGAGCACGGGCGCCGACAGCACCTCCAGCGCGTGGGCCCGGGCACGCAGGTACATCTCCTCCGCCTCCTCGATCCGCCCGGCCGACTGGAGCAGGATCCCCACCCCGTTCAGCGCGCGGGCCGCCCGGAGGTGATCGCCCGCGAGCTCCGCCGACGTCGTCGCGAAGTCGAAGACGTCGTGGGCCGCGTCGGTCTCGCCGCTCTGGCGGAAGCAGTGCCCCAGCCGCGTGACCGCCTCCAGCATGCCGTCACGGTCACGCTCCCGCACCGCGTGCTGGAAAGCCTGGTCGTAGCATGCTGCGGCGTCGGCCCATGCACCTTCCGCCTCGTGCTTCAGGGCGCGGTCGAGATATCCGGCGGCGGGAAACTGAGTCAACGCGGATCGAGTGGGAGATAAGAGGACGCAGAGGGGCGCCAGGTCACTGGCGCCCCGGAGCATCGAACCTGGTCCGGCCGGCAGATCAGTAGCCGCTGGCCATGTACCCCGAGAAGTGGTGCAGGTTCGTGCTCGCGCGGTTGTTGCCGGTTGTCGCGGGCAGGATCTCGGCCACCGAGCCGCTCTCGTTCACGTAGGAAACGCTGATTCGCTGATAGGCCCCGGCATTCGAGCCCGCCGTGTTCAGCTGCAGCACCGGCAGGTGCCCCTCGGGGAAGGTCAGCCCGTGCGGCTGCAGCTCCACGCCCACGTACGTCTCGTCGGAGGTGATGCTGATCTGCGTGGGGCCCGACAGCGCGCCGGCCGGGAACACGATGCGGTCGCCGGCGGGGCTCACCAGCGATCCGCCGCGCTGGTCGATCACGGCCGAGGCGGTGCCGCTGATGCTGAAGCGCGCGTGGGCGCCGCGCAGCACGAACTCGGGCTGCGCCGGCGCCGATGGCGATTCGGCGCAGCCGCCGATGGCGATCAGGATGCCGGCGAGGGCAAGGGACGGGCGACGGAACGAGATTCTGGACAGCATGGGGGGTTTTCTCCGGTACACGTGGTGTGCGGGGGCGGGGATACGGTTCAAGACAGGTTGTAGCGTGATTGCACCATAGTGTACATCGCCCCTCGTCCGAAGTCAACACTCGTGAACACCCCAAAGAGGCCCACCCGCTTAGGGACTAATCTGGCAGAGAGAACACCCGCCGTGGCGCGCAGAGTCGCGCTTTCGGGCGCTTCCCTGGAACGGGAAGGCCCCCGACGCGCGGTGGCCACCGCAAGGGAAAGCGGCGCGCCGGGAGTCGGGTCCCGGCGCGCCGCCTCGGTGTGCTCAGTGGTGCGCGGGAGGACCGGCCAGCACCCGGAAGTTGTGGTTCAGCACCGCGATGATGCACCCCAGCCCGGCGATGGTCAGGAAGATGCCGGTTAGGGCGTACGCCACCACCGCGCCGCCGCGGGCGATGGTGGCCCAGCTCTGCGCGGCCACGAAGGCGGTGGCGGCCAGCGCCAGCAGCCCCAGCCCGATCCCCATCCCCGCGGCCAGGGCAACCATGCGCAGCGCGCCCTCGCTGACCTCGGGCATGCCGATGGCCGAGGCGCCGCGCGGGCGCGGGTTGGCGTCGGCCCACGCGCGATAGCGCGCGCGGACCGTCTCGCCGGTGCGGTCGTCGTCGGGTGTGCTCATGACTGGTGGCTCAGCGCGTAGACGTAGGCGGCCAGGGCGCGCACCTGCGCGTCGTCGAAGCTCCCGCCGCCCTTGGGCGGCATGGGCGCCGGGTGCTCCTTCGGCTGCGGCACGCCGTTGGTGATCAGCGTCACGATCTCCGGGTAGGCGCCGGAGATGTTGATCCACTTGGTGTCGCTCAGCGTGGGGCAGGTGGTGGTGCCGGCCCCCGCGGGCCCGTGGCAGCCGGCGCACACGGTGCCGAACAGGTCCTGCCCCTGGTCCACCATGGCCTGCGTGACGCCGGCGGGAAGGTTCTTCGCGGCCAGGCGCGCCTGCGCGGCGCCGGCCAGCCCGCCGGCGGGAACCGGGGGCGGGTCGGGGTTGGTGGCCTGCGGCACGGCGGGCTCTTCGCGGTACGAAACGCGGTCGTACCCGTAGTCGCCGCCGGGGTGGCAGCCTGCGGCGGCCAGCGCCAGCGCGGCGACGAGCGCCGGGCGCACCAGGCCGGGGATCGGTCGAGGCATCGGTATCCAGGTCTCCTGTCGGTCCGGGCCGACAAAAGAATGCGGCGGCCCCCGTCGCGCAAGTGCGTTTTGGCTCGCCCGCGCGCCGAAGTGCGCCGCCCGGGCGGCGATCCGCGTCCCCTTCCGCCCCGTCATCCCGCCGTTGCCGGTCCCGCCTCGGCGGTGGCCCGGCGGGCGGCGCGGCGCAGGCGCTCGACCATGGCGTTCAGCCCGTTCTCGCGCGCCTGCAGGCCGATCTTGCCCATCACCTGGCGCACGAAGTCGGGGGGGATGTCGAGGGTGGTCTGCGGCGGCTGGCCGTTCAGCGCCTCGAAGAGCATGGCCAGCAGCGCGCGGATGGCGGCGCTCTCGCGCGGGACGTCGGCGTGGAACCACATCTTCCCGTCCACCACCTCGGGGAAGATGGCCACCGGCGTCTGGCACTCGTGCACGCGGTACTGCTCCATGTCGAGCCCCCGGAAGCGCTCGGGGAGCGGCGGAAGCCGGTTGGCGTACTGCACCAGCGCCTGCCGCGTCATGTCGGGCGACAGCATGGCGAAGCGCCGCAGGATGCGGTCGATGGACGGCGGGATCCCCGCCGCGGAAGCTTGCTCGGTCATCGGTGCGTTCGATGGCTGCAGGGTACGGACCGGGAATATAGCAGGTGGCGGCAAGGGGATGGAGAAAGGCCGCGGCCAGGATGGGGTCGCGGCCTCCTCCGTTCCACCCGTACTGATCGGCCGCCTCGTCCTCTCCGCGCGTCACCCGACGCCTTGACGTGCGAGTCGGGCTGTTGTGATATTCGGCGCATAACGTGAGGAATAAATGTTTGTGCCAGCGAACGCAAGGTGATACGCGAGCGGGTGCAACATCTCCTCATGGGAGTTTCTTCCACCCAGCACCACGGAGTACGTCATGCGCGGCAACCGGGTCGTTCGAACATGGATGGGCTTGGTCGGATCGATACTGCTGCTGGCGGCGTGCGGCGACGAGGCCGCGAACGTCACCGCCAGCACCCCCGATCCGCTGGTGGCGCGGATCGCGGCGATGGGCTTCAGCACCCTCGGCCTGCGCGACGCGGGAAGCTATTACGTGGTGGAGGGCGACATCATGCTGCGCAAGGCGGATCTGCGCGCCCGGCCCGCGGGGCCGCGCCTCCAGTACGCCACCACCGACCGGGTGAGCTCCAGCGTCGCGTACGACATCGACGTGAAGTATTCCGCGGTCAGCAGCGTGAGCTCGGCGTGGGCCACGGCCATCACCAGCGCGCTCGGCCAGTGGAACAGCATCCCGGGCGCGCGCGTGCTGATGCGCACCGCGGGCACCTCCACCACGCCCGACGTCACCATCGACTTCTCGCAGTGCCCGGACGCCGGCACCATCGCCTGCGCCAGCTTCCCCACCTCCGGCGGCGGCACCGGGCCGATCATCCACATCGACCCCGACTTCCAGAACCAGCTTTCGTCGTCGGAGAAGCTGTGGGTGATGGTGCACGAGCTGGGGCACACGCTGGGGTTCCGGCACACCAACTGGAACAACAGATGTTATCCCACCGACGTCTGCAGCGAGGAGATCGGCACGGAGGGCGCGGAGCACATCGACGGCACGCCGGTGAGCACCTCGGGGAGCGCCGACACCGATCCCACCTCGGTGATGATGTCGAATGCGACGTCGTTCAACGGCTTCAGCTACTACGACCGCTGGTCGGCGCGGGTGCTGTTCCCCGGCGGCCTGGGGCCGAACGCCAGCGGCACGCTCTCCGGCGGCCACCCGGTGATCTCGTGGCCCGCCATGGGCGACGCGTCGTCGTACCAGGTCTACAAGGTCGACACGGGGTTCGATCCCTTCACCGCCACCTACACCACCTGGTACACGTACGTGGGGAGCACCTTGAGCACGTCGTACACCGACGCCACGCGCACCTTCTCGAACGTGGGGCAGTGCTCGATCACGGTTTCGGGATACTCGGTGCGCGCCGTGTTCCCCGACGGCACGGTGAGCAGCGACGGCAACCCCATCTGCTACTCGTGAGCGGCAGGGCGAGCAGAAAAGAAAAGCTCATACCAGATCCGGAAGAACAACAGGTCTCACGCAGAGCAGCAGAGGCAGAAGAGGTGAGTTCTCCGCTGCCTCTGCCGCTCTGCGTGAGGCCGTCTTTTTCGGATCTCCGAAAACGCTCCCCCGACGGCCGGAACACGCCTGAATCCGGCTCTTCATCCAGTGCCCTGAACGCTGAGGGGCGGCCCCGGATCCGGAGCCGCCCCTCGCCGTCGTGCCGATCTTCTGGCGCCGTCAGTTCGTCGCCAGCGTGGTGCCGTACTTGGTGTTGATGCGCGCCGCGAGCTGCTGCGCGATCAGCAGGTGCGCCGCCGAGCTGGGGTGCACCCCGTCGTACGAGATCAGCGCCCCGAAGAAGCCCGGCGCCGCCGTGGCGCCTGTCACCGGGCAGCTGTTGAGCACCGCCGTCTGGAACTGCGCCGCCGTGGTGGCCGTGGCCAGGAGCTGGCACTTGCGGATCTGGTTGAAGCGGCCCGAGGTGGTCCGCGCCAGCTCGGGGCGCAGGATGTCCATCGGGTTCACGTACAGCCACCCGTTGGCGTCGGCCGCGGCCTTCAGCGCCGCGTTGAACGCGGCGATGCGCGCCCCCAGCACCGCCCGCTCGGCGGCGTCGAGCAGGAACGCGCCGCCCTGCGCCGAGGCCGGGTCGCAGTTGATCTCCGGCAGCGCGCTGCTGACGATCTGGAACGACACCATGTTGGCCGCCAGCGGGTTGGGCGTGCCCAGCGCCGTCACCGGCGAGCAGTTGTTGTTCACCGGCTTGCCGTTGAACCGGCCCGCCGCGTCGCGCGACAGGAAGAAGTACGCGCCCGGCTGCAGCAGCGGCGCCGCGCTGTCGGCGAACACCACGCCGATGATCACCGCGCCCTGCGCGCCCGACGCCTTGATGGCGTTGGCCATGGCGGTCACGTTGGCCTGGAACGGAGCGAGCCGCGTGAGGTTCGAGTCGGCCCCGGCGGCCAGCGGCCCCAGCGTGCCCGACAGCGCCGCGGAGAGCGCGTCGTTGTTGCCGATCCAGGCGGAGACGAAGGTGGGCTGCAGGTCCTGCATGGCCTGGATCTCGGTGCGGCCGCCGGTGAGCAGGCCGTACAGCTGCGCGATCTGGCCGCCGGGGATGGCGAACAGGTCGGCGATGCGCACCCCCGGCACCGCCAGGTTGGCGCCCGCGAACACCTTGGCCGAGTCCACCCGCGAGCAGGTGCTGGCGGCGGTCGACGGGGTCAGCGGCGCCGTCATCAGCGGCGGGCACCCGGGCCGCGCGAACAGCGGCTGGTTGAAGGGCGTGCCCGCGCGCTGCGCCAGCAGGTTGGCGTACGAGTTCCGCTGCGTCGAGTCCACGATCCCCGCCGACTGGAAGCCCGCGGTGATCGAGTTGCCCAGCGACACGTAGCGCGTGAACAGCGTGCCGCCGTTCGCCGGGGTCTGGAGCGTGGCGAGGTCGTCGCCGTCGCCCACGCACGCGCCCATCGCCAGGGCGGCCAGCGCGGCCACGGCCAGGAACGGGCGTCTGGTTGCCACTCTCATGCTGCTCTCCTGAGGGTTGTCACGCGTTCATCTGTTTACGGGACGAGCACCGGTCGCCGGCCGTCACTGCAGGGCGTTGGGCTGCGCGCCGAAGTGGTACGAGAAGGTCACGCCGAAGGTCTGGCCGGTGGCTCCGTACACGCCGATGACCGGCTCGTCGGGGCGCACCGCGCCGCGGCGGTCGGGCTGGTTGATGTACTGGAACGACAGATCGGTGGTCAGCGCCCGCGTGAGCCGCAGCCCCAGGCCGGCCGTGTAGTAGTTGCGCTCGCCCTCGGGAAGGAACGGCGTGGCGCGCGGCGTGGCGGCGGTGTTGTAGCGGTAGCCCAGGCGGATGGCCACGGCGTCGCTGTAATCGAACTGCGCGGCCGCGCGGAAGGTGTTGGTGTTGCGGTAGTTCAGGTTCAGCGTACGGTCCACGCCGCCCGCGCCCTGGAAGTCGATGTCGAAGCGGTCGAAGCTGCTCCACCCGGTGCGCTGGTAGTCGAAGAGCAGGTTCAGCACCTCCACCGGGCGGAAGCTCACGCCCGCCACGAACTGGCTGGGGAAGGTGATGGTGGTGGCGATCCCCTGGTCCTCGAGCGGGCCGCCGGCCGCGAACTGCGCCGCCAGGAGCGGGTCGAAGATGGTGCCGGTGGGTACCTGGGTGAAGTCGGCGTCGCCCTCCAGGTCCACCTTGGTGCGGTGCAGGTAGCGCACGCCCACCCGGGTGCGGTCGCTGATGCGCAGCACCGCGCCCACGTGGCCGGTGATCCCGTTGCCGCTCCCCTTCAGCGTGGCGTCGGCGATGTCGAAGCCGCGCAGCCCCACGGTCGGCGCGTCGGCGCGCTGGTGCACCTCGATGGTGCTGTGCACCAGGTCGAGCCCCGCGCCCACCGACAGCACGCCGGGGATCAGCTCGTACGACAGGGTGGGCTGCACGTAGTAGGCGCGCAGCGAGTTGTCGTACCCCGTGTAGCGCCCCTCGAAGTTGGTGGTGCCCGCGGCGGTGCACGACGCGGTGCTCTGGCTGGCGTCGCACACCGGCCAGTCGAGCCCCAGGCCGTACGGCGCGAAGGCGCCGATCGCCGCTGCCAGGCGGGGCGTGGCCTTGTACGATAGGAAGATCTGCGGCACGGGCACGATCTCGGTCTCGCGCGTGATGTGCGACGCCGTGCCCACCGGCTCGCGGCCGGGGTCGTAGGTGAACTCGCCGCCGGCGCGGATCAGCGTGACGCCGATGCCGATGTTGCTCCCCTGCAGGGCCAGGCCGCCGGGGCTGAAGTACACGCCCGAGGCGTCGTCGCAGGGCGAAGCGATGCCTGCGCCCACGCGTCCCGACATGCACGCGCTCTGCTGGTCGACACCGGACCCCTGCGCGTGGAGCGGGGCGCTGGCGGCGCACGCGAGCGCGGCGGCGCCGGCGATTGCCAGACTTCGTCTCATGCGAGTTCTCCTTGGGTGCTTAGCGGTGAAGCTCCAGGCCGTGGAGCCCGGAATGACGGAGGGTGCTGGGGATGACGGGTCTTGATGATACGGGTGTGTGCGCGGAGCACGATACATTGGGCAGACCCCGTGCGCAAGGCGGAAATCCGCGCCGCCACACGGCTTCCGCCGTCTCCGGGGCTTCCGGGCGGTGAGCGCCGCTCAGCGCCCGGCGGCGGCCACCACCAGCGTCCCCGCCGCGTTCGCCAGCGCGATGCAGTTGGCGGCGACGAACACCGGGTTCTTCAGTCTCAGCGAGTAGACGAGGAAAAGGAGGCTGGCCAGCGACTGCAGGGCGAAGAAGAGGGGATCCACCTGCTCGGGCCCCTCGGTGAGCGCCTTGACGAAGGTGTAGGTGAGCGACGTCGCCAGCGCCAGGCAGGCGATCCATCCCACGACCTTCACCCCCATCCGGTCCGACGCGCGCCGGCTCGGCGTCTTCGCCATCCATCCTCCGCTGATTCGTTTTCTGCGATGTTGGGCGGCGGCGATGCACGGCGCGGGCCGCGATCGAGAAAAGCCTCACGCGGAGACGCGGAGGCGCGGAGAACTCACCCCGGCACCGGGTTCTCCGCGACTCCGCGTCTCCGCGTGAGGCTTTCTGTTTCTACAGACGGGCGAGCGTGCGGATGTCGTCGCGCATCTCCTCCTCGGTGGCGCCCTCGGAGATCACGACCTGGAGGTTGCCGCGGCGGTCGATGCCGTAGACGACGCCGCTGTGCACGAGCTGCGGCGGGACCCGGGCGGCCGGCTTCTCCGCGTGGCCGTCGTGGTGCGCGGCGGGAGATTCGCTCGGGGGGAGGACGTACGCGCCGTAGCCCTGCCACGCCGCCGCCAGCGAGGCCGAATCGCCCGTCAGCGCCGAGACGTGCGGGCCGAAGCGCGCGGCGTACGCCTTCAGCGCGGCCGGCGTGTCGTGCGCCGGGTCCACGGTGACGAGGAGGATGCGCGTGCCCTCCGCGCCGTCCAGCGATCGGACCGCGCGGGTGAGGCGGCCGAGCGTCTGCGGGCAGTAGTCCGCGCAGCGCGTGTAGCCGAAGAAGACGAGCAGCGGGGCGCCGCGGTACGAGGCCAGCGTCACCGCGCGCCCGTCCTGGTCCACGAGCCGGAAATCCTCCGCGGGCGCGACCGGATCGTACGTGGTGCCGTGGAAGGCGATCCTCCGCGGCACCGCCAGCCACGCCGCGGCCGCCGCCACCAGCGCGATCGCCGCCACCGCGGCGGGGACCACGGGGAAGCGGCGGGGCGTCTCCATCACCGCTCCTCCGTCCCTGTGCGCACCGTCTCGGAGGTCTCCGGCTCGTCCGGGTCGGGCTCCTCGAGCACGTCGGGCGCGTTTTCCGTCTTCTTGGGCCGCAGGAGGGAGAGGACGACGGAGCCGATCAGCACGCACGCCACGATCACCAGCGACACGGCGGTGTCCACGTGCAGGTGGAACATCGTCGCCAGCATCTTGGCGCCGATGAAGATCAGCACGATGGAGAGGCCGGCCTTGAGGTAGTGGAAGCGGTCGATCACCTCGGCCAGCAGGAAGTACAGCGAGCGCAGGCAGAGGATGGCGAACACGTTCGAGGTGAACACCAGGAACGGGTTGCGCGTGACCGCGAAGATGGCGGGGATGGAATCGACCGCGAAGATCAGGTCCGTCGTCTCCACGAGCGCCAGGACGACGAAGAGGGGCGTGGCGGCGCGGCGCCACTTTCCGTCCAGCTTCTCGCGGGTGAAGAACTTCTGCCCGTCGTAGTCGGCGCTCACCGGCAGGAAGCGGCGGATGAGCTTGAGCACCGGGTTGGCCTCGGGCTCGATCTCCACGTCTTCCTGCATGGCCATGCGGATTCCGGTGAACACCAGGAACGCGCCGAACACGTACACCACCCACTCGAAGCGCTGGATCAGCAGCGCGCCCGCGCCGATCATGGCGCCGCGGAACACCAGCGCGCCCAGCACGCCCCAGAACAGCACGCGGTGCTGGTGGCGCGGGGGCACGCTGAAGTAGCCGAAGATCAGGACGAAGACGAAGATGTTGTCGACCGACAGCGCCAGCTCGATCAGGTAGCCGGTGACGAACTCCAGCGCGTGCTTGCGCCCGCCCACGATGTCGGTGGGCAGGTTGTGCGTGTAGATGAGCCCGGCGAACACCAGCGCCAGCACGAGGGTGATCGCGCTCCAGCGCGCCGCCTCCCGGATGGAGATGACGTGCGCGCGGCGGTTGAACACCCCCAGGTCCACCGCCAGGAGCGCCAGCACGATTCCCACGAATCCCGCCCACGCCAGCACGTGTGCAGCCAAATGCCCGTCCTTCCCCCGTTGGCGCGGCCATGAAAAGGGGCGAAACCCTCGTCCGGCCCGCGGCCGCCCGATCCAACGGGCATCCGTGGTGCCGAAACGAAGGTCTCGCCCTGAAAGAGGCGCCGCTCGCGCCTCCGCCCCGACCGAACCGTGCGGGCGTGCACCCGCAGTCTTGACGACTCGGCCGCCGGGTTGTCTCGCCCGGTGAGCTACTCCCCTTCCGTGTGTCCGCGCAAGCTAGCGTGCAACTCTCCTGCCGTCAAACCGCGCGTCCGTAGCAATCGTACCCGACGCCCGGGAACATGTGCCTCTGGGCAAGCGTGGATGAACTGCGGGATCTGGGCGTGTTGGGCGCTGAGACGCCCAAACGGGCTGCGCGCGCCGTAGGCCACGATACTACTGTGGCCAACGGCGCCGGGCCACCGCCGCGCCACGCATCTTCGTGATCCGTCGGCCTCCGTCACGCGCGGCGGTGTCCCGGCCCTCCGGGCGCGCATCCCTCACGCAAGTGCTTGCCCCGCGCTGAGTTCTCCCCTCCCCTGCGCAGCGGGGGAGGGGCCGGGGGAGGGGGCCACCCGCGGCGGGCAGATGCCTCTCAACCGACGCCGAACCTTCCCCCCACGCTGAGTCCTCCCCTTCCCCCGTGCATTTCGGGAGAAGGGGGCCGGAGGGATGAGGGTCCTACGCCGGGTTCGCCCGCTCGGCGTCGCCGTCCGCGGCGGGAAGGGTGAAGCGGATGGTGGTGCCGGTGCCGGGGGTGCTCTCCACCCAGATCCTCCCGCCGTGCGCCTCCACGATCCCCCGCGCGATGGGCAGCCCCAGCCCCACGCCGCGGCGGTCGCGGCCCACCTGGCGGAAGCGGTCGAACACGTGCGGCTGGTCCTGCGGCGCGATCCCCACCCCCGTGTCGGTGACCTCGAACCACTGCTCGGCGCCGTAGGTGGCGGCCGTCACACGCACCCGCCCGCCCGCGTTGGTGAACTTCACCGCGTTCCCCAGCAGGTTCGAGAGCACCTGGACGATCCGGTCGGGGTCCGCCACCACGGGAAGCGGGCCGTTGGCGTCGTCCACCAGCTCCACCCCGCGCTGGGCCGCCAGCGGCTGCAGCATGCGCACGGCCGCGGCAACGAGGGGCCGCGCGTCCACCGGCGTGCGGTCCAGCGGGATGCCGCCGCTGGCCTCCATCCGCGCCACGTCCAGCAGGTCGGTGATCAGCCGGTTGGTCTGCTCCACTGAGTTCACGATCTGCCGCAGGTTGTCCTCCATCCACGGCTCCAGCGCGCCGCGCGGCGCCATGTCCAGCAGCATCGTGGCGTTCAGCAGGATGCTGGCGAGCGGGTTCCGCATGTCGTGGCTGACCACGGCGAGCACGGCCTCGCGGGCGCGGATGGCGGCCTGCGCCAGCGTGTACAGCCGCGCGTTGTCGATGGCCAGCGCCGCGCGCCGCGCCACCTCCTCCGCGAGCGCCACGTCCGTGGCGCGGTAGCGGCGGCCGGACTCGACCGCGGCCGCCAGCGTGATGGCCCCCAGCACCCGCCCGCGCGCCGCCAGCGGCGCGATGATGTACGAGCGCAGGTCGAGGATCGCCAATCGCCCGCGGTGGTCGTCGTCGTGGGCGATGGTGTCGATCATCCGCGGCGTGAAGTCGGCCACCAGCAGCGGCAGCCCGGTGCGGATCACCCGCAGCACCGGGTGGCGCGACAGGTCCTCCTCCTCCGCCAGCGGTGGATGGTAGGTGTTGGTGTAGAGGATCTTCTCCTTCCCGGGATCCACGTGCGCGCGGGCGATGCGCCGCAGGCCGCCGCCCGGCTCCGCCTCGTCGATCAGGCAGTAGTCCGCGAGAGAGGGAACGACGAGGCGGGCCAGCTTCTGGAAGGTGGTCCCGTAGTCCAGCGACGCGTCCAGCAGCGAGCTGACCTCGGCCAGGAAGGCGTAGCGCTTCTCGCCCGCCTCGGCCTGCACGCGGGCGGCGCGCTCCGCCTCGAGCGAGGGCGCGGCGTGGCGCTCGGCGTCGCGCAGGCGCAGCAGCTCGGCCGCGGCGGCGGAGGCCACGTCGTCCAGCGCCAGCCGCTCGGCGGCGCTCCACTCGCGCGGCCCAGCATCCAGCACCACGAGCGAGCCGAGCGGCTCCGCGGCGCCGTTCGCCTCCAGCGGCAGCGACGCGGCCACGTGGAGCGGCGCGGCGCGGCCGGGGCGCGCCCGCGGCTCCATCCCCAGCTCGTCCAGCGGCGGCGACCCGTCCCACCCGTGCCGCCCGGCCGCGACGGTGCGCCCGTCGCGCTCCGTCACCACCAGTGCCGCGCGCGCGCCCGAGACCGAGCACGCGAGCCGCGCCAGGCGGTCGAGCACGCCGGGTTCCGTGGCAAGGTGGAAGCGGCTTGACATCGCTGCGAGGCCGGGGAAGCCGTGATGCTGCATCGCGAGACTGCGGAACCGGCTGCGGGGAACGGCGGGTGCTGCGGTACCACCGGCGGCGGGCGCCCCATCTTTCCCGAAGATAAGCGGCCCGCGCGGACAGGCAAACTCACGCGTCGGGCGAGATCCACCCTTCCGCGCAGGCGCGCTCGATCACCTCCAGCACGAACGGCCAGAGCGCGGGCGCGCCGGTCTCGATGGGCGCCATCCGTGCCAGCACCTGCGCGCGGGCGATCCCGTGCTCGCGCCACGAGCCCCCGCCGCCATAGAAGTTCAGCAGCAGCGGCTGGAAGCGGTCGAGCGCCACCGCGAAGCGCGCGTCGGCCGTCGCCCCCGCCTCGAACTCCTCCCACAGCGCCCGCAGCGCGCCGCCCTCGTCCGCGGGGAGGATGCCGAAGGTGCGGTCGGCGGCCAGGCGCTCGCGCTCCTCGCGCCCCAGGTTGGCGCCCGCGTCGTAGCAGAAGGTGTCGCCCGCCTCCACCTCCACCAGGTCGTGCACCACGAGCATGCGGATCACTCGCGCGGCGTCGACCTCCGGCGCGGCGGCGTCGGCCAGGAGGATGGCGAGGAGCGCGAGGTGCCAGGAGTGCTCGGCGCTGTTCTCGTGGCGCGAGCCGTCGACCAGCCGGGTGCGCCGCAGCACGCCCTTCAGCCGGTCGGCCTCCAGCGCGAAGCGGATGCGCCGCGCGAGCGCATCTCCATCTCCCGCTTCCGTTGAACCCCGCGCGGCGGCGGCGGGGTCCGCGGCGTCGCGATCCATCACCATTCGTCCTGCTCGTCCCTGGCT
The DNA here is from genome assembly GCA_036377595.1 of Longimicrobium sp. Classification (NCBI taxonomy): domain Bacteria; kingdom Pseudomonadati; phylum Gemmatimonadota; class Longimicrobiia; order Longimicrobiales; family Longimicrobiaceae; genus Longimicrobium; species Longimicrobium sp. The sequence goes on along the minus strand of DASUYB010000089.1, from coordinate 272,031 downwards.
TCGGCGCTGCGACGCTCGCGCCGGCGCCGGGCGGCGGCGTTCAGCCGCCGGTCCTCCTCCGTCTCCAGCACCAGCGGGGGCACGCGCGCGGGGCGGCCGTTCAGCCGGTCGAGGGCCACGTAGGTCAGGATGCAGCGGTTGGTCTGGCGCCGCACGCCCGTCTCCACCTGCTCGGCGGTCACCGTCACCAGCACGTCCATCGAGGTGCGGCCGACCAGGACGATGCGGCCGTGCGCCTCGACGTAGTCGTTGGCGTACACCGGCTGGTTGAACTCCACGCGGTCGATGGAGACGGTGACCACGGGAAGGCGCGAGTGCCGGCGCGCCACCACGCCGCCGCACTTGTCCACCAGCGCCAGGATCACGCCGCCGAACACGTTGCCGTGGTGGTTGAGCTGGTCGGGCATCATGCTCTCCGACAGCACCGTGTACGACTCGCGCGGCGTCTTGCCGGGGGTGGGGGATTCGGGCTCCGTCACGTCGACCGTTCTCTCCGGGAGGCGCGGGTGATTTCCGGTTCGGAAGTCTATGTCGTGCTTCCATGGCCGGCCATATGGCACGCGCATCGCTGAACGAGCGATTGCAAGTGGGTGGTCCGGATGTTAGGTTTGGGTGACATTTCGAAGGAGTGATCCGATGGCCTCAACGTCTCCTCGGGGCTCTTCGGCGGCAGAGGGAAGTCCCCGCCTCCGGCGAATGAGCGTGGATATCGACCAGGATAAGCTTCATCGCGCCATCACCATCCTTGGCTCTAGCTCAGTGGCAGAGGCCCTTGACGAGGCCCTCGATCTAGTGCTGCTCGGCGACGACCTCAACGCGGGGATCGACCGGCTCGCCGCGGCGGGGGAGATCAAGAACTTCTTCGACGATCACCCGGAGTGGTGAAATACGCGCTCGACACCAACCTGTACATTCGGTCGATCCGGGATGCGACGTTCCGGACCGAGCTTCAGGCGTTCCAGGCGAGGCATGCACCTGCGCTGCATCTGTCGTCCGTGGTCCTGCACGAGATGATGGTCGGCGCCAGCACTCCTGCCCACGTGCGCGAAATCCGCGACAGTTTCACACGCTTCCTGAGCCTGCCGAAGCGGATTGTCACGCCTACGCATGCGGCGTGGAGCCGGGCGGGTGAAGTTCTGTCGGAAATCGCCAGCACGGTTGGCATGGAACGGAGCCGGATGCCGCGGGCGTTTGTGAACGATGCGCTCATCGCTGTCTCGTGTTCAGAGGCGGGAGTAATGCTGCTGACGGACAACGTTCAAGACTTTGAGCGACTGAAGCCCTTCGTTCCGTTTCAGTTCTCGCAACCGTGGCCGCCAGCGGTCCGGCGCTAACCGAATCCCACGCGCGCATTGACCAACGCGGCGCGGCGCACTAACTTCCGCTTCCCCACGCCAGTTCTACCTCCCCCCAGCGCTGGGCCGCGCGATGCGGCCGGGCGTTCCCGCGTGGTTCCGAACCCCACACGCACGTGCGGTTCCCCGGGCGCCTTGCGACCCGGGTTCGTCGCGTCTCCGCGATCTCCCGCGGCTTTTCGCCCGTGCCGGTACACGGCCGCGGCGCGCGGAGCCTGCCCATCCCTCTTTCCGCCGATCTCCAGCCATGGTGGGGCTTGAACGACTGCTCATCGGGCGCACGCTCGCCGGCCGCTACGCCGTCCAGGAGCTGATCGGGCCCGGGCGCGCCGGCCTGGTCTACCGCGCGCACGACGCCGAACTCGACGCCGACGTGGCCGTGAAGGTGCTGAACGCCCCGCGCGCCCCCGAGGCGCGCGAGCGCTTCCGCCAGCTGGTGGCCCGCGAGGTGGCCGCCGCGTCCGCCATCCGGCACCCGCACGTCGCCGCCGTCCACGCCATGGGCGGCGACGCCGAGCTGGAGCTGGACTTCATCGTGTCCGAGCTGATGCGCGGGCAGAGCCTGGCCGGCGTGCTGTCGCAGCGCGGCAAGCCGCCGATCTCGCTCGGCCTTAGGCTGTTGAGCGACGCGGCCGAGGGGCTGGCGGCGGGCCACGCGGCGGGGCTGGTGCACCGCGACCTGCGCCCGGGCAGCCTGTACCTGGTGCGCACCGAGGCCGAGCGGCACGTGCGGGTGAAGATCACCGGCTTCGGCGTTCCGCAGCTGGTGCGCCGCGAGTCGCTGGCCGTGGCGGCGCCGGAGATCCGCGCCTACGCCTCGCCCGAGATGCTGGCCGGCGGCAGCGCCCGCCTGACGCCCGCGAGCGACGTCTTCAGCCTGGGGATGATCGGGTTCGAGCTGATGACGGGCGCGCTGGCGCTGGACGACGCGGCGCGGACGGCGATGGCCGACGGCCGCGCGGTGGAGATCGAGCCGCCCGCCGAGGTGGCCGCCTCCGTCCCGCCGCACGTGATGGACGCGGTGCTGCAGGCGCTGCGGATGGACCCCGCCGAGCGCTTCGCCGACGGCGCCGCATTCGCCGCCGCGGTGCGCGAGCCCGCCGCGCCGCGCGTGGTCGCCGTCCCGAAGATCGTCGCCGCGCCGGTCGAGGCCGCGCCGGCGCCCGTCGCGGAGACGCCGCCCGCCGCTGAAGCCGCGCCCGAGCCGTCCGCGTCCGACGAGGCCGCGCCGGCGGTGGATGCCGCCGCGATCATCGCCCTGGCCGCCGCGGCCGCGGGTGATGCCGAGAGCGCTCCCGCGGAGGCCATCTCCGACGCGATCGAACCGGAGACGCAGCCGGCGGAAGCGGTCGTGTCCGGGGATGCGATCGCCGAGGCGCCGCAGGCCGTCGAATCGCCCGTCGCGGAGACCGCGGCGGATACGGCTTCGGAGACCGCACCGGTCGCCGACGAGCCCGCCGCGCCGGTGATCGCGCCGGCTGCGTCGGCACCGGCCGCCCCGAGCCGGCCGCCGAAGCGGCAGGTCGGCGATCTGGAGCTCTACTATCCCCCGGCGAAGAGGAAGTCCGAGCCGGAGACTCCCCCGGTCGCCGCGCCCATCGCGGCGAGCGCCGACGCGCCCGAGCCGGTCGCCGCCGCCCCGGTCGAGGAGACGCCGCCGGCGGAGGTTGCCGTGCCCGTCGTCGCGGCCGCCGTGATTCCCGTCGCCGCCGAGGCGATGGATGTTGCGCCGTCGCCCGTCGCGGCCGAGGCGCCCGCGGCCGAGGCGCCGGATGCCGAGGCTTCCCCCGTGCCCGTGGCGGCCGCCGCGATTGCGCCGCGCGCGCTGAAGCTGATCGCGGGCGGCGGGAAGAAGAAGGCGGGCGCCGGCACGTTCCGCGCGCCCCCGGCGATGGCTGCCGGGTTCGTGCTCGGCCTTCTCGTGCTCGGTTCCGCCGCGTGGATCGCCACGCGGACCAGGCCCGAGGCGGGCGCGGCGACCCCGTCCACTACCGCGCTCGCCGCGAACGCCACGTCCGCTACTCCGGCGGCGAACGGCACCGCCCCCGCGCCTGCCGCGGCGCAGCCCGAGGCGCCCGTCCCGGCCGCCGCCGACACCGCGGCGAAGACGCCGGCGCAGCAGGCCGCGCTCGACGCGGCGAAGAAGAAGCAGGAGGAGGATCGGCGCCGGCAGGAAGAGGAGAAGGCGCGCCAGGCCGCGCTTCTCCAGCAGCAGCAACAGCAGGCGGCCGCGGCGGCGCAGCAGCCGCAGCAGCCCGTGGTGCAGGCGCCGGTGCAGCAGCCGCAGGCCCGGCCGCAGCAGGTGGCCATCGCGCCGCCGCCGGCTCCGCCCCCCGCGCCGCCGCCCGCCCCCGCGCCGGCGCGCGAGGAGGCCGCACCCGCCCGCCCGTCGAACGAGGTCTACGACATCGACGTGGTGGAGGAGCGGCCGCGGCTGACCAACGCGGCGGAGCTGCAGCGCGCGCTGAACGACCGCTATCCGCAGCAGCTCGCCGCGAACCGCGTCTCCGGGCGCGTGACGGCGACGTTCGTGGTCGGCACGGATGGGCGCGTGGACCCGTCCAGCATCCGCATCCTCAACTCGCCCAACCAGGGCTTCAACGCGCCGACGCAGGGCGTGCTCCGGCGCGCCCGCTTCCGCCCCGCCACGGTGAAGGGCCAGACCGTGCGCGTGCAGGTGACCATGCCCGTGACGTGGAGCCTGGACGGCCAGTAGCCGATCGCCATCGCCCTGACCCAACGCGAAGCCCCGGCCGGGAGATCCCCGCCGGGGCTTTCGTCGTCATCGGGTGCCGGGTCTCCCCCGCGCCACTCATACCGAATCTGCGGATTAATTATGCAATCAGACCAACAGAATGACTCACACGGAGGGAACGGAGGAAACGGAGGATGATGAATAACCCCTCCGTTTCCTCCGTGCGCCGCTCGGCGTCGAGCCGCGCGACGGTGCGCTGCAGCAGGCCGAGCCACCCGGACGGGTCCGCGGAACGGGTGCGGGGGGGGCGATGTTATTGGGAACGGCGAAGCCCCGGCCGAATCGCTTGGCCGGGGCTTTCGTGGTCACCTAACCTATGCGCGACTCGAAGCGGCGCGGACGCCTTCTTCCGCCGCACGTAGATGGTCGACGGGAACGTCGTGGCGCAACCAGCGCAGGTCGTCCGCGCAGAGGTCGAACGCGTCCAGGAACTCGCGCAGCGCGTTCAATGGATTGTCATCCGCGTCCGCGTGGATCTCCGTGCCCGGTGAGGGATCGCCGACGTGGCGCAGCAATCCCAGGATGCGTCCCGAGCGCAGGCGAATGGCTGCCGCCGTGTACGCGTCGAGATTGTCGCTTCCGTCGAAGAACGAGATGTCGAACGCCTTGGAGAACAGCCACGGCTCGAGCCTGACCACGGCGATGACGTCCCCGTGCCCGCTCGGCCAGGGGGTCGGTTCGACCTGGGTGAATGGCGAAGTGCTCATCTGGCTGCCCGCTGCGTGTTCTTCGTCACCATCGCCTTGATCTTCGCGTAGTCACCTTCAACGATTACGCCATCGCGCGGTCCTGTCCAACGCGCCATGACCGGCGCCGGAACGCGAAGGGGCACCCGGCCGCCGGCCAGGTGCCCCTGTGTCGTCCTTTAGTCCGGGGGGAAGTCGAGATCGCCAGCGGCGGCATGGTTGATCAGATGCGCGAGCCGAACCCCGGCCTGCTGCAGGCGCTGACGGATCGCCCGCACGGCGGCGTCCTCGTAGGTCGAATCGAGCTCCCGGATGATGTTGTACCCCGGGCCGGGCTTGCCTTGCTTCGGGTCTCCGAAGTCTTCGTCACCGCTGACCGGCGGCTTCGTGCGGGCGTAGGCGAGCGTGTCGGCGAGATGATAGGACTCGTTCGCCCAGGCGACCACGTCGAAATTCGACCACGCATTGACTTGGCCGGAGGTGATCTCACCTGCCAGCGCCTGCGCCGCCGCCAAGGAGAGGCCGGCGCTCGACACGAGCCTGGCGTCCCACGCCGAGTGCAGGTTCGTGACGGAGCCGTCGAGCGCGACCTGAACCCAGTTGCCCCCACGGTCGTTTCCGGGTACGCCCGGAACGGCCGGGTGTCCGGCGTGGAGCGGCTGGTGGATGTCGCCCACGAAGTGGCCGAGGAATTTCAGGGCCGCCGCGCGTTGGCTGGGGGACAGGTTCCTGTTGGCGAGGCGCTCCGCGTAATGGCGAATCGCCCATGGAGCGCAGCGCCTCGGAGCCGGGCAGTCCCGCACCATGTCAATTCCGGTCCGGCCCCCAGGCAGGTTGATGAAGTGATAATCCTTCGTGTAGTGGGTGCTATTTCCCTGCAAGAGCTCGTCGGCCCACGTGCAGCTGTGTGCAAAGGTCGGGTAACTCCTGTCCCGCAGTCTGCTCACGAGCGCGCGTCCGGCTGGGTCGAGCTGGCGCCAGGCGATCTCGCACACGATCCGGTGTCCCTCGAATCCCCAGACCTCGCGCGCCGGCGGCGCCGCTAGCGTCGGATCCGCCGCGCGGAGGGTGCGGGCGAGGAGAGTGCCCGCGACGAGTGTGACCACGGGCAGGAGCAGCGCAAACAAGTGGCGTCGCATCAGATCCTCTCCTGGAAAGGATTCAGGAAACGTGGGGCAACGTTGCGCGCGTGGGCTGCTGCGACCTCCGGAATCCGGTCGCGTTACAGGGCGGGGAACTCATGAGAGGGAAACGTTGGTCAGCAGCACCGAGAAGTGACAGGAGCTATCAGGTACGAACGGCGGAACGACGACGAAATGCGGCTGATCGGCAACGCAAGATGAGAATTGGAATTACTCTAATCCGATTTTCGGGCGGAGAGTAGAGTGTTGTTGTCGCGCGAAGAAGAAACGAACAGACGCCCGGTCCGGCCGGGCGCCTGTTCCGTATACCTCACCCTTACTTCATCAGGTTCTTGGCGATGGTGTTGAGCTGCATGTTGCTGGTGCCCTCGTAGATCGTGCCGATCTTGCTGTCGCGGTAGTACTTCTCCACGGGGTACTCGCGGGTGAAGCCGTAGCCGCCGTACAGGTCGATGCAGGTGGAGGTGATCCGCTGCGCCACCTGGCTGCTGAACAGCTTGGCCATGGCCGCCTCCTGCAGGAATGGCTGCCCGGCGTCCTTCAGCCGAGCGGCGTTGTACACCATCAGCCGCGCCGCCTCGAGCTCGGTGGCCATCTGCGCCAGCTGGAACTGCACGCCCTGGAAGTCGCCGATCTTCTTCCCGAACTGCTCGCGCTCCTGCACGTAGCGGATCGTCGCCTCCAGCGCGCCGGTGCCGATCCCCACCATCTGCGCGCCGATGCCGATGCGGCCCTCGTTCAGCGTCTCGATGGCCGTCTTGTAGCCCTTTCCGACTTCACCGAGGACGTTCTCGGCGGGGACGAACACGTCCTCCAAGATCAGCTCCGTGGTCGACGAGGCGCGGATCCCCAGCTTGTCCTCCTTCTTGCCCACCGAGAAGCCGGGGAACTCCTTCTCCACGATGAAGGCGGTGATGCCGCGGTAGCCGGCCGCCGGGTCGACGTTGGCGAAGATGATGAAGACCTCGGCCTCGCCGCCGTTGGTGATCCACAGCTTGCGGCCGGTGAGCCGGAAGCCGCCGTCGGCCTTGGCGCCGCGCGTGGCCAGCGCGAACGCGTCGGAGCCGGAGCCCGCCTCCGAGAGCGCGTAGGCGCCCACCTTCTCGGCGCAGAGCTGGGGGAGGTACTTCGCCTTGAGGTCGTCGGACCCCCAGCGCAGGAAGGCGTTGTTGACGAGCGTGTTCTGCACGTCCACGAACACGCCCACGCTGGCGTCCACGCGGGAGAGCTCCTCCACCACCAGCGCGGCGGTGAAGAACGAGCTGCCGGTGCCGCCCAGCTCCTCGGGCACCTCGATCCCCATCAGCCCCAGCTCGAAGAACTGCGGGATGAGCGCGGGGTCCATCTTCTGCGCCTCGTCCATGGCGTGGACGCGGGGGCGCACCTCGTCTTCCGCGAACTGCCGCACGGCGTCGCGGAACATCTGCTCGTCTTCGCTCAGCACGGTCAGCGGGGCGCCGCCGGCGGCAAGGTCAACGGTAGCCATCTTCTGGATTGATCGCGTATGGGTTGTCCGGCAGCCTCGGCCGGGCCGAAGCGGTGAAGCGCGCACAAGTTAGCACCTTCCGCCGCAAACGACGAGGGGAGAACTACGCGGTTGGGGCGAGTTTGGCGCTGGAGGCGCGGGAATTGGGATGCGCGCAGCGGCCGGCGCCGGCGCGGCCGCGGAGGCCCCCCACCCCGCGCTTCGCGCGACGGTGGCGAGCGGAGCGAGCCGGGGGAGGGGGCCTGCGATGCCGGCCGCGCACACCTCGGTCTCGCCCGGGCCGACTCCCGCACGTCGTTCGGGCACGGGGGGTGCGTCCGAAACCGGCGGGCTCCGGGTCCGTAGATCCCGGCATGGCCGGCGCGCTCGCCCGGCCGGTGCTTTCGCACGCTCTTCCTGAACGGAGACGGTCAATGGACAACAATCCCTGGAACAACGCGGGCTCCGGCAGCAGCTCCACGCCGCCTGACTCGCCGGACTCGCATGGCACCGGCGGCTATGGCGGCAGCACCGGCGGCGCTGATCCCGCGGGTGCCTCCGGCTCGAGCGGCGGCACCGGCTCGTCGGACATCGGCGGCTCGTCGAGCGGAAGCGGCGGCAGCGGGTCGTCCGGTACCGGCGGCACTTCGGACGCGGGCAGCTCGTCCGGCGGAAGCGGCTCGGGGAGCGGCGGATCGGCGGGATGGGGGAGCACGGGTTCGAGCGGCGGGACGTCGGACGCCGGCGGTACATCGGGCGGAAGCGGCGCAGGTAGCGGCTCTGCGGGATGGGGCTCGGCGAGCTCGACGGGCGGCACCGGGTCCAGCGGATCCGGGGGAGCCGCCGGGACCGACTTCGGCGGGGCGAGCTCGGGGACGACGGGCGGTACCGGCTCGACGGGTGGGTCGTCGGGGTGGAGCTCGACCGGCTCGGCCGCCGGCTCGGAGGCGGGGCCGGGCTACACCGGCGGCACCTCGTCGTCCGGCACCGGCTCGGCCGAGAGCGGCGAGGGCACCTCGGGGACGTCGTCGGGTGGCGGGCGGCGCGATCCGTTCGAGGACCTGGGGTCGCGCATCGAGTCCGCGCTGCACGAGCTGCGGCCGAAGATCAAGAGCGTGTTCCAGGAGCTGGACTCGCGCATCGACTCCGCGCTGGAAGACATCAAGCCGAAGGTGAGCGACGCCAAGGACCGCGTCCGCCCGAAGGTCGACAGCTTCGTCAGCGAGGTGCAGCCGCGCGTCGACGCGCTCCTCTCGCGCATCCAGAACGCCATCGACGGGCTGCGCCGCGACTTCGAGGAGCGCGCCGACCGCGCGGAGACGCGGCATGGCGGTGGCGCGACGGGCGGCGGCACCGGCTCGAGCGAAGGGATGCCGCCGCCGGACAGCGCCGCGGCCGGCAGCGGGTCCGGCGCGGGGTACGGCACCGGCACCACGCCGGGCGGCGCGTCGAGCTACGGCACCGGCGCCGGCACCGCGTCCACGTCCTCCGGCTCCACGCCGAGCGGCGCCACCACCGGCACCGGCGCGAGCGGCGCCAGTGGCGCATCGTCCGCCGACCGCTCCTTCGGGCTGGGCGGGACGGACGCGGGCACCGGATCGAGCACGGGCTCGTCCTCGACGACCGGCGGCACGTCCACGGGGAGCTCGTCGTCCGGCACGTGGCCGCAGGATACGGAGGACACCAAGCCGGGCGACCCGCCGATCGAGGACTCGCTCGGTCCGCGCTCCGGCGCCGGCGGCAGTGGCAGTGGGCTCGACGAGACGCCCACCGACACCACCGACGACAGCGGCAAGTCGGGGTCGGGAACGTCGAACAGCTGACCCTAGCTCGATCCTCAACGATCGGCGCCGGCCGCGGAGCGATCCGCGGCCGGCGCCTTTTATCGTCCCTAACACAGCCTGCGCAGCAGGCTTCCCAATCTTCCAGCCGCGGGTTTACCCGCCCGTGAGATGAGGTCTGGGTGGAGTATTCGTACGTCCGACCGAATCTCGTGCCGACGCGATTATAGATCCTTCGGCCTGCAAACGCTTTCGCAGACGCTGGTTACGGTCTGGCCAGCCTCGGGATGACGTCAGCGTGGGATCGCTCCTGTGCATCGACCCGATTCCTGGAATTGAGATCCCCACCCGCGCGATCTTCCTGCCCATCGTCCGGGTCTGTCCTGGTTCCATCCATCCCTCCGTCATCACCCCCAAACACATTTTCCTACACCACCCGACGCAAATGCAATCGTTTTGCGCCAGCGATGGACCAATTGTGCAGAAAATCTGCTACGAGGTTTGACGCCAGCCATTTTCCGTCCTATAATTCAGCGCCTCATCCAAGTGTCGCAAAACCTTGCAGCAGATGCCGGGGGCGGCTGCTCCAATCGCCCGGTGCATCTGCTACGCCCGTTCTCAGGTCACCCGGCGGGCGTTCGTTCTGGGTCACGGCGACTTCCCATCTTTCAGGACCCTCCAGCCCGATTCCCCGGAGAAGGAGAACCGGTGCGCACATCCGCACTGCGGCGCTGGCTTGCGCCCATCCTCGTCTGCGCTGCGCTCCCCGCGTGCTCGCGCGGCGGCGGCACCATCGTCATCGGCACGGCAGGCCCGTTCAAGGAAGCATACGCCACCATGGTGCGCCACGCCGTGGAGATGGCGGTCGAGGAGGTGAACGCGCGCGGCGGCATCGACGGCCGCCGCCTGCAGGTGCAGGCCGTGGACGACGAGGGGAACGGCGTGAAGGCCGGCACCGTCGCCCGCGGCTTCTACGACAACCCCGACGTGGTCGGCGTCGTCGGCCACGCCAACTCGGGCGGGATGGTGGGCGCCGCGCCCGAGTACGATCGCGGCCTGGTGGCCGTCGTTCCCAGCGCCACCTCGCCCGAGATCACCGGGATCTCGCCCTGGGTGTTCCGCGTGACCGTGAACGACTCGGTGAACGGCGCCAACCTGGCCCGCTACGCCGCGCGCCTGGGCCGCCAGCGCGTGGTGGTCCTCTACGAGAACAACGTCTACGGGCGCGACCTGGCGCAGGCCTTCCTGGCCGCGTATCCCGGCCGCCCCATCGGCGTCGACCCCATCGCCGACGACGGCAGCAAGGTGGAGCCGTTCGTCTCCTACTACCGCGGCGTGCAGCCCGACCTGGTCTTCGTGGCCGGGACGGAGATGTCGGGCCGGGCGCTGCTGCGCGAGGCGGCGCGGCAGGGGTTCACCACCCAGTGGCTGGCGGGCGACGGGTGGCCCGGCGTGGCGGCCGACACGGCGGCGGCGGAAGGCGCGCTGATCGCCACGCCGGTGCGGCTCGACCGCTCGGACGAGGGACGGCGCTTCGCCGAGCAGTTCGCCGCGCGCTACGGGGTGAAGCCCGACGCCAACGCGGCGATGGCCTACGACGCGGCCATGCTGCTGGTGAAGGCGATCGAGGCGGTGGGCCCCGACCGCGCGGCCATCCGCGACTACATGGCGAGGGTGAAGGGCGGGAACGCCTTCCGCGGCGTGACCGGCGAGATCCGCTTCCGCGCAGACGGCGACCCCGACCGTGCGGGCTTCGTGATGACCCGGGTGCAGAACGGCGCCCTCGTTCCCGTGGAGGACGCGCGATGAGCCAGATCGTCACCCGCGGGCAGATCCGCACCCGCCTCCTCTCCGGCTTCGGCGTGATGCTCGTCCTCGTCCTGGCCGCGGGCGCGGTGGGGTGGACGGCGCTCCGCTCCCTCTCCTCCTCCATCCGCACCGCCAACCAGGGGGTGGAGGAGGAGGCGCGCCTCAGCACCGGACTGGCCACCGACGTGGCCCGCGAGATCGCCGTGGCCGCGCGCTACATCGAGAACACCGACGCGGGCGCGGCGGCCGCGTTCGACTCGCTGCGCTGGCACACGCACGGCACCCACCGCGCGCTCCGCCGCCGCGAGCTGCGCGCCGAGGACAAGACCACGCTGGTGGGGATCGACCAGGCGCTCTCGGACGCCGAGGTGCGCTACGTGGTCGCCCGCCGGCTCCGCGAGATGGGGCGCGCCGCCGAGGCCGCCGCGCAGACCGACAGCGCGCGGGCGATCGAGGCGGCGATGCTGGCGGACCTCGACAAGCTGGGCGAGGCCAAGGCCAAGCGGCTGGGCGAGACCGCCGGCGCGCTCGACGAGGCGGCGCAGCGCCGCGCCTGGCTGCTGGTGGCGCTGATCGCCGTGGCCGCGGTGGTGGCGACCGTGGTGGTGCTGCGCGTGGTGCGGTCGATCTCCGGCCCGCTGGGGCAGCTGGCGCGCCACGCCGGCGCGCTGGGCGAGGGCGACCTGACCGCGCGGACGACCGGCCATCTCCCCGGCGAGCTGGGGCTGCTGGCGGAGGCGATGAACCGCACCAGCGACTCGCTCTCGCGCATCGGCGCGGGGGCGGCGGGCGCGGCCGACAGCATCACCCGCTCGGCCGACGACCTCTCCGCCATCTCCGAGCAGCTGGCGGCCGCGGTGGGCGAGGTGACGCGCTCGATGACGCAGGTGTCGGGCGGCGCGGCCGACCAGGTGACGCAGCTGCGCCGGGTGGACGACGCGCTGCGGGCGATGCTGTCGCAGGCTCGCTCGGTGGCCGCGGAGGTGCGCGAGGTGTCGGCGCTGGCCGCGTCGATCGAGGACGTGGCCCGCAGCCGCCGCGAGGAGACCGCGCAGGCGCTCTTGACGCTGATCCAGATCAAGCGCGCGGTGCAGGACGCCGCCGCCGAGACCGAGGCGCTGCACGAGGCGGTGGGCGACATCTCCAGCTTCGTGGAGACGGTGGACGAGATCGCCGCGCAGACCAACCTCCTGGGCCTCAACGCCGCGATCGAGGCGGCGCGCGCGGGTGAGGAGGGGGCGGGCTTCGCCGTGGTGGCGGGCGAGGTGCGCAAGCTGGCCGGACAGGCGCGCGCTGGCGCCGAGCGCGTGGCGGGGATCACCCGCGCCGTGCGCCAGCGGGTAGAGTCCACCGCGCGGGCGATGACGGCCGGCGCCGCGCAGGTGGACGAGATCGAGCGCGTGGCCCAGCAGGTCGAGGCCGCGCTGGCGACGATCCTCGCCGCGGCCGAGCGCACCCGCGCGGCGGCCGAGAGCGTGACCAGCGCCGCCGAGGGGAACGCCGCCGCCGCGGTCGACGCCGCGTCGGGCATCGCCGCGGTGGCGGAGACGGCCGAGGTGCACGCCGAGACGGCCGAGGGCGTGCGCGCCGCCACGACGCAGCAGGAGAGCGCGTGCCTGCTCGTCGCCGACGCCACGCGCCGGCTGATCGGCAGCGCCGCCGAGCTGCGCGGCCTAGTCGGCAACCTCACCGTCGGCGATCACGCGCCGGAGCCGTCGGAGGAGCCGGTCGCGCCGGCCGAGCTGGAGGCCGTGGGCGGCGTGGACGTGCCGGCGCCGTACGTCGACACCTCGCTGATCGACCCCAACACCCTCGTGCACCCCGACCTCGTCTCCGCGCACGAGCGGCTGCGCAGGCGGCGGGTGATGGCCGGCCGGTAGGGAGATGGTCGGCGGATGAAGATCGAGGGGCGGCGGATCTCCGTCGCCCCTCATCTTTTGTTGCCGCGTTCAGTTCCTCCGTTCCCTCCGTTCCCTCCGTGTGAGTCATTCTTTTGAGGCTATCGGAATGCACACCGAATCTTCGGAATGGGTATGAGGATTGGCCCTCGCGCAAAATGCTTGCAGCAGGATCGTTCCGCGGGGATACTACGACGCACCTTGGATTCTCCTCCCGTTCATCCCCTCCAGCCGGACAGCCACCATGCGACCTCTCCGAGGCATCCTCGTGCTCGCCGCCGGCCTGTGCTGCGTGTCGGCGGCGGCGTTCGCGCAGCACGTCCACGGCTCGGGTCCTGAGCCGCAGCCGCTCAATCCGGACTCGGTGCCGCTCTGGGACTCGGTGCGCACGAACGTGCACCATCCCGTCACCGACAACACGCGCGCGCAGGCGTACTTCGACCAGGGGCTGGCGCTGATCTACGGCTTCAACCACCTGGAGGCGGTGCTCTCGTTCCAGAAGGCCTACCAGCTCGACCCCGGCTGCGTCATGTGCTACTGGGGGAAGGCGGTGGCGCTCGGGCCCAACATCAACCTGGCGATGGACACCTCGCGCTGGCGGCAGGCGGCCGGCGCCATCGAGACGGCGCGCGGGCTGCGGCCGCTGACCACGATGGAGCGGGCGTACCTCGACGCGGGCGCCGCGCGCTACCTCCCGCTCCCCGACTTCCCGCGCGTGCCGCAGGCGCGCCTCGACACCCTCCGCGCGCAGATGGACAGCGCCTACGCACGGGCGATGGCGCAGGTGTGGCGGCTGAGCCTGGCGGAGGGGCACCCCGATCTCGACGCCGGGGCCATCGCCGCGGAGGCGCGGATGGACCTGCGGCCGTGGAACCAGTGGGACCTGAACGGCAACAAGCAGCCCGGCACCGATTCGGTGCTGGCGCAGCTCCACGACGTGCTGGGGCGCAAGCGCGACCACGTGGGCGCGGCGCACCTCTGGATCCACGTCTTCGAGGGCTCCCCGTGGCCCGACTCGGCCGAGTGGGCGGCCGACACGCTGGCCGGACTGATGCCGCGCTCGGGGCACATCGTGCACATGCCGTCGCACATCTATCACCGCCTGGGACGCTACGCCGACGGGGTGCGGCACAACCAGCGCGCGGTGGCGCTCGACAGCGCGTACCTGGTCTTCCGCGGGATGGCGGGGCGCTACCCCATGTACTGGGCGCACAACCACGACTTCCTGTGGGTGTCGGCCAACTTCGGCGGCCGGCGCGACGACGCGATGGCGGCGGCCCGGGCGCTGGAGAGCATCGCCAGCGACGAGCTGATCTCGCGCTTCTACAACGCGCAGCACTTCCTCACCGCGCGGATGCTGGTGCACGTCCGCTTCGGCGAGTGGGACCAGGCGCTGGCGCTGCCGCAGCCGAAGTACAGGTATCCGCTGGGGATCTGGCACTTCGGGCAGGGGATGGCGCGGCTGCGGAGGGGAGACACGGTCGCGGCCAACCGGCACCTGTCCGAGCTGTACGCCATCGCCCGGGGGCCGGTGCGCGACTCCATCATCATGGGCAACCGCGCCGGCCGGCTGCTGGAGATCGCCGCGGGGATCCTGGACGGCGAGATCCGGTCCGTGGCCCGCGACTACGGGCCCGCGATCGCCGCGCTGCGGCGCGCGGTGCTCCTGCAGGACTCGCTGAGCTACGACGAGCCGCCGCCCTTCCCATACGCCGCGCGGCACTCGCTGGGCGCGGTGCTGCTGGACGCGGGGCGGGCCAAGGAGGCCGAGGCCGTGTACCTGTGCGACCTGGGCGAGCAGATCGACCTCTGCGAGCCCGTATGGGACCCGCGCGGGTCGCTGCCGCAACGCGTGAATCGCCACAACCCCTGGTCGCTGATGGGGCTGGTGACGGTGATGCGCGCCACCTGGAGAGATCCGGGCTCGGTGCTGGAGGACTTCAACCGCCGCTGGGGCGGTGCCCCCGTGCCGCCCGGCTCGCGCTGGTAGGGACGGGAGATGGAGATGAACGGCGAGGGCGGCGGATCGGGATCGATTCGCCGCCCTCGACTTTGGCATCTCACGACGATGCCGCCGCGGGAGTCCGCGAAGGCGGACTTCGGGCCGTTGTTGCCGCGAATTCCATTCGCCCGTCCTCACTCGATCCCCTGGCCGATCTCCGCCCGTTCGGAACAATCCCCCCGCCGCGCGGTTTCATCCCCGTCACGATCCGCGCGTGCACCCCACCTCCGCACCTGCGCTGGCCCCGCACCGCGCGACGCGCTACTCTCCTGCGCTCGTTCGGAACCGCATCCCCATCGCCCTGAACCGGATGAACCGCATCCTTCCCCGCGCGGCCGTGCTCCTCGCGCTCGCCGCCATGCCCGCGCAGGCGCAGCAGCGGCGCGTCGAGTACGAGATCGCCTTCCCCAACGCCGCGCACCACGAGGCGCAGGTGACGGCCGTCTTCCGCGGCGTGCCGCAGGGGCGCCCGCTGCAGCTGCGGATGAGCGTCTCGTCGCCCGGCCGCTACGCGCGCCACGAGTTCGCCAAGAACGTCTACGACGTGCGCGTGACCGACGCGTCGGGCCGCCCGCTCGCCGTCACCCGTCCCAATCCCCAGCAGTGGGACGTGACGCCGAACGGGACCACCGTCCGCGTCGCCTACACCGTCTTCGGCGACCGCACGGACGGGACTTATCTCGGCGTCGACCGCACGCACGCCCATCTCAACATGCCCGCCACCTTCATGTTCGCGCGGGGGATGGACGAGGTGCCGATCCGCGTCGTCTTCCGCCCGCAGCCCGGCTGGCGCGTGGCCACGCAGCTGCGGCCGACGGCGGACTCGACCGTGTTCGAGGCGCCCAATCTCCAGTACTTCATGGACTCGCCCACGGAGGTCGGGCCCGTCGTCTTCCGCACCTGGACGGCGGAGCACGGGGGGAAGACGTACACCTGGCGCATCGCCCTGCATCACCTGGGGACGGACGCGGCCGCCGATACCTTCGCCGAGGCCGCGCGCCGCATCGTGGCGGAGGAGGTGGCGATGTGGGGCGCGCCGGCGCCGTACGACTTCGGCACCTACACCTTCATCGCCGACTACCTCCCCTGGGCCAGCGGCGACGGGATGGAGCACCGCAACTCCACCATCGTCTCCAGCAGCCGCAACATCGTGGACCCCGCGCAGCGGCTGGGGAACCTGGGGACGGTGTCGCACGAGTTCTTCCACTCGTGGAACGTGGAGCGGCTGCGCCCCCGGTCGCTGGAGCCGTTCGACTTCGAGCGCGAGAACATGAGCGGCGAGCTGTGGTTCGCCGAGGGCTTCACCAGCTACTGGGACGCGCTCTTCCTCCGCCGCGCCGGGCTCTACACCGACGACCAGTACGCCGGCGACATCTCGGGCGACGTCAACACGGTCATCAACGCGCCCGGCCGCCGCCACTTCAGTGCGGTGGAGATGAGCATGCAGGCGCCGTTCGTCGACGCGGCCACCTCGATCGACCCGGTGAATCGCGGCAACACCTTCATCTCCTACTACACCTGGGGCGCCGCGCTCGGGCTGGGGCTGGACCTGACGCTCCGCCAGCGCTTCCCCGGCATCTCCCTCCAGGACTACATGCGGGCGATGTGGCGCGAGTTCGGGCAGTACCAGACGCCCGCGCTGGCGCCGCAGCGGCCGTACACGCTGGCCGACCTGCGCCGCGTCCTCGGCCAGGTGACGCACGACACGGCGTTCGCCAACGACTTCTTCCGCCGCTACGTCGAGGGGCACGAGGCGGTCGACTACGCGCGGCTCCTCGCGCAGGCGGGCTTCCTCGTCCGCAAGGCCCAGCCGGGGCGCCCGTGGCTCGGTGCCGGGCTGGACACGGACGAGGGTGCCGCCGTGGTCGTCCAGCCGTCGGTGGAAGGAGGATCGCTCTACCGCGCGGGGATCGACCGCGGCGACCGCATCCTGTCGGTGGACGGGGTCCCCACGCCCTCGGCCGACTCGCTGATCGTGGTGCTGCGCGGGAAGGCCGCGGGACAGACGGTGCGGATGGAGGTGGAGCAGCGCGGCGTGCGGCACGAAATGTCCGTCCCACTGGTGGAGAACCCGGCGGTCGAGGTGGTGACCTACGAGAAGGCGGGGATGACGGTGACCGACGCGATGCGCGCCTTCCGCCGCGACTGGCTCGGCTCGAAGGCAGGTGCGCGATGAGCCCGCGGCTCCTCGGCGCCGCGCGCCCCGCCACGCTGCTGGCGATGGGACTGCTGGCCTTCTGCTCCTGCAAGCGCGCGGGAGGAAACCAGGACCCGGACAAGATCCCCCCCGTGGACCAGCCTCCCCGGCCGGTGGCGCCCGTGACCGCCGCCAGCGTGGTGCGCAGCTACCCGCACGACACCGCGGCCTTTACCCAGGGGCTGCTCTGGCACGACGGCGCGCTGTACGAGAGCACCGGCCGCGAGGGCCGCTCCACCCTGCGCAAGGCGGAGCTGGAGACGGGGAAGGTGCTGCAGCGCATCGACGTCCCCTCGCCCTACTTCGCCGAGGGGCTCGCGCTCTTCGGCGGCCGTCTCTACCAGCTCACCTGGCAGAACCAGCAGGGGTTCATCTACGGCCTCGACTTCAGGCAGCAGAGCACCTTCGCCTACCAGGGCGAGGGGTGGGGGCTGACGACGGACGGCCGGTCGATGATCCTGAGCGACGGCTCCAACCAGCTCCGCTTCCTCGACCCGGCCACGTGGACGGTGCAGCGCACCCTCGACGTGATGGACGGCACCGAGTACGTCAACGACATCAACGAGCTGGAGTGGGTGAAGGGCGAGGTATGGGCCAACGTGTGGCACACCGAGCGCATCGCCCGCATCGACCCGCAGACGGGGAAGGTGAAGGCGTGGGTGGAGCTAACGGGCCTGCTCGACGCCGGGCAGCGGCCGGACCCCGAGGCGGTGCCCAACGGGATCGCTTACGACGCGGAGCACGACCGGCTGTTCGTCACCGGCAAGCTGTGGCCGGCGCTGTTCGAGATCACCGTGCCGGGGGTGGCCGGCGGGGGCGGGGCGCCGGCGCGATGAAACTTCCGCGCGGCGGCCCGCGTAGAGTACGCCGAGCAAGACGTCAGACACCCTGAACCGCCGGACCCCCGTGCTCGTTCTCCTTCGCTACTTCTTCAAGACGGTGATCCTGGGGCTGGTCATTAAGCTCCTTGGTCGCTTCTGGCCGAGTCTCCTCCGCCTCCTCCGCCTCTGGCGGTGAAGCGGGTCTGACGAAGGCATCTGCTCCCGCCCGGGGCTCGCTCGCAAGCGCGTGCCCCGGGCGTGTTGCGTCTGGGTGCGTGAGTGCATGAGTGCGGGAGTGCGTTGGGCCGCACTTCCGCACTTCCGCACTCACGCACTTTCCGCCACGACCTTTCCCCGAATCCGCCTTCGATGCGTTCCCGTTCGGGAACAAACATCCCACGAATTGTCGCTTGCACCAATTCGGTGCACGGATGGAGAGGCGCCATCTTCCCGCGGTGGAAGAAGCTGCATCGGCGCCTCGGTGTCACGTTCCCGATCACAAAGGCGTTGCAAGAGAATATCTTGCGAAACGTTTGTGCGGTGGCCGCAGGGTATCGGTTACCGTTTCTTTTCCGTCGCGCTTCGGTAGTTTGCGCAATTCGTGGCGCGATCACTATTATTCGCGTCCAACCACAGTGTACCCGGGGGTTGCACTCCGTTGAGGGTCCTTCTCCTCGACGCCGACCGCGGCGTCGGTCGCACGCTCGAACCGGAGCTTAACGGCCACACCGAGCTTCACTCGGCGCAGTCCCTTTCCGAGGGGCTGCGCATGGTCGCGCAGGCGCACTGGGACCTGATCCTCCTCGACGCCGACTTTTCCGGGGGCGGGCTGGAGCTGCTGGGTCGCCTGCACGACGGCAATCCCACCCCCGTGGTCCTGCTGGCCCAGAACCCGTCGATGGACCTGGCGATGGAGGCCATCCGCCAGGGCGCCCACGACGTCCTTCCCAAGCCCGTCCCGCGCGGCCGCGTCCGCGAGATCCTGCTGGGCATCGAGGAGGTCCGCCGCCTCCGCCCCCTTCCCTCCGAGGTCGCCGACGACTCCACCATCGTGGGGGCCAGCCAGGGGATGATGGCGGTCTACAAGTCCGTCGCCCGCGCCGCGGCCAGCGACGCCACCGTGCTGGTGCTGGGCGAGAGCGGCACGGGGAAGGAGATGGTCGCGCGGGTGCTGCACTCGCGCTCGCGGCGCTCGCGCGGGCCGTTCGTACCCATCAACTGCGCCGCCATCCCCGAGAACCTGCTGGAGAGCGAGCTCTTCGGGCACGAGAAGGGCGCCTTCACTGGCGCCATCGGACGGCGCATCGGCCGCTTCGAGCGCGCCAGCGGGGGCACCCTGTTCCTGGACGAGATCGGCGACATGTCGCTGGCGCTGCAGAGCAAGATCCTGCGAGCGCTGCAGGAGCGGGAGATCGAGCGCGTGGGCGGCAGCAGCGCCGTCCCCATCGACGTGCGCATCGTGGCGGCCACCAACCGCGACCTGCACGGCGCCGTCGCGGAGGGACGCTTCCGCGAGGACCTCTTCTACCGCCTGGCCGTCGTCACCCTCACCCTTCCCCCGCTGCGCGAGCGGGGGATGGACCTCGACCTCCTGGCCAGCCACTTCGTCGCCCACTACGCGCGGGAGCACGACCGCCCGGTGCGCGCCATCGCCGAGGAGGTGTTCGCCGCGCTGCGGGCGCACCCCTGGCCGGGGAACGTGCGCCAGCTGCGCAACGCCATGGAGCGCGCGGTGGTGATGTCCGACGGCGAGGTCCTCCTCCCCCAGCACCTTCCCCCCGACATCCTGCACCCCCCGGCCGCGCGCGGGGCGGGCGAGGAGCCGGGCGAGATGCCGCTGGTGACGCTGGAGGAGATGGAGAAGCGGATGATCCGCCGCGCGCTGCGCGAAACGCAGGACAACCTGACCATGGCCGCCGAGCGGCTGGGGATCCACCGCAACACGCTGCGTCGCAAGATCGCCGAGTACGGGATCGAGCACTGAGGCCTCGTCGCAGCGGGTGCGCTCCGCCTGCGTCTGCGCCTCGCGTGGCACGCAGCTTTCGCCGAGGGCGCGAACGGGACGCGTAAGGGGCCAAGCGCGTCCAAGCGGTGGCCGTACCCATGGCGGCAGATTGAGGTAGGGTGCGTCCACGGGGCGATCATGCACGAACGGGCCCGCTCCGAACGGGTGGGAGACCGGTGCCAGGCTCCTCCGGAGGCCCGCACCATCCGGCAGCGACTCCGCACACTTCTGGTGCACTCGTCCGCGCCGGATCTCGGCCGGAACGGGTTGCCATCTGTCGTATAAACCGTTAACTTGTCGGTACTTGCCGACTCTCTGGCGCGACCGCGCCGTCTGGTATGCACCGTGCCGCCCACCCGGGTGCGTGCCTGCCTTCCACCACTCCGGAGGTCTTGATGAGCCTCAGGTTTCGTAACCTGCTTCTCGCTGTTGCGGCTGCGGCGGTCTCGTTCACGGCGGGGTGCTCCGAGGCCGGAACGCCCACGGCGGCTACGCCGGCCCGCTCCGAGCGCGGGGCCACGACGACGTCCACCACCACCGAGCTGGCCTCGTCGACCGAGCTGGACATCATCGCGCGCTTCAAGGTGAAGCCGCAGGTCACGATCGCCTGGGCCAAGGCGTGGATCGGCCCGCAGGGCGGGCGGCTCGACTTCCAGGGCTTCACCATCGTGGTTCCCGCGGGCGCGGTGGACAAGGTGACGATGTTCACCATCCGGCTGCCGGTGGACCCCAACGGCTCGGAGCGCGTGGTGGCCGAGTTCGGGCCGCACAACGTGCCCTTCGCGAGCCCGGTGACCATCGGCTTCCCCTATCGCGGCACCACCATCGAGGGCGACGCGAACGCGCACGTGGTGTGGTGGAACAACGCGTGGGTCGACGTGGGCGGCACGGTGTCGGCCGACGGTTCGCAGATCTTCACGCAGACCCCGCACTTCTCGGAATACGGCACCACCAGCGCGCGCGGCGGCGGCATGAGCGTTTCGGGCGGCTGAGCTTCTGTCGTTCTGTGACCGGTGTGAACCGACCCTCCTGGAAGTGAGAGCAGTGAGCCGCCCTGAAGCGACCATCGAAGAAATCCTGGGACTGCTGCCGGACCTCGAAGAGCTCGAGGTCCTCCGGTTGCGGCTGGTTGCCGCCGCGGTTCGCGACCCGGGGAAGGAATGGGACAGCTCCAGCGCCTACACGACGATCGACAAGCGCATCGTCACCCCGGAGGTGGTGGAGCGCGCGGTCGACGAGGCGGAGCGGGCGCTGCACGAGTTCGTCACCCTCCTGCACGCCGGGCTGCGCCCGCTGCTGCAGAGCTTCTTCGCGGGCGACCACGACCAGGCCGCGCGCCATCTGGTGAGCCTGGGTGAAAGCCTGGAGGCCAGCGGCCGGCTGATGGGCGCCCGCCAGTGCTATCGCGCGGCGCTCACCATCTCGCTTCCCCTGGTCGAGAAGGGCGCGCAGATCCTGGCGCTGCGCCGCATCGGGCGCGTGGCGGTGAGCGTGGGCGACTTCCAGGAGGCGGTGGCCTACTACGAGCGGAGCGCCGATCTGGCGCGCGACTCGGGCGACGTGCACGGCGAGGTCGTGGGACGGATCGGGATCGGCAACGTGCGGATGTGGCAGGGCCGCTGGAACGAGGCCGAGTCGTGCTACCACGAGGCGCTCTCGCTCACCGAGGCCGCGGCCACGGGGCTGACCCTGGAGCGCGGGCAGATCTACAACAACCTGGGGAACCTCACGACGCGGCAGCAGCGGCTGGAGGAGTCCGAGGGGTGGTTCGAGAGCGCCTTCCGCGTGTGGGACTCGCTGGATTCTCCCGTGGACCTGGCGATCTGCCACCACAACCACGCCCACCTGCGCGAGGCGCAGGAGCGCTGGGACGAGGCGCGCCGCGGCTACGAGACCGCGCTGAAGATGTCCATCCCCAAGGTGCTGCGGGCCACCATCGCCACGGACCTGGCCGAGTGGTGGCTGCACGAGGGGCACGTGACGCAGGCCGACGAGTGGGGCCGCCTGGCCGAGGAGCAGGCGATCGCGGCGGGATCGCCCTACACCATCGGCTACATGTACCAAGGGCGCGGCAACATCGCGCGGGTCCTGGGCGACGCGGACGGGTTCACCTTCTTCGAGAAGGCGCTGGAGATCGCCCGCGAGAAGGGCTATCCCTTCCTCGAGGCCGAAACGCTCCTGGACTACGCGGCGCTGCGGGCGCAGAACGATGGCGGCGAAGAGGCCGCGGCCTACCTGGAGCGGGCGCGCGAGATCTTCCGCGAGCTGGGCGCGGCGGGCGAGGTCGAGCGGGTGAACCGCGCGCTGGCCGCGTTGCGCGCGGAGGCGGACGAGCTGGAGCCCGAGGGCGAGGCGCCGCTGGCGGCCGCCGGCGACTAGCGCGCCGGACGGCGAGACGGGATGCGAACGGCGGGGCCGCGGCTTGCGGCCCCGCCGTTTGCGTTCCCCGGCGTGGGGCGCGAAGATTGCTCCCCCGTGCTCCCGGACCCCTGACCGCTCGCTCTCAGACACGCGCAGGAACGACCCGGCCGCCGCACCCTGGGTGCCGCGGGGCCGCTCGTTCCGCCCAAGGCCCAGAGTGCCGCCGACCCGATCGAACCCGCTTCGCGCCGCCCTGGCGGCCGCCGCGCTCGCCGCGTGCGCGCCCGCCGC
Source organism: Longimicrobium sp. (assembly GCA_036377595.1). NCBI lineage: Bacteria > Pseudomonadati > Gemmatimonadota > Longimicrobiia > Longimicrobiales > Longimicrobiaceae > Longimicrobium > Longimicrobium sp. The sequence goes on along the minus strand of DASUYB010000089.1, from coordinate 249,463 downwards.
CGCGCGCGCGCAGGACACCATCCCCGGCGCGAAGCGCGACACCGCGGCGGCGCGCGGCGACACCATCTCCACCCTCCCCCGGCCCGACTCGGCCGCGGTCGCGCGGGGGGACACGGCGCCGGGGTGCCCGCGCATCGGCAACATCTTCGTCGACAACAACTCCGTCTTCCTCGTCGGCGACCCCAACCTGGACCAGCGCTTCACCGACGCGTACCGGCTGGCCAACCGGCTGCACGTGCGCACCCGCGAGTCGGTGATCCGCCGCGAGCTGCTGTTCCACGAGGGCGGGTGCTATCGCCCCGAGCTGCTGGAGGACAGCGAGCGGATCCTGCGCTCGACCGGCTACCTGGCCGACGCCGACGTCTTTTCCGTGCGCCAGCCGGACGGCAGCTACGACGTGATCGTGGAGACGCGCGACGAGTGGTCGACCCGGCTCGAGGCGGCCGCGGGCTCGGGCGAAGTGACGGGGGTGGAGCTGCGCGAGGACAACCTGGCCGGGCGCGGCGCGCGCGTCGCGGCGTTCTGGCGGCAGCAGCAGGGCGAGCGGGTGTTCGGTGGGCGCGCGGGCACGCCGCAGCTTTTCGGCACGCACCTGGACGCCGAGGTGTCGCTGGCGAAGACGCCGATCGGGTTCTCGGGGGGCGAGCGGATCGCGTTTCCCTTCCGCGGCGAGGGGGCGCGGTGGGCGTGGCGGCAGGCCATCTTCCGCGACGAGCGCAACTTCCAGTACTACGTGCAGGGCAGCGACGGGCTCGACAAGCGGCTGTTCCCGGTCGAGCGCACGGGATGGGACGTGGGCGTGGTGCGGCGGTTCGGACGGCGCGGCAACCTGACGCTCTTCGGTCTCGCGCTGGCGGGGGAGCGGCGGACTTTTCCGCAGGACACCTTCAGCACGGTGGAGGAGGGGATCCCCGTCTCCCTCCTTCCCGGCGGCGGGGTGGTGCCGGGGCTGGAGCCGGTGTCGGCCACGCGGCTGGTGCTGCTGGCCGGCCAGCGGCGGGTGACGTTCGACCGGCGGCGCGGGCTCGACGCGGTGCACGGCGCGGAGGACGTGCAGCTGGGCGCCGACCTGGAGGCGGCGGTGGGGCGCAGCATCGAGGCGCTGTCGGACGGCGACGACCTGTCGTTCGACTTCGGGCTGAACGCCGCGCGCGACCTGCCCGGCGGCATCCTGGCGGGCACGCGCCTGCTGCTGGAGGCCAAGCGCGACTTCGAGGGGTCCGGCGGCGCCGTCTGGCGCGACATCTTCGGGGAGGGCGATGTGTGGGCGTACTGGCGCCCCGCGGGCGACAGCAAGCACACGTTCGTGGCCGCGGCGCACGCGGCGGGGGGATGGCACGCGATGGTGCCCTTCCAGCTGACGCTGGGGCACCGCGCGGGGCTGCGCGGCTATCCGCGGCAGGTGTACGCCGGGCAGCGGCGCGTGGTGGCTACGCTGGAGCACCGCGCGTTCCTGGCGTGGCCGTTCCCGCGGCTGTTCGACCTGGGCTCGGCGGTGTTCGTGGACGCGGGAAAGTCGTGGGCCGGCGGCGACCCGTTCGGCCGCGACTCGCCGATCCTGGTGGCCGCGGGCGCGGGGCTGCGGATCGCCTTCCCGCCGGGGTCGCGGCGTACGTACCGGCTGGACTTCGCGTTCCCGGTGGCGCCGGACTTCAAGCCGCGTTCGATCCAGATCTCCATCGGCACCGGCCAGGCGGTGGGCCGCACCGCGGTGGAGGACGATCCGCAGATCGGCCGCAGCTCGCGCCGCCCGATCGGCGTGTCGTTGTTCGACTATCCGACGGACCGGTAAGCGCTCCTGGTGCCACCGAATCCGGAAAAGATTTGCCTCACGCAGAGCAGCAGAGGCAGCGGAGAACTCACCTCTGCTGCCTCTGCTGCTCTGCGTGAGACCTGCTGTTTGGGTTAAAACAGGGAGGACACGGGGATCGAGATCTCCGTGTCCTCTCCTCCGTCTTACATCAGCGGCGGAGACTGGGTGCCGCTGCCGCCCAGGTCGTCACTCCGCGGCCGAGGATCGCCGGCGCGAGGTTCGAGATCGACCTCCACGTCGAGCTCCCGCTGCGTGCCCGCATCGGCGGCCGTGTAGCCCGAGGTCGTGGTGCCGCGCGACTCGAGCTCGACCTCCACCTCCATCTCGCCGGTCGAACGCGGAGTCGAAGTGTAGGCGGTGCGCGGCTGCGCGGACGGGCGGTAGCCGGTGCGGTCCTCCAGCTCGACCTCGACGTCCATCTCGTCCGAGCGGCGGTTGTGGAGGAGGCGGGCGACCAGGCCGCTGATCGCGACCGCCGCGCCCACGGCCACGGCGCCGGCCAGCGGGCTCATCTCCGGCGCGCGCAGGCTCCGGCGGCGGGGACGGCGCGGCACGTAGCCGGCCTGGTCCAGCTCGACCTCCACCTCCAGCGGCTCGCCGTACTGCGGCGGGCGAAGCGTGCCCTCGTAGTGCCGCTCGCGCTCGCGCTCCATCCGCGTGCGCCCCGTCGGCTGGTAGGGCTCCGTCTCCGTCGCGGCCAGCGCCTCGCGCACGTCCGCGGTGCCGCGGGCGGTGTAGCGGTGCGCGCGGTCGTCCACCACACTGGCGGGGGGACGGGGCTCCAGGTCGATCTCCACGTCCAGCTCGTCGGAGCCGCGGTTGTCGATGAGCTTCTTCGCCAGCCCACCCACGATCCCCGCCACGCCGGCGGCGATCACCCCGGCCAGCGGCTTGCCGAGGCTGAAGCCGCCCTCGTCCTCGGCCTCCATCCCCAGCGCCTCGAAGTCCTGGAAGTCGTCGCCCTGGTCGCTGAAGTTCCAGTCCTCGTCCCACTCGTCCTCGATCTCCACCTCGCCGATGGACTCGGGGGCGCCGATCTCCGCGTTCGCCAGCGCGTCGAGGTCGTCGTCGCGGCCGTAGACGACGGCGCGCAGGTCGCGGATCTCCTCTTCCTGCCGCGCCACCACCTGCATCAGCTCGCGCGTGCGCAGCTCCCAGTCGCCCGCGCCGAGGCCGTTCCCGGCGGTGTTCCCCGACGAGCCCGCCTCTTCCACCCCGATCCCCTCCAGCAGCGTGCGGGGGATCTTCACGTACTCGCGGTCGCCGTCGTCGTCGCTCCGGCTGCCGCCGCCGGTGAGGAAGCCGAGCGCCAGCCCGGTGCCGAACACGCCCGCGGCGAAGGCCCACGGCCGCTGGCGCACCGGGGCGGCGAAGTCGAGCCGGTCCTGGATCTCGCCCTTCTTGCGCAGCAGCGCGCCCTCGATCTCGTCGATGGTGCTGGACATGCGCTGGCGGGTGCGCTCGATCTCGCCGCGCACCACGTCGGGGTCGTCGCTGGTCGAGCTGGCGCCGATGGTCCCCGGCGCCGCGGCGTGCGTGTGCTCGGGGATCAGGTGCTCGGGGTCGGTCTCGGGGGTGCGGTTCATCCCCGGTCCGCCCGGAAGCGTCCGGTCGTCGTCGTGTCGGTAGTCAGCCATTGCGGTTTCTCCCTAGCGAAGCAGCCGGCCGATGACGAACCCCGCGACGCCGGCCAGCAGCAGCGTCTGGAGCGGCTTCTCGCGCACCCGTCCCTCGAACCCGTCGGCGGCCGACTGGACGCCGCTGCGCGCCGTGTCCACATAGCCGCGGGCGCCCGCCAGCGGCCCCTCGTCGGTGTCGAGCAGCCCCGCGATGCGGTTGCGCACCGCGTCGGCGCCGCCCGTCACTCGCTCGCGCACCGAGCCGGCCAGCCCGCTCACCCGGTCGGCCACGCTCCCCGCCGCGCCGCTCACCGTGTCGCCCACGGACGAGGCCGCGCCGCTCACCGTCTCGCTGACCGCCGAGGCCGCGCCGCCGACCGTGCCGCCCACCGCGCCGGCCAGGCCGCTCACCTTCTCGCCCACGGCCGAGGCGGCGCCGGCGACGGCGTCCTTCGCCGTCTCCACCACGCCGTGGCCCACGTTGGCGGCCTCGCGCGCGGCGTTCATGGAGTGCACGCCCTCGACCTCGCCCTGGCCCACGCCCATGCGCTGCAGCACGCCGGCCACCCAGGCGTAGTGGCGCTCCTCGTCGAGCGCGGCGCCGTCGATGATGCGCTTGACGTCGGGGGGCCAGAGCATGGCCTTGCTGGCGTAGCTGTCGTACTTGGTGCGCACCTGCAGCTCGTTGGTGCGGAAGGCCATCAGCAGCCCCTTGTCGCCGGCCAGCCCGCCCAGCCCCTGCAGGGCGGTCTTGAAGGGGCCGGTGGCATGGGGATGGTTGACGGGAGTGCCGCCCAGCCGCGACACGAGCTCGTTCAGCTCGCGGATGTGGCGCTCGTGGTCGCGGCGGAAGCCGGCGATCATGTCGGCGTGGTCGCGGTCCTCGAGCTTGGCGATGGCCACGTCGTACGCGGCCACGGCGTCGTGGTCGAGCTGGAGCAGGTCGTTCAGCCCGTCCAGCACCTCCTGGAGCGCCGGCGCGTGCGTCCCTCCCATGCCGGTCAGTTGCGTGTCCACCGGTTTCCTCCTTTGCGCAGCAGGCGGTTCAGTGCCTTCCCCGGCCATGTCCCAGTCCGTTCCGCCGTCCTCTCCGCCGGGCGCGCGCATGTCGCCGGGTGGGGACGGGAGCCGACGCGGGGATGCACCAATCATTCCACCCGGCACCCCGCGCCGCCGCGGGAGAATCGGGTGTGCGCGGGATGGTGGCACGGCTGTGGCAAGGGAGACGGCACACACGGCTGAAGCGTGGATGCGGATGCGGCGCATGGGGTTGTGCGAGACGGCAATCCCCCCGGCGCGGGGCGGAGTGCCTCCCGGGGGCAGCCTGCCTCCCCCCCCACCCCCGGCCCCTCCCCCACGCGGGGGGAGGGATGGGGGAGGGGAGACCTCGGCGCGGACGCAGGCGTCGGCGCTGAGTGCTCCCCCGCCCCTGCGAAGCGGGGGAGGGGGTCGTCCGCGGCCGCGGGGATGCCGGCTGGTTGGAGCGATGATCGGTCGAAGTCCCTGGAGATGAAGTTCCTGGAGATTCGACCTCCACAAAGGGAGACGAGGAGATGGCGATGAAGAGTCTGAGGCGCGCGGGCGTGATGCTGATGGCGCTGCCGCTGCTGTCCGGGTGCGCCACGCTGGCGCAGCTGGGGATCCAGGCGCCGCAGTTCACGGTGGACAACTCGCAGCAGCCGCAGCTGCGGCTGGTCGGCCCGAGCTTCCAGAATCCGCGCGGGGGCGCCGCGCTGCGGCTGTACGCGCGGGTGCGCAATCCCAATCCCATCGGGCTGACGCTGGCGCGGCTGGCGGGCGGGCTGCAGCTGGAGGGGCGCAACGCCGCGCAGGTCGACTTCCCGCTCGGCGTTCCGCTGCAGGCCAACGGCGACGTGCTGGTGCCGCTGGACATCATCGTGAACTTCAACGACATCCCCGGCCTTGCCGACGTGCTGCTGCGCGCGGCGACGGGGCAGTCCATCCGCTACGCGCTGAACGGCACCGTCGGCGTCGACGCGGGCGTGCTCGGCCAGCCCACGTTCGGCCCGATGAACCTGCTTGCCGGCAACGTGCGGGTGACGAGATAGGATTTAGGGACAGGGGACAGGGGAACGGCGGCGCCTTGTGATCGGGCGCCGCCGTTTTCGTTGGATCTACTCTCGCGGCGATTTATCCTGTGATTGATCGCCATCCAGCAGTTGGGATATCCATTCGGGCAATCCGCCCTCCATCTCCGGTGGGTTAGAAACCCACCGCTCGAAAGGCGAGAAGTCCGCCTTCGCGGACTGCGCCGGCGCGGAATCTCATTCGGCGCGGATGGCTGGTTTCGCGCTGAGTTTCCCGCTGTCCCCTGTCCCCTGTTTCCTGATGTCCAGCACGGTCACCCTCCCCGCGTGGCTCTTCGTACTGATCGCGATCCTCGCGGCGTGGGCGGCGCTGGACCGGCTGATGGTGCCCAGCGTGCGGTGGTTCCTGCGCCAGCGCACCAACCGCGTGATCGAGGAGATCAACACGCGGCTTCCCATCGAGATCCCCCACTTCAACCTCACCAAGCGCCAGGTCCTGATCGACCGGCTGATGTACGACCCGCGCGTGCTCGAAGCCGCCGAGGCCTTCGCGCGCGAACGCGGGATGCCGCGCGAGGTGGCCATGGAGCGCGTGGGCCGCTACGCCCGCGAGATCGTGCCCGCGTTCAATGCGTACCTGTACTTCCGCATCGGCTACTGGGCGGCGCGGCGGCTGGCGCGCTTCCTCTACCGCGTCCGTCTCGGCTACAGCGACGAGGCCGGGCTGGCGGGGATCGCGAAGGGAAGCACGGTCGTCTTCGTGATGAACCACCGCAGCAACATGGACTACGTGCTGGTCGGCTACCTGGCCAGCAAGCGCGCGGCCCTCAGCTACGCGGTGGGCGAGTGGGCGCGCGTCTGGCCGCTGCAGGCGCTGATCCGCTCGATGGGCGCCTACTTCGTGCGCCGCAACAGCGGCGACGAGCTGTACCGCCGCGTGCTGGAGCGCTACGTGTGGATGGCCACCAGCGCCGGTGTGACCCAGGCCGTGTACCCCGAGGGCGGCCTCAGCCGCGACGGCCGCCTCCGCCGGCCCAAGCTGGGGCTGCTGGACTACATCCTCCGTGCGTTCGACCCCCACGGCGAGCGCGACCTGGTGTTCATCCCCGTCGGCATCAACTACGACCGCACGCTGGAAGACCGCACGCTGCTGCTGGACCTGCAGCCCGAGCGGCCGAAGGCGGGGCGCATGGCCGCGGCGGTGAACTCGCTCCGCTTCGTGGGGCGCAACCTGTGGCTGATGGCGCGCGGGCACTGGCACCGCTTCGGCTACGCCTGCGCCAACTTCGGCACACCCGTGTCCATGCGCGCGTACTGCGCGGAGCGGGGGCTTGACTTCAGGACGATGGGGAAGGACGAGCGCCACGCCGCCGTCGAGGCGCTCGGCGCCGAGCTGATGCGCGAGGTCGGCGACGTCGTTCCCGTGGTCCCCGTCTCGCTCGTGGCCACGGTGTTCGTGCGCGACCCGGCCACGGCGATCAGCGAGCTGGAGCTGAAGGCGCGCGTCCGCGACCTGATCCGCGAGCTGGAGGCGGCCGGCGCGCGCATCTACATCCCCCGCAGCGACATGGACTACGCGGTGACGGTGGGCCTGCGCATGCTCACCCTGCGCCACCTCGCGCGCGAGAGCGACGGCCTGTTCGCCGCCGAGCCGCGGGAGATGCAGGCGCTGGCCTACTACGCCAACTCCATCGCCCACCTGCTCCCGCCGCGCCCGGCCGCCGTCGCGCTGCCCGATACGGTGATTGACACCATGGCCCCTGCGCGAGCCTCGCCCGGATAGGGCCCTCACCCGAAAAATGGAGATGGGCGAGACAAAAACAGCCGTCTCGCCCATCTCCATTTTTCGACCTCTCCCAAAACAGCCTGGGAGAGGTGAACGGCAACTGCAACCGCGAACCGGAAGCCGATCCCGCGATCAGGTCTCCCCTCCCCCATCCTCCCCCCTCGTGGGGGAGGGGCCGGGGGTGGGGGGGAACCGCGGCGGCGTTCCGTCACGTCCGCATCGCAGCCCGATCCCTGCACCCCGCCATTTGTCCCCGCACGCGCGGCGGATTACCATTGATCCCGGGAACACCGGCTGACGCGGAGAGTCCAAGAGAGCATGCCAGATCCAACCGCACCCTGGGTGATCGTCGCGGAGTACGGCGCCGTGCTCGAGGCCGACTTCGCCGCGGCCACGCTCGAGGAGGCCGGCATCCCCGCGCGCGTGACCGGCGCGCACCTGGGGATCTTCGGCGCCGGGTACCAGGGCCCCTCCATGTTCGGCGCGCGGGTGATGGTTCCCTGGCACCGCGAGGACGACGCCCGGATGATCCTGGAAGGGCTCGATCCCGGCACGGACGACGACGTCCACGAGGAGTCCGCATGATCAGCCGCTTCGCCGTCCTCCTCCTCATCGCCGCGTGCGGGCGCGGCGGCCCGTCGGACACCAATCCGCCGCCGCTTCCCGCCGACGGCCTCCGCCTGGTGGAGGTGGCCGGCGGGCTCGACCATCCGCTCTTCCTCACCTCCCCGCCGTCGGACCCGCGCCTGTTCGTGGTCGAGCAGACGGGGAAGATCCGCATCATTCAGAACGGCAGCCTCCGGGCCGCGCCCTTCCTCGACGTCACCTCGCTGATCACCTCGGGCGGCGAGCGCGGGCTGCTGTCGATGGCCTTCCATCCGCACTACGCCACCAACGGCTTCTTCTACGTCTACTACACCGACCGCAACGGCGACACGCGCGTGGTCCGCTACCACGTGAGCGGCGACCCCAACGTCGCGGACCCGCAGAGCGCGATGGTCGTGCTCGGCGTCGCCCAGCCGTTCGCCAACCACAACGGCGGGCTGCTGCTCTTCGGCCCCGACGGGAAGCTGTACGTGGGGCTGGGCGACGGTGGCGGCGGCGGCGACCCGCAGGGGAACGGGCAGAACCTGGCGGCGCTGCTGGGAAAGATCCTGCGCATCGACGTCGATGGCGCGCAGCCGTACGCCATCCCCGCCGACAACCCGTTCGCGGGGCAGGCGGGGCGTCGGGGGGAGATCTGGATCTACGGCGTGCGCAACCCGTGGCGCTTCTCGTTCGACGCCTCGTCCAGCCTGCTGTACGTGGCCGACGTGGGGCAGAACGCGTGGGAGGAGGTGAACGTCGTCTCCGCGCGCACGGGCGGGCTGAACTTCGGGTGGAACCTGATGGAGGGGATGCACTGCTACAACGCGGGCAGCTGCAGCCAGCAGGGGCTCACCCTTCCCGTGGCCGAGTACGGGCACGGCGACGGGTGCTCCATCACCGGCGGCTACGTCTACCGCGGCAGCGCCATCCCCGCCGTCCGCGGGCATTACTTCTACTCGGACTACTGCAACGGCTGGCTGCGCAGCTTCCGCTGGGACGGCGCGCAGGCCGCCGATCCCCGCCAGTGGGACGTCGGCAGCATCGGCAACGTGACCTCGTTCGGCGAGGACATGAGCCACGAGCTGTACATCACCACCGCGGGCGGCCGCGTCCTCCGCATCGCGCCCGCGTCGTGATCCCGTCGCCGCGGCCGGGCGCATGGCCCCGCCGCGGACTCCATCCTCATGGCAGGGCACAATGTACCTCGTTCATTCCATCCCCTCCCGCACCCGCATGGCCGAGCCGGGCCGCTTCGGCCGCGCGTCGGCGGTGCTGGCCGCCACCCGCATCGGCCGCTACGGCGAGCTGGAGCTGCTGGGCGAGGAGCGCGCCTGGCGGCTGTCGTCGGCCATCACCGGGCCGGTCCTCCGCCCCGACTACGTCCGCAAGCTCCGCGACATCATCGGCGGCTCGCTGGGGGTGATCGTCCCCTATCGCCACGAGGTGCTGCGGATGCGCGACGTGAGGGCGTACGCGCGCGGAACGGTGCCGGTGCTGCACACGGTGACCTCGGCCCCGCTGGCCGAAGCCGACCCGGAGCACGTGGCGGAGATGCTGAGGGACCTCGGCACCGGGCTGCTGGTGCTGGAGGGCGCCCCCGCGAAGATGGACGGGTTCGCCCGCGAGGTGGTGCGCGCGGGCGGCCCGGCCACGCTGCGGGTGCGGATTCCCGACGCGCCGCTCTCGTCGAAGCGCTACTTCCGCAAGCTCTACGAGTCGCTCGCGGAGGGGACGTCGCTGGAGGAGGCCGCGCGCCCGTTCCGCTTCGACGACGAGCGCGGGCTGGAGGCGGAGCTCTTCCTGGGCGACGAGGTCCCCGAGATCCCCGTCTTCCCCGCCGGCCACCGTCCGGAGATCGTCGTCGCGCACCCCGTCCAGGGCTCGGCCGGAAAGCCCCGGGTGGGCGCGCGCGAGCAGGCGTTCGCCGGGGAGCCGGACGAGGTCGAGGAGAAGGCGGAGTCCGCCAGGGAGTCCCGGGGCACGGAGGAGGTCGATGGCGAAGAGACCAAGTCCGCCGTGGAGCCGGAGGGAGACGACGGTGGTGGCGCCGAGTCGCTGCAGCCGGACGAGAAGGAAGAGGTCCCCCGGCCGAACGGCGGGAAGAAGCGGCGGCCGCCGGTGGAGAAAGAGGAGGGAGATGGGGGAGGTCCGGCGCCGCGGGTGCTGAACGCCAACTTCGCCGAGCCCGGCGCCGCGGACGTGCTGCCGCCGCGCGCCGCGCTGGGCGCCGGGCGCGAGTACGAGCTGCGCGTGGACGTCGGGCCGCCGTGGGACCCGGAGAAGACGCTGGTGAAGGGGAAGAAGACCTTCCCCGAGCGGCACCTGCCGCCCACCGACGAAGGGTGGCCGATCCAGGTGGTGCTGATCAGCGAGCACTTCACCCCGGGCACCGTCACCGGCGAGATCTTCCTCCCCGCGCGTGCCGGCCGGAGCTTCCCGGTGGTCGACGGCGTACGGGCCGGGCGGCCGGGACCGCTGGCGCTGCGCGTCACCGCCCCCGCCAGCGTCGATGAAGGCTCCGGGGAGGCGCTGGGGCGGCTCTGCATGTACTTCGGCAGCAACCTGGTGCAGTCCGCCATCGTCCGGGTCGGTGTGCGGGCGGCGCCGGGCGAGACGCTGGAGCGCGACAACCGCATAGAGGTCGACTACGTGCTCTCCGCCGACCTCGACCTGGACGCCTTCGCCACCCGCACGCTGCTCGTGGACGGGCGCGAGGAGGCGGTGCCGGTGTCGCTCTCCCTCGCGCTGAACGGCGACGGCGCGGGCGGGCACCGCATCATCCTGAAGGACGCCCCCGACGCCGTCCCCGCCTGGCTGCCGTTCGACCCCGGGGAGGCCAGGACCGTGCTGGACGGGGTGCGCGCCCGGCTGATGGAGGTGTTCTTCCGCCGCGACCCCGGCAGCTACAGGGTGGACGAAGCGGTCCCGGGGCTGGACGCGCGCAACGGCAAGGACCGCGACCAGTTCCAGATGGACCTGTTCCGCCTGGCCAGCGAGGGGAGCCGCCTGTACGAGATGGTGGCCACCAACCTCCGGCCGAAGGGGATGGACGCGCGGACGTGGGAGTGGAAGTTCCGCCGCGCGGCGGGCGCGGGCGTGGTGCAGGTGGCGCGCACGGGGGCGGCCAACTGGGTCCTTCCCTGGGCGGTGATGTACGAGTACCCGCTGGTGGAGGCCGACCCCGCGAAGGTGCGCTGGTGCGACGTGCTGGCCGAATGGGGCGAGGACGGCGTCCGCACCGGGCCGCTGCGCACCGCCTGCCCGCACGCGGGCGAGGCGTGGCACCAGATGGACGTGATCTGCCCCTACGGGTTCTGGGGATTGGCCCACCGCGTGGAGCAGCCGCTGGGGGCGCTGCTGGCCGACGACGACCGCGACCCGCCCGGCACCACCGACAAGGTGAAGTGCGGGGCGGAGATCGACCTGGTGGCGGCGGTCACCGAGGAGCTGGACGACGACTCGCTGAAGGCGGCCGAGGCCCACCTGAACCGGCTCTCCGGCCTGGCGAAGGTGCGCTACGCGCCGCCGCCGGCCGACGACTGGCCGGGGGTGCAGAAGATCCTGGCGCAGCCCGAGGTCGTCTACTTCCTCTGCCACGGCCGGTACGACGAGGCCACCGCCGACGGCTACCTGGGGATCGGCCGCGGCGACGCGGACCCCAACCGCCGCGTGTACGCCAACAAGCTCTCGGGGTGGCTGCGCACGCAGCCGCCGGACGTCTGGCTCGACCGGCGGCCGCTGGTGGTGGTCAACGGCTGCCACACCTTCGAGCTGGAGCCCGGACGGCTGCTGAACTTCGTCTCCACCTTCGGCTTCGCGGGCGCCGCCGGCGTGATCGGCACCGAGATCAGCGTGCAGCTTCCCGTGGCCATCGAAGCCGCCGACCTGTTGCTGGGCGCCCTGGTGCGCGGCGCCGCGGCCGACGACGCGCTGCGCGAGATGCGCTGGGCGCTGGCCGACAAGGGAAACCTGCTGGGGCTGGCCTACACGATGTACGCGCTGGCCGGGCTCAAGCTGCTGGTCGACGCCTAGCCGCTCAGGCGTGCGGCCCGCCGGGCACGCCGGGCTTGGGGCCGAGGCCGGGCTGCGGTCCCACGCCGCCGCCGCCGCCCGCGCCGGGCTTCGGCCCACCCATCCACGCCGGCGCGTGGGGGTCGCGCGCGGTGCGGAAGTAGAGGAAGAAGCCCAGGAACAGGCCGATGCAGTAGCCGTTGAACGCCCCGTCGGCCAGCGGGAACAGGCCGGTGATCGCCGCGCCGCCGATCGCGCCGATCACCGTGGCGATGTCGGAGAGCCCGGTGACCGTGGCGTGGCGCAGCGTGCGGTACGTCACCCATCCTACCACCACGCCGAAGAGCAGCGCGGCGATGAAGGTGAGCCATTCGTTGTCGGGATGCATTGTCGTTTCCGATCCGGTGGGTGTGGTGGGTTGGCCCTCGGCGGTTCCGCGCCCCATAATCCGGGGGGCACGGCGCGCGCGGTCAAGGATGTTGATGGACATGCGGCACGCGCTTCGCGGCGCCCCCACGGTCATCTTCCCAACGGAACACTCGAACCTGCGACCGGCATGAGCACGCATCCGTCCCTCCGCATCCCCGCGGTCCTCCTCGCCCTGGCCCTGGCCGCGGCGGCGTGCGCGCCCCCCGCGCCGGCGCCGGCATCCACCCCCGCGGCGCTCCCCGCCGGCTCCGGCTCCGTGCAGCAGCCCGCGCGCTGGGGGATGGTGATCCACGGCGGCGCCGGCACCATCTCGCGCCAGCAGATGACGCCCGAGCGCGAGGCCGCCTACCGCGCGGGCCTGGAACGCGCGCTCCGCGCCGGCTACGCGGTGCTGCAGCGCGGCGGGCCCAGCCTCGACGCCGTGCAGGCCGCCATCAACGTGATGGAGGACGACTCGCTCTTCAACGCGGGGAAGGGCGCGGTGCTGAACGCCGAGGGGAACGCCGAGCTCGATGCGGCGATCATGAACGGCGCCACGCTGGCGGCGGGCTCCGTGGCGGGGATCCACCGCACGAAGAACCCGATCAACCTCGCGCGCGCGGTGATGGAGAAGAGCCCGCACGTGATGATGGTGGGCGACGGCGCCGAGCTCTTCGGCCGGCAGCAGGGGATCGAGCAGGTGGACCCGGGCTACTTCATCACCGAGCCGCGCCGCCGGTCGTGGGAGCGCCAGCGCGCCGCCGACAGCGCCCGCGCGCGGGGGACGGGGACGGCGATGGCCGAGCCCGCGTGGTCGGTGCCAGACGAGCGGAAGTTCGGCACAGTGGGCGCGGTGGCGCTCGACCAGGCGGGGAACCTCGCCGCGGGGACGTCGACCGGCGGCACGCAGATGAAGCGCTACGGCCGCGTGGGCGACGCGCCCATCATCGGCGCGGGGACGTACGCCAACAACCGCTCCTGCGCCGTCTCGGCCACGGGCACGGGCGAGTACTTCATCCGCAACACCGTGGCGCACTCGATCTGCGCGCTGGTGGAGTACGCGCGCCTGCCGCTGGCGCAGGCCGCCGACAGCATCGTCATGCGCCAGCTGGTGGCGCAGAACGGCGACGGCGGGGTGATCGCGATGGACCGGCAGGGGAACTGGGCGTGGCCCTTCAACACCAGCGGCATGTACCGCGGCCACATCGACGCCGCCGGCCGTGTCGAGATCCAGATCTTCAAGCAGTAGGGGAAAGATGATCGGCCGCCACGCAACCTCCGGCGGCCGATCGACTTTCGCACCTTCGCACTCTCGCACCTTCGCACTGGCCAATGCGCGCCCGCGAGATCCTGGAGACCTGCCTCTACGCCGAGGACCTGGACGCGGCCGAGCGCTTCTACACGGAGGTGCTGGGGCTGGAGCGGATCGCGCGGGTGGAGGGGCGGCACGTGTTCTTCCGCTGCGGCGGGCGCGTGTTCCTGGTCTTCGACCCGCGCGAGACGGCGGCGGGGGGATTCATCCCTGGCCACGGCGCGGCGGGCGCGGGGCACGCCTGCTTCGCCGCGGCAGCGGGCGAGCTGGAGGGGTGGCGGGCGCACCTGCGCGCGCGGGGCGTGGAGATCGAGCAGGAGAAGGAGTGGCCGGGCGGGGGGAGATCGATCTACTTCCGCGACCCGGCCGGCAACAGCATCGAGCTCGGCACCCCCTCCATCTGGCACCTCACTGACGCGGAGACGTTCGGCGACGGGTGAGGAGGATGTGTTCCAGACGGCGGCGCCCCGCGGGACCTGAGTCCCGCGGGGCGTTTTCCGTCCGCGCCGGTCCGCGCGAGCGGCTAGTCCGCCTCGAACACCACGTCCACGAAGAAGATGCTGCCCGTCTGGGTGGTGGGCATGCTGCCGGTGGGCTGGCCGTAGAAGCCCGCGTCGGCCACGAGGGGCCCACGGACGATGGGGCCACTGTCGAGATAGCCGAAGGTCTTCACCTGCTTCGTGTTGGTGTTCACCGACACGCGGTACCACGTGTTCGTCTGGAGGCAGACGCTGAAGTCGTAGTACGGGCCGATGCCGTGGTTGCGCAACTCCACGTAGTTCCACCCGGTGGTGGCGCCGCTGAACGTCTGCGAGGCGAGGAGCTGGCCCGAGTTCGACCAGAGCTTGACGGTGTTGGTCCCCGTCTCGCCCGCGGCCCGGTAGAAGCGCAGCTGCACCACGCACCCGGGCGCGGTGACGTAGAAGCGGGTGCCGACCTCCCAGCCGGGCGAGGCGTCGAGCGTGCTGGCGGGCGTGATCCCGTCGAAGATGCCGAAGCGGTCGCCCGACGCGTAGAACGACGGCGCGGACTTCGGCGCATCCGGGGTCTCCGTCTGGACGGCGGCCGTCGGCCCGTCGGCGCAGCCGGCGAGCGCCAGCGTCGCGACGGACGCCAGCAGGAACTGTCTCCGCATGTGTGCCTCCTCGTAGGGTGGGTACGGGGGTGATGCACGCCGGTCACGCCCGGAGATGGGCATCGTTGCGCACTCCGGCCCGGCCGGCGTGTGCTGGCAAGGCAGGCGACAGCTACCGACGTGCGTAACTGGAAAGGCAGTATAAGAGCGGAGATGGATTCTTGTCAACCATATGTTTACCGGATTGGCGCTGTTGCTTATGAGCTTAAAGTTGGAGAAAGAGATGATAAGGTTTGCACAATCAATGGCGGATTGTGTGAGACATATGGGACGTGATCCGCCGAA
Source organism: Longimicrobium sp. (assembly GCA_036377595.1). Taxonomy (NCBI): domain Bacteria; kingdom Pseudomonadati; phylum Gemmatimonadota; class Longimicrobiia; order Longimicrobiales; family Longimicrobiaceae; genus Longimicrobium; species Longimicrobium sp. Next base: position 234,458 of record DASUYB010000089.1, on the reverse strand, counting down.
TCCCTGCCGTCGAAGCGCGCGGTCTGCTCTGGATCGCCGTCACCCCGCGGGCAGTTGGCCTACCACGTCGCGGGCTGGGTGAAGTGCGTCAGCAGCCACCACACCACCCACGCCACCCCCGCCAGCATCCCCAGGATCACCAGCAGCACGAAGCCCACGAACAGCCAGCTCGTCCGCCGCGCCGCCCCGGGCGCGTCGATGGCCCGGTGCAGCAGGCGGAGGTTGCGCTCGTTGGCCTTCCATCCCGCGTCGAACAGGTCGCCGAGGAGCGGGATGGCGCCCACCACCGTCTCGATCCCCACGTTCAGCAGCATCCGCAGGATCACCGCGAAGCCGGCGCCGAGCCGCGCCGCCTCGAGCACGATGTAGCCCGACAGGATGGCGCCCGCCGCGTCGCCGATGCCGGGGATCAGCCCGATCACCGCGTCGAGCCCCACGCGCGTGCCCGTGCCGGGGATAGGGATGGAGTTGTCGAGCAGGTACGCCAGCGTGTCCAGCCGCCGCACCAGCGCGGTGCGCTTCGCTTCGCGAGGGTCGTCCATCGCCACGGTCTTCGTCGCCACGCCGCCTCCCGTCGGTTCCGCGGTCCGGCACGCCCGCTACGCACACGGCGCGCCGCGGCGCCTTGCACTCCGCCGCGCGCCGGGCGATGTTGGCGCCGGACCCCAACCCCTGCAGGTGTGGATGAGACTCAGCGTGACCGCCGCGGCCGCCGCGGCCCTCCTCGTTCCGCTCGCCGCGCCCGCGCAGGGCGCCGGCGCCTTCCAGCAGGGCGTGCAGTACCGCATCGAGGCGCGGCTCGACGAGCAGACGTCGGTGCTGCACGGCCGCGCGCGGCTGCGCTACACCAACCACGCCCCGCGCGCGCTCGACACCATCTATCTCCACCAGCACCTGAACGCCTTCCGCCCCAACAGCGCGTGGGCGCGGCGCGAGCTGGAGCAGGGGGTCGACCGCTTCCAGGCGCTGGGGCCCAACGACCACGCCTACGAGCGCTTCACCTCGGTCACCGTCGACGGCCGCGCGGTGCGCCCCGTCTACCCGCTCTCGCCCGACTCCACCGTCGCCGCCATCCCGCTCCCCGCGCGGCTGCCGCCGGGCGCGACGGCGGAGCTGCGGATGGACTGGGACGCGCGGCTGGCGACGCTTCCCCGCCGGCAGGGGAGGGCGGGGCGGCACTACGACTTCGCGCAGTGGTACCCGCGCATCGCCGTGTACGACCGCTGGGGATGGGAGGCGCACCCGCTGCTGCCGCAGGGCGAGTTCTACGGCGAGTACGCGACGTACGACGTCACCCTCGACGTCGCCGCCGACCAGGTGATCGGCGCCACGGGCGTGGCGGTGGCGGGCGATCCGGGCTACACGGTGACGGACTTCGAGAAGCGCTTCTACAACCGCGGCGGCGGCGCGCTCGGCCTCGTCACCGAGCCGGTGGCGGCGGGGCGCAAGCTGGTGCGCTTCCACGCCGAGAACGTGCACCACTTCGCCTGGTCCATCGATCCCCGCTACCGCCACGACATCGTGGAGCGCGCGGTGGTCAGCGACGCCGACTCCGTGGCGCGCGGGCTCCCCACCATCCACGTCCTCTATCTCCCCGAGGACACGTCGTGGGCCAACAACCAGGCGTCGCGGCGGACGTACGACGCGCTGGTGTGGCTGCAGTCGAAGCTCTCGCAGTACCCGTGGCCGCAGCTGACGAACCTCCACCGCATCGAGAGCGGCGGCACCGAGTTCCCCATGGTGGTGATGGACGGCAGCGCCGCCGAGGGGCTGATCGTGCACGAGACCACGCACCAGTGGCTGCACGGGATCCTGGGGAACAACGAGTGGAAGGAGGGATGGCTGGACGAGGGCTTCACCTCGTTCATGACCAGCTGGTACACGGAGGAGAAGAACCGCCGGACGGGCGACACGACCAACGTTTGGCGCGGGACGATGCAGACGCTGGAGCAGGTCGAGCGCGGCGACAGCACGCAGGCCATCGCGCTCCCCGCCGAGGCGTTCCGCAGCTTCCGGATGTACAACCTGATGACCTACACCAAGCCGTCGGCCGTCTTCCGCATGCTGCGCGAGCATCTCGGGACGCCGGTGTTCGAGCGCGTGCTGCGCGAGTACGCGCGGCGCTACCAGTTCCGCCACGTGACGGGCGAGGACTTCCGGCAGGTGGCGGAGCAGGTGAGCGGGCAGCAGCTGGGCTGGTTCTGGGACCAGTGGATCCGCCGCACCGACAAGCTCGACTATTCCGTCGCCGAAGCCCGCGCGCGCCAGCTGGGTGATGGGAGATGGAGCACCACCGTCACCGTGCAGCGCGCCGGCGAGGCGTGGATGCCGGTCGACCTCCAGGTGGGCGGCGCCACCCAGCGCCTGACCTCGCGCGACCGCCGCCAGACCGTGACGGTGACGACCGCCGCGAAGCCCGCGACGGTGATGCTCGATCCAAAGTGGGTGCTGATCGACTACAACCGCGCGAACAACGCCGCGCCGGTGCAGTGACGTGATCTGCTGAACAGAAGGAGCTCACGCAGAGGAGCAGAGGCAGCAGAGGAACTGCGTTCAGTTCTCCGCTGCCTCTGCTCCTCTGCGTGAGACCAGTCTTTAATCGCAGTTGCCGCAGTTGCGGGGATGGAGCATCCGCTCGCGGGCGGCGCGGAACTCGGTGCCGGGGTTCCACTGCGGCCACGTCGTCCCGTTCGCCACGTCGATCCCCACGCGGAAGAGGAGGCGCGTGTCGTCCACCATCCCCGCGAGGTCCCAGTCGGGCTTCACCTCGTCCGTCGGCTTGTGGTAATCGTTGGCGACGTAGTTGGCGCGGACGCGGGTGCCGTAGTCCGCCGGCCGGCCGATGTAGTCCGTGCCGGGGAAGAGGAACGCCAGCGCGGGCACCCCCTGCCGCGACAGCTCGAAGTGGTCCGAGCGGTAGAAGTAGCCCTTCTCCGGCTCCGGATCGGGCACGACCCGCCGCCCCACGCGCGCCGCCTCGCGCGCGAGGATCCCCTCCAGCGTCGTCTGGCCGTGGCTCACGCTGACGATCGAGCGGGTGCGGCCCCACGGGTTGGGGATGTCCATGTTGATGTCCGCCAGCGTGCGCGCCAGCGGGTAGATGGGATGCGCCGCGTACCAGCGCGCGCCCAGCAGCCCCTGCTCCTCCGCGGTGACGGCGAGGAAGACGATGCTCCGCCGCGGCGCGGTCGGCAGCGCACGGTAGGCGCGCGCCGTCTCCAGCAGCCACGCCAGTCCGGCGGCGTTGTCCAGCGCGCCGTTGTAGATCGAGTCGCCGTTGATGGTGCGGCCGATCCCGAAGTGGTCCCAGTGCGCGGTGTAGAGGACGTACTGGCTGCGCGCCGCCGGGTCGCGCCCGTCGAGCCGCGCCACGACGTTGCGCGACCGCACCTCGCGTACGGCATTGCGCACCACGAAGCTGGCCGTCGCGCCGAGCGAGACCGGGCGGAACGCGCGCGTGGCGGCCGCGCGCTCCAGCGCGTCGAAGTCCTGCCCCGCGGCGGAGAACAGCCGCTTCGCAACATCGAGCTGGATCCACCCCTCCACGGGGATGTGCTGCGCGCCCGCGCCCTGGATGTCGAAGCGCTCGCGGCCGGTGTTCGACGCCACGACGCCCCACGCGTATCCCGCCGGCCCCGTCTGGTGGACGATGATGCACGCCGCCGCGCCGCGCGCCGCCGCCGTCTCGTACTTGTAGGTCCAGCGCCCGTAGTACGTCATCGCGGGACCGCGGAAGACGCGCGGGTCCAGCCTCGCCGGGTCGCGCGGATCGGGGATGGGCGGGTCACCGACCAGCATCACCACCGTCTTGCCGCGCACGTCCACGCCCTTGAAGTCGTCCCACCCGAACTCCGGCGCCACCACCCCGTAGCCCACGAACACGAGCTCGCTGTCGTCGACGCGCACTTCCGCATTCGGCCGCATCGACCAGGCGACATAGTCATCCGGCTGCCTCAGCTCCTGCCGCTGGCCGCGCACGGCTACCGACGCGGTCACCTGGCTGATGGTGCCGACCAGTGGCACGGTCTGGAAGAAGCTCCCCGCGTTCCCCGGCTGCAGCCCCATCCGCCGGAGCTGGTCGGCCAGGTAGGCGACGGTCGAGTCCTCGCCGAACGTCCCCGGCCCGCGCCCGCCGAAGCGGTCCGAGGCCAGCACGCGCACGTGCTGCAGCAGCCGCTCCGCCGTGACCCCCTGCTCCGCGCGCGCCACGCCCGCCTGAGCGAGCGCCGGACCGGCCGCCAGCGCGCACCCGAGCGCGCCCGCCGCGATCATGCCGAGCCTGCTCCGTCCGTGGATCACCCGTGCCTCCGGCGAGGTGGTGCTGGGGATATGAGGCGAGATTCGCCGCCAAGCCACGCAAAAATCGGGAGCGCCGCGGAACCAGGCGTTCCGGGGCGCTCTGATGCATTCACACGCAAGAGTGGAGATCTGTCACACTGAATCTCCGGATCAACTGCGCATTGCCGGAAGGAATGTCATTCCGAAGGCGCCGCGCTGACCTGTCTTCCATGCCGAAGCCGTGGCGCCTGAGGAATCTGTGGCCGGCTCCTGAGCCACAGGCCGCCTGTCGCTCGGACGTATGCCACAGATTCCTCGGGCGCCGCCCGGCATCCGCGCGATCGAAGATTCGGAGCAGCGGCGCCGCTCGGAATGACATCCGGCCGGAATGCACAATCAATTGCGGCAGCCGATAATTCACTCCGCCAGACGTGCGCGCGCCTTTGCCAAGCGCATGAGGTGTTCGATCGAGAGGAAGTGGTCGAGCTCCGACCGTTCTGCGCGGGACAGACCCGAGGTCTTTTCGCGCTCGACGAGGTCGACGACCCGGCGGCGCGTGTTCCCGGATGGGCGGAATGCGATCAGCGTGTCCGGCGCGATGTTGGCGGCGAGGAAATCAGCAAGCTCCGAGTACGCGCCTTCTGTACGCATGGCATGCTCCGGCGGATGAAAGACGATGAAAGCACAGAGAAATATACATCAAAAACACACGTTCCGAACCCCGAAATCGAGAAAAAATTTTGTCACGCAGGGTTGGCAGAGTTAGCGGTCAGTATCACTGCTACACCCTGCTAACTCTGCGTGAGACCATCTGTTATCCGCGCATCGTCGCCCAGTAGAAGCCGAGCAGGAGGAGGCCGAAGACGATGCGGTACCATGCGAAACCGCGGAAGTCGTGGTGCGCCACGAAGCGCAGCAGCCAGCGGATCACCAGCAGCGCGGAGACGAACGAGACGACGAAGCCCACCGCGAACACCGGCAGGTCCGCGCCGGAGAGCAGGTCACGGCTCTTCCACAGGTCGTAGAGCGTGGCCGCGAACATCACGGGGATCGCCAGGAAGAAGCTGAACTCCGTCGCCGCCACGCGGCTCAGTCCCAGGCTCACGCCGCCCATGATGGTGGCCCCCGAGCGCGACGTGCCGGGGATCAGAGACAGCAGCTGCGCCAGCCCCACCCCCAGCGCCTCGCGAGGCCGCACGTCGTCCACCGTCTCGGTGACGACGCGCCGGTGCCACGCCTCGATCGCCAGGATGACGAAGCCGCCCACCACCAGCGCGATCGCGACGGTGACGGGGTTGAAGAGCCTGTCCTTGATGAAGTCGTGCGCCAGGAAGCCGACGATCGCCGCCGGCAGGAAGGCGATGACCAGGTTCAGGATCAGCCGCCGCGAGCGCTCGTCGCGCGGGGCGGTGCGCACCACGCCGAAGATCTTGGCGCGGTACAGCCACACCACCGCCAGGATGGCCCCCAGCTGGATGAAGATCTCGAAGGTCTCCGCCCCGTGCCACCGGTCGAAGCCCAGCAGGTCGCCCGCGATGATCAGGTGCCCGGTGGACGACACGGGGATGAACTCCGTGGCCCCCTCCACCAGCCCCATCACCGCCGCCTTCAGCAACAGGATCGGATCCACCGCGCCCGTCCGTTCTCGTCTCTAGGTTCTTGAAGGAAGAAACAGCAACTGCTGGATCTGCGTGTGTCTCCGGCGTGATGCCCGTCGCGCGCGCCGCCGCCTCGTCCAAGCCGCAGCCGGTAGTCCGCGAAGGCGGACTTCGTGTGGTTGTCGCAGCGAATTCATTCGCCCCGCAAAACCGGCCGCCGCACCGCCGCCAGCGCGCACCCCACGCCCACTGTCACCGCCGAGCCCAGCAGCGCGAACCACAGGCTGTCGATCACCTTCGGCATGGCGCCGAACTGCTGGGCGGCCCAGAGCGCGGCCATCAGCGCGATGGCAACCGCCATGCCCGCGACCGCGTCGCGCGGCCCCGCGCGCTTCGAAACCAGCCCCAGCAGGAACCCGCCCAGCAGCCCGCCGTAGGTGAAGCTGGCGATCTGCAGCGCGATCACCACCACCGGCGTGCCCTGCCGCGCGAACTGGAACAGCATCGCCGCGCCCACCAGCACCGCGCCCCACACCAGCGTCAGCGTGCGCCCCACGCGCATCAGGTGCGTCTCGTCCGTCCGGCCGGTGAGCGGGGCGTACAGGTCGTGCGTGGCCGCGCTGGCCAACGAGTTCAGCGAGCTGGCGATGGTGCTCATCGCTGCCGCCAGGATCGCGGCGATCACCAGCCCCGTCACCCCCGGCGGCAACTGCTCGACGATGAAGGTGGGGAAGATCTCGTCCGGCGCGGCGAACGCCCGCCCGCGATAGAACACGAACAGCCCCGTCCCCACGCAGAGGAAGAGCGCGAACTGGAGGAAGACGACCACCCCGCTCGTCACCAGCGCCCTGCGCGCGTCGCCCAGCGAGCGCGCGGCCAGCAGGCGCTGCACGATGATGTGGTCGACGCCGTGCGACGCCATCGACAGGAACGTCCCGCCCACGACGCCCGTCAGCACCCAACTCGGGCTCGCGAATCCCCCCTCCGGGTGCACGATGCGCATCTTCCCCGGCGCGGCGGCCACGATCCCGCCCCATCCCCCCGGCACCAGGCGCGCCAGGATCCACAGCGCCGCGATCCCCCCGAGCAGGTAGACGAACAGCTGCACCACGTCGACCCAGACGACGGCGCGCAGCCCGCCGTACCAGGTGTAGATCACCGTGAAGAGGCCCGTCAGCAGGATCGCCTGCCAGTACGGGAGCCCGGTGATCAGGCGGATGGGGATGGCGGTGGCGAACACGCGCACGCCGTCCGCCAGCACGCGGGTGACCAGGAAGACGACCGAGGCGAAGCGCCGCGTCCCCGGGCCGAAGCGGCGCTCCAGCAGCGCGTACGCGGTCAGCGTCTCGCCGCGGAAGTAGCCGGGAAGGAGGAGCGCGGAGACGGCCACGCGGCCGATCACGTAGCCGATAGCCAGCTGCAGCATCCAGAAGTCGCTGCCGTACGCCGTCGCGGGGACGCTGATGAAGGTCAGCGCGCTCGTCTCCGTGGCCACGACGGAGAAGCAGATGGCCCACCAGGGGATGGAGCGGTCGGCCAGGAAGTAGTCGCGCGCGTCCTTCTGCCGCCGCCCCAGCAGCGTGCCCAGCGCGGTGACGCCGACCAGGTACGCCATCAGGACGGCCCAGTCCAGCGCGGTGAAGGCGTGCCTCATGCCGGGCGAGATCGAGAGTGGGACGACGCGGGAGATGGGGTGAAGGTGCGCAATAGATCATCCCCCCACCCGCCGTGCAACCGCGCAGGCGTGGCGGGGGGATGATGTCGCGCGTGGACGATCCTCGGAGAGCGTGATCAGACCCAGTGGGCCCCTCCCGGATGTCATCCTGAGGGCGCGGAGCACCGGACTCGCGTTCTACCCAAAGCCTGCGCGCCCGAAGGATCTTGCAGGGCGGGCCGGAAGTCCGTCGAGAGAAGCCGGGATCATCGCGGCGCCGAGCAGATCCTTCGGTCGGCGCCCAGCGCTCGTGCGGATGAGAGCTCGATGCAGCGCCTCTCTCAGGATGACACCCGAGGGGTGTCAGGAATCGGGGACACCCTCTCAGCCGCGGACGCCACCCGGGCGTCGAGCACGCGCTGGATCGCGCCGCGCAGCGCGGGGGCGTCGCCCGCGTCGACGGTGATGAGTCCCTCCGCATCGCCCAGCCCGCACGCCGCCGTGGCGACGACGGGAACGCCGCTCGCCAGCGCCTCGAGCAGCCGCCGCGGCCGGTTCTCCACGAACGCGGGGAGCACGACGAGATCCGCCCCGTCCAGCCAGTGCGGCGCCGGCTCCGCCAGGCGCACGCCGTCCCAGAAGCCGGGACCCTCCAGCCGCGAGCCCATCGCCCGCAGCTCCACCTCCATCCCCGCGAGCGCCTCGCGCAGCTCGTACGCGCCCTTGCGGCCGGCGGTCGGGCCGGGGAAGACGACGCGCGGGCGCCCGCCGTCGCCCCGTCGAGTCGTGCGCGGGGACGGCATCACCCAGTCCAGCACCTCGGCGCGCTCGCCGAACAGCGCGGCCACGTCGCGGTGCGGCGTGACGACGCGGCGCGCGTGCGCCAGCGCCTCGGCCTCGTCGCGGACGAGCGATTCGTCCGCGCGGAAGTCGGCCAGCGTGGGGCTGCCGGGGTGCAGCCGCGCCGCCGCGTCGAGCCGCGCGTGCAGCTCGGCCATTGGCGGCGACGACATCAGCACGTCGAAGGTGCGCCCGCCCAGGTGGCCGCCGCGCCACAGGAACGGGAGCAGGTTCTGGGAGACGACGACGTGCGTCACGTCCCACCGCAGGAGCGGCAGGTAGCTCTCCGCCAGCGCCGCCGCGGCCGCCAGCAGCGCGCGCTGCCGGGCCGCGCCCTGCGCCGCCAGCCGGCGCGAGCGCCACGCCCGCGCCAGCGTCTGCCGCCAGCTCTGCCGCACGCGCGCGGCGCCGTCCGTGGTCCACGCATACGCCGGCCTGCGGAACCGCCGCCCGTCCAGCGGAATCCCCAGCACGTCGCCCGGTCTCCTGACGCCGGCGAGATAGCGGTCCAGCTCAGGCCACCACTCGTCCACCAGGTGCGCGGCGCGTCCGGCCGGCTCGCGCGGGCGGTCGTCGTGGCGGAAGCACTCGTCCTGGCCGCACGACCCGCAGCTGCGCGGTTCGCCTCCCAGCACCCGCAGCACGCGTACGCGCGCCGGCGTTCGCGTCCGCGCCTCGCCCCCGGCGGGGAGGCCGCGCAGGCGCACGGTGAGCGTGTCCGCATCCATCCGCGCCTCGACGCGCAACGGGCGCGGCGAGCGGAAGCGCAGGTCCACGTAGTTCCAGAACACGGTGGCGTCGCGCCCGCGCTCCGCCTGCGACCCGGGAACGCCGCGCGTGTGCGCGTGCCGCTCCACGATCTCGCACCCGGCCTGCAGGGCGGCGTCGTACAGCGCGCCGGAGAGCTGGCACAGCCCGCCGCCGACCGTGGGGATCAGGCACCCCTCGCGCAGCTCGCGCCCGCGCACGAACCCGCGCAGCCGCGTCGCCCGGCCGACCTGCCGCCAGAACGAGAAGGTCGCGCCCGCGGGCACCACCACGCCGTCCAGCCGCCGCAGCGCAACGCGGAGGTTGTGCACCTTCCCCGCGACCAGCGGGCGCTCGGCCGCGCCGCCGTCCGTCCACAGCGCGGTCACCGACTCGCCGAGCACCGGCGCGTCCCGCAACTCCCCGGCGCGGGGATGGCGCCGGGGCGCATCACCCATTTCGGCGACGGCGCGGCGGAGCTGGAAGAGCGTGGCCTTGGCGCGGAAGACGGCCGCGCCCGTGCGCGTGTGGCGCACCGGCTCGTCCGGGCGAAGGGTGCGTGGGGCGGGGAAGGCGGTGTCCATGACGCGTCGTGCGTTTCGAGTCTCCGACAGTGGGGAGATTACGGCAGGGCGCGGGTGGAAGATTCGCGCGCGTCGCCCGGCTTCACAAGCCGCGGCCACCTCGTCCGCTCCGCCGTGGAGACCGCGCTTCGATTCCGGCGCCACCGGCGCGGTCCGGATGAACACTGATGTTTTCCGCCGTTTCATCGTTGCGTGGACCGGAACTTCGGGGTTATGATTGCGGGCCGCGTGTGCGATCTCCGGCGCTTCCCCGCGCCTTCGTGCAGCGCCTTTGTGGACATCGGTGGCACCATCCGATACAAGGAGTCCGGTCCGGGACGGGCTCCGTCGCTTTTTCCTCCCCCGGAACCCACACCCCATACGGAGGCCTACATGGCCGATACGATCGAGCGCTACCCCACCCTCGAGCCGACCGACCCGAAGGACCCCACGTACTGCCCGGCATGCCTCTCGGGCATTGGCCCCACCGATCCGAACGATCCGATCGTGAAGATCGTCGAGGTCGCCTCGGCCGAGTGACCGAGCCGCCGCTCCCGGGCAGGCCACGGCTGGTCCGGGAGCGGCGATCCGTTCCTTTCGCATCACCGCAGATGACCGTCATCGCATCCGACCCGATCGCCGCGCGCAGGCGGCTGGCCGCGCTGCCGCGGCTGGGCGTGGGCGTGTTGTACAACCCGTCGCTGCAGGCGTTCGTGGCGGACCACGCGGCCGAGCTCGACTACCTGGCCACCATCCCCGACCGCGCGTGGAGCGACGAGGGCCCGTCCGCCCCGGCGCGCTTCGTGGAGAGCGAGTCGCAGATGGAGATCCTCGACCGCGCGGCCCAGGCGCTCACGATCGTCGGGCACAGCGTGGGGTTGTCGATCGGCAGCGCGGACCCGCTCGACACGGGCCACGTGGAGCAGCTCGCGCGGTGGCAGCAACGGTACCGGATGCCGTGGCACAGCGACCATCTCTCCTTCATCCGCCTCCCCGGCGTGGACGCGCACACCGAGCTGTCGGCCAGCATGGCGCTGGCGGTGCCGTACGACCGCGAGGTGCTGGAGATGATGATCGAGCGCGTGGAGTACGTGCAGTCGCGCATCCCCGTGCCCTTCCTGCTGGAGAACAACGTGTACTACGTGGATCTCCCCGAGCAGGAGATGACGGAGCCCGAGTTCCTGAACGCGCTGACGGCGCGCACCGGGTGCGGGCTGCTGCTGGACGTGCACAACGTCGTCGTGAATTCGACGAACCACGGCTTCGACCCGCGCGCGTTCATCTTCGCGCTGGACCTGTCCGCGGTGGTGGAGCTGCACATCGCGGGCGGGAGCGAGCTGGCGGGGCTGTACACCGACTCGCACGCAGGCCCGGTCGCCCAGGCAGTGTGGGAGCTGCTGCCGGACGTGGTCGAGGCGTGTCCCAACCTGTGCGCCGTCACCTTCGAGTTCCACGAGGGGTGGTACCCGGCGATGGGCGCGGAGGGGGTGATCCGCGAGCTGTGCACCGCGCGCGAGGTCTGGCGCCGCCACCGCCGCGCGGCCTGATGTCGCTCCGCGGCTTCCAGATCGCGCTGGCGGAGATGACGGCGTCGCTCGCCTTTTGCCGGCGCGTGGCGGCCGATCCCGACGCGTCGCTGGCCGGATACGAGCTGACGGACGTCGAGCGCCGGCGCCTGGCCGCGGCCGCCGGGCAGCGCGGGATGGCGGTGAACTGCACTCTCTACCGCTACAACCGCATCACCACGCTGGCGACGATCTTCCCCGGCGCGCTGCACCTGCTGGGCGGCGAGGCGCGCGCCGTGGCCGACGAGTTCTGGGCCGAGCACGCCCCCGACCGCAACATGCGCCGCGAGGCGGAGCGCTTCGCGGCGTTCGTGCGCGGCGCGCTGGAGCGCGGCCGCCTCTCGTCGCCCTACCTGCGCGAGGTGGTGGACTACGAGATGATGCGCTACGAGCTGGCGATGGCCCCCCAGCCGAGCCGCGTCTCCGAGCAGGACCCGGGTGATGACGTCACCTCGCATCCCCTCGTCCGCGTCGCCACGTTCGCGCACGATCCGACGATCCTGCTGCGCCACCTCACCGCCAAAGATCCGCTCCCGTACGACGACGTGCCCGAGGGCGAGTTCCATCTCCTCCTCGACCGCCGTGGCAGCGGCCTGGTCGAGCGCGTCCTCGATGCATCCGTGCGCTGACCGCCGATCTTTTTTCTCACGCAGAGCAGCAGAGGCAGCAGAGGTGAGTTCTCTGCTGCCTCTGCTGCTCTGTGTGAGGCAAGTCTTTTTCGGATCGGTCTCAATCTCCCGCGAAGGCGCTGGCGACGAAGGGGGTCTCCGTCATCACCGCGGGGCGGCGGCGGGAGAGGATGAGGACCCACTGCGCGATCGACGCGGCCAGCACCATCACCACCACGGCCATGAACACGAGCGCGACGATGGCGTCCATCCGGTCGTTGAACAGCATCCGCTGCGCGTCGGCGATGGTCTTCGCGCCGGCGGGAAGGGCGCCGCCGGCCAGCTTCGCCTCGATCATCCGCGCGTGGGCGATGAAGCCGAGCCTGGCGTCGGCCGAGAACACCTTCTGCCACCCCGCCGTGAACGTCACCGTCGCCAGCCAGGCCAGCGGCGCCAGCGTCACCCAGGCGTAGCGCGCCTTCCCCATCTTGATCAGCACCGTCGTCCCCACGCACAGCGCGATGGCCGCCAGCAGCTGGTTGGAGATGCCGAACAGCGGCCAGAGCGAGTTGATCCCCCCGAGCGGGTCGACCACGCCCTGGTAGAGGAAGTATCCCCAGAACGCCACCATCAGCCCGCTGGAGACCACCACCGACGGGTACCACGAGGTGCGCCCCAGCGGCTTCCACACGTGGCCGAGCAGCTCCTGCAGCATGAAGCGCCCGACGCGCGTCCCCGTGTCGATGGTGGTCAGGATGAACAGCGCCTCGAACATGATGGCGAAGTGGTACCACACCGCCGCCAGCGCGCCGCCGCCGAACACGCCCGAGAAGATCTGCGCCATCCCCACCGCCAGCGACGGCGCGCCGCCGGTCCGCGCGAGCAGCGTCTGCTCGCCGACCTGCCGCGCCAGCGCCTCCATGTCGGCGGGCGTCACCACGAACCCCCAGGCGGCGATGGTGCGCGTCGCCTCGGCCAGCGTCCCTCCGACGACGCCGGCGGGCGAGTTGATGGCGAAGTACACGCCGGGCTGCAGGATCCCCGCGGCCACCATCGCCATCACCCCCACGAAGCTCTCCATCAGCATCGCGCCGTAGCCCACCATGCGCGCGTCGCCCTCGCGCGTCAGCATCTTCGGCGTGGTCCCCGACGAGACCAGCGCATGGAAGCCGCTGATGGCCCCGCACGCCACGGTGATGAAGGCGAAGGGGAAGAGCTTCCCCGCGAACACGGGCCCGGTGCCGTCCACGAACTGCGTGAGCGCGGGCATGTGCATCGTCGGCAGGGTGATCAGGATGCCGGCCGCGAGCGCCAGGATCGTCCCGATCTTCAGGAAGGTCGACAGGTAGTCGCGCGGGCAGAGGAGCACCCAGACGGGAAGGACGGAGGCGACGAAGCCGTACCCCATCAGCAGCCAGACGAGCGTCTTCCCCTCCACCGTGAAGAACGCCGCGAGCGCGGGATTCTCGGCCACCCACTTCCCCCCGATGGTGGCGAGGAGGACGAGGACCACGCCGATGGCCGACGCCTCGCCGACCCTGCCGGGGCGGAAGGTGTGCATCCAGAACCCCATCAGCAGCGCGATGGGCACCGTGCAGGCGATGGTGAACATCCCCCACGGGCTGTGCTTGAGCGCGTTCACCACGATCAGGGCGAGGACGGCCAGCAGGATCCCCATGATCGCCAGCACGGCCACCATCGCGGTGAAGCCGGTCACGGTGTTGATCTCCTCGCGCGCCATCTGCCCCAGCGACTTGCCGTCCCTGCGCATGCTGGCGAAGAGGATGATGAAGTCCTGCACCGCGCCGGCCAGGACGACGCCGACGATCAGCCAGAGGGTGCCGGGGAGATAGCCGAACTGCGCCGCGAGCACCGGTCCGACAAGCGGGCCGGCGCCGGCGATGGCCGCGAAGTGGTGGCCGAACAGCACCCAGCGGTTGGTGGGGACGAAGTCGACGCCGTTGTTCAGCCGCTCGGCGGGGGTGGCGCGGCGGTCGTCGAGCCCGAACACGCGGCGCGCCAGGAAGCGCGAGTAGAAGCGGTACGCCACCGCGTAGGTGCAGACGGCGGCGGTCACCAGCCACGCCGCGTTGATCGTTTCGCCGCGGTGCAGGGCGATGAGCGCGAGCGACGTGGCGCCGAGCGCGGCGACGGCGATCCAGGCCGCCAGGGAGAGGGGCTTTCGCATGGGGCGGAAGATGTGCGGGAGAGTGAGCCGCGCTCAACGTGCGGCGGACTGATGTTACAACGTTTGGCGGAGATGGGGAACTGGGGGAACGTGATCGCCGCTACCATCGTGACGGGCGGCTGAAGCCGCGGCTGGAACATTGGAAAGCCTCGCAAACCGCGCGAGGCTTCAACTGCACTCGGGCGATGCGGCGGCGCGAATGGCCGCGGCATCGCACGACAGCGGACTCCGCAGCCTGCGCAGCAGGCTTCCCAATGTTCCAGCCGCGGGTTTACCCGCCCGTCTCAACGCGCGTCCGACGCACCCGCACACGTCCCTTGCAGGTAGCTTGTATACAGTATACGATCGTCTTTATGTCCTCGCCTTCTGCCCCTCTCGCCCACGTCGCCGAGCTGCGCTGCCTGCGGTGCGGCGCGGCGTATCCGCCCGACGTCGGCGCGTATCTCTGCCCCGCGTGCGACCGCGGCGACGGGATCGACGCGGGCGTGCTGGAGGTGGTCTACGACTACGGCGCCGTCGCCGCCTTCCCTGGCGACGGCGCGGGCGCGGTGCGCGGCGACGTGTTCCGCTACGCGCCGCTCCTCCCCGTCGACCGCCCGGAGCGCGCGGTGCTGGCGGCGGGCGGGACGCCGCTCGTCTCCGCGCCGGGGCTGGCGCGGCGCTTCGGGCTGAAGGAGCTGTGGCTCAAGGACGAGACGGCCAACCCCACGCGCTGCTTGAAGGACCGCGCCACGACGATCGCGCTGGCGATGGCGGATGCGGCGGGGCGCGACACGCTCTTCTGCGCGTCGGCGGGGAACGCGGCCATCTCGCTCGCCGGGTTCTGCGCGCACGCGGGGCTGCGGGCGCACGTGTGGGTGCCCGCGCGTGCGAGCTCCGAGCAGCTCGCGTGGCTGCAGCGCTTCGGCGCCACGGTGCACGTCGCCGCGGGGGACTACGATTTCGCGTACGACCAGAGCGAGGCGGAGGGGCGGACGCAAGGCTGGTACTCGCGCAACTGCGCCTTCAACCCCTATCTCGTGGAGGGGAAGAAGACGGTGGCATTCGAGATCGCCGAGCAGCTGGGATGGCGCGCGCCGGACCTGGTGCTCGCCCCCGTCGGCGACGGGTGCACGCTTTCCGCGGCGGGGAAGGGGTTCCGCGAGCTGCGCGAGATCGGGCGCACGGACGCGCTGCCGCGGCTGGTTGGCGCGCAGGCCGAGGGTGTGCAGCCGCTCGTCCACCGCCTGACCGGCGAGGATGGCGGGGCGGAGGGGAGCACCCGCGCCGCCTCCATCGCCGTGCGGAACCCGCGCAACGCGCTGCGGCTGCTGCGCGAGCTCGATACGGCCGGCGGCACGCTGCTCGCCGTTCCCGACGAGGAGACGGACCGCGCCTGCGCCACCCTCTCGCGCGAGGCCGGCCTGGTGTGCGAGTTCACCTCCGCCGCGCCGCTCGCCGCCCTCGCGCACGTGGCCGAGGCCGAATCGCTCGAGGGAAAGACGGCCGTGCTGATCGTCACCAGCGGCCGGGCGGACTGACATCGGGAAGCTCGCAAACTGCGCGGGCTTGAACTGCAGCGGCGATCGGGATCTCGCGCCCTTGCGGCGGCCGCAGCCTGCGCAGCAGGCTTCCCAATGTTCCAGCCCGCGGGTTTACCCGCCCGTGCGAATCTCCACCCCCCGGAGGAGCGATGCAGGCCGACCGCGAGTACTTCGTCGACACGCTGCGCAGGCTGGTCCGCACCAACTCCATCAACCCCGCGTTCAGCGACGGCTCGACCAACGAGGCCGAGATCGCCACGTGGGTGGGGAAGGAGATGGAGCGGCTGGGGATGACGGCGCGGCGGTTCGAGGCCGAGCCCGGGCGCGCCAGCGTGGTCGGCGTGCTCCCCGGCACCGGCGGCGGGCGCTCGCTGATGCTGTACGCGCACCTCGACACCGTCGGCGTCGAGGAGATGCCCGATCCGTTCTCCGCCGAGGTGCGCGACGGACGGATGTACGGCCGCGGCACGTACGACATGAAGGGCGGCCTGGCCGCATCCCTCGCCGCGGTCAAGGCGCTGCGCGACGCCGGCGCGCGGCTCGCCGGCGACGTGCTGGTCGCCGCCGTGGCCGACGAGGAGGTGGCCAGCATCGGGATGCAGGAGGTGCTGCGCCACGTGACCGCCGACGCCGCCATCGTCACCGAGCCCACCGAGCTCGCCGTCGGACTGGCGCACAAGGGCTTCTGCTGGCTCGAGGTGGAGACGTTCGGCCGCGCCGCGCACGGCAGCCAGTTCGACCTGGGCATCGACGCCAACATGCGCATGGGTCGCTTTCTCGCCCAACTCGACCGGCTGGAGAAGGAGCTGCGCGCCTCCGAGCCTCATCCCCTGGTCGGCCCTCCGTCTCTGCACGCGGCGGTGCTGAACGGCGGCACCGGCGCCAGCACCTACGCCGCGCACTGCCGCCTCACCGTCGAGCGCCGCATGACGCCCGGCGAGACGGAGCAACTCGTCGTCGGCCAGCTGCAGGCCATCGCCGACGCGCTGGCGGCGGAGGACCCGACCTTCCGCGCCGAGGTCCGTCCCACGCTCACCCGCGACTCGTTCGAGGTGCCCGCGGACGCGCCGATCGTGCGGACGGTGCTCCGCTGCGCCGGCGAGGTGCTGGGCAGCGAGCCGGTGACGCGCGGCTTCCCGTTCTGGATGGACGCCGCGTTCCTCGGCAAGGCCGGCGTGCAGACGGTGGTGATCGGCGGCGGCGGCGCCGGCGCGCACGAGACGGAGGAGTGGGCCGACATCGACAGCCATGTCCGGCTCGCCGACATCCTCGCGCGCACGGCCGCGTCGTACTGCGCGGGAGAGGGGGCGACGGTAGATTCGACCGAGTCGCGCTCGTAGCCCTTCCTCGGCGGTGGCAGGGAGATGGAATCACTCCGCAGCATCGTGATCGGCACCTCCGGCCTGGCCATCGGCGCGGTGATCGCGCTGGTGCTGACGCTCGCGCGCGGCTACGCGGATGCGGACGAGGCGCGGCTGCGCCACGCCGTGCGCCTCGCCTTCATTACCATCGCGCTGCAGGCGGGGCACTTCGGCGAGGAGCTGGAGACGGGCTTCGCGCGGCGCTTCCCGGAGCTGCTGGGGCTCGCGCCGTGGCCGGATCTCTTCTTCGTCCTCTTCAACGTGTTCTGGCTCGCCATCTGGACGATGAGCGTCCCCGCGCTCTTCGCCCGCCGCCGCGCCGCGCTCTTCCCGCTCTGGTTCCTCGGCATCGCGGGCGTGGTGAACGGGATCGCGCACCCGCTGCTGGCCATCCGCGCGGGCAGCTACTTCCCGGGCCTCTACACCTCCCCCTTCGTCGGGATGATGGCGGGGATGCTCCTCTCCAGCCTCGCGGCCATCACCGAGCCCGCGGCCAGGGAGATCGGCCGCGCCTGACCCCGGGGCTTCCGCCGCGGCGGCCGGGGCATCATCTTTCGATCCGAACCCCACCACAGCTCCGCCACGCAAGCTCCGAGGCCGGCCATGGAGCCCACGTTCATCGCGCTGGTCGGCGACCACGACCCGGACGTCGTGGCGCACCGCGCCATCCCCAAGGCGCTGGGGCTGGCCGCGCTCTCGCTCGGCCGCACCGTCGACGCGGTGTGGGTGGCGACCGAGGAGGCCGCCGCGGACGAGGAGGGCGCGCTGGGCCACGTGGACGCGATCTGGGTGGTTCCCGCGTCGCCGTACCGCAGCATGGAGGGCGCGCTGGCCGCCATCCGCCGCGCCCGCGTGCGCGGGATGCCGTTCCTGGGCACCTGCGCCGGCTTCCAGCACGCGGCCATCGAGTTCGCGCGCGACGTCTGCGGGTTGGGGGATGCGGACCACGCGGAGACACATCCCGATGGCGGGACGCTGGTTGTCACGCCGCTGGCATGCGCGCTGCGCGGCGAGGCGGGGCGCGTGCGGCTGGAGGAGGGATCGAGGATCCGCGAGATCTACGGTGTGGAGGAGATCGAGGAAGAGTACATGTGCGGCTTCGGGCTGAACCCGGAGTACCGCGAGGCGCTGGAGCGCGGCGGGATGCGTTTCACCGCGTTCGATCCCGACGGGTCGCCGCGCGCGCTGGAGCTGCCCGGGCACCCGTTCTTCATCGCCACGCTCTTCCAGCCCGAGCGCGCCGCGCTGCAGGCGCACACGCCGCCGCTGGCGCGCGCCTTCGTCCACGCGGCAACGTCGGTCCGGACGCCCGCGCCGGCGTGAGCTGCTTCGAGTTTGCCGCCAGTACCGGCGGCACACCTCCTGGCGAGCCGATAGTGGACCGCGTAGGAGGCGCCTTAACAAATGATCGGGGAGAACGCGTGAGTCAGGATCGATCGGAGACCGCACCGACGGAGATGCAGACGTGGCGCCCCGGCGCCGGAAGGGGGACCGATGCTTGACGAACAGGGAGCCGCAACGACCGAGCGGCCCGTCTACCAGGAGATCGCCGACCGCTACGCCGCCGAGGTCGACACCCGGCCGCTCAACGCCTTCTACGAGCGGCCGGCGGTGCTTTCCCTCCTCCCCCCGCTGGCGGGAACGCGCGTGCTGGACGCCGGCTGCGGCCCGGGGTGGTACACCGAGCAGCTGGTGGCGCAGGGCGCGGAGGTCACCGCCTTCGACGCGGCGCCGCGCTTCGTGGAGCTGACCCGCGCCCGCGTGGGCGACCGCGCGCACGTGCTTCAGGCAGATCTCGCGCAGCCGCTGGACTTCGCCGCCGACGCCGCCTTCGAGCTCGTCCTCAGCCCGCTCGCCCTGCACTACGTCCAGGACTGGGACGTGCTGCTCCGCGAGCTCGCGCGCGTCCTGCGGCCGGGCGGGCACCTGGTCTTTTCCACCCACCACCCGTTCATGACCTGGATGCTTTACCAGACGCCGGACTACTTCGCCACCGAGCGCCTGGAGAGCGCGTGGGACGTGGTCGGGAAGGTGGCCTTCTACCGCCGGCCGCTCACGGCCATCACCGAGGCGCTCGCCGGCGCCGGGTTCGTGGTCGAGCGGCTGATCGAGCCGCAGCCCGTGGAGGCGTTTCGCCACGCCAACCCGGAGGAGTACGAGAAGTTCATGAAGACTCCCTGGTACCTCGCCGTCCGCGCCCGGCGCGACGCATAAGACACGTGCGTGAGTGCGTGAGTGCGTGAGTGCGTGAGTGCGTCGGGCCGCACTTCCGCACTCACGCACTTCCGCACTTCCACCACGGCAGCTGATCGGAGATTCCGTACGACTTGAGGGCGCATTCGCGGGGGATGCGCCCTCTCGATCTTCATCCTCCGTGCGAGGTTCAGCCCCGCAGCGGCCGGGCGACGAGGATGCCGGTGCCGCTGCGCAGCCCGGCGACGTACTCCGGCAGCGTGCCGCGGCTGATCTGCACCTCGCCGCCGGAGAGCGGGGCGTGCAGGACGCGGAGGACGCCCGCGCGGTCGCGGTACGCGAGACCCGTGTGCGTGCAGTCCAGCCCTTCGATGGAGCAGGCGAAGCCCAGCACGTCGCCCGTCTGGATGCGGTCCATCACCGCGGGGATGTGCTCCTTCGCCACGAGGTGCCGCGGCTGCGCGTCCAGCCGCCGCTCCATCGCCGCGATGTCGGCGAACACGGCGTCGTCGCGCAGCGCGGGGTACGACGCGCGGTGCGTGGTCATGAACCGCAGCGGCCGCCGGTCCTCCACGGCACCCAGCTCCGGTCCAAGGTCGCGCACCAGCCCGCGCGCGGCGTTGTCGGAGATCCACTCGCTCCAGTAGTGCAGCCGGCTCGCGTATCCGCTCCGCGCGCCGCCGCGGTAGCGCATCCGCTCGATCTCGCGCACGAAGTCGTCCCACCCCGCGCCCGGCGTGGCCGACGCCCGCGCGACGGCGAGCGTCGACTCCACCAGCGTCACGCAGTCGAACACGGTCAGGTACGCGGTCACCGGCTCGTGCGCGGGGACGGGGCCGCCGCCGGCGAGGTATTCGTTCAGCGTGAAGGCCTTGTACGGCGTGCCCAGCGCCAGCTCGCCGACGCGTGCCACCGCGCGTCCCAGCGGCGCCCGCGGCGAGGCCAGCCCGTCGCGCTGCAGCGTGCGCAGCCACGCCGCCAGCCGCTCGCGGTCCGCGGGGGCGATGGCGGCCAGCACGGACGAGGCGTCGAGCGATTTCGGCATGGCGAGCGCGGCCGCGGAAAGCGCCAGGTTGCGCAGGAACGAGCGTCGCGACGAAGACATCGGGTCCGGCGGTGTGGGTTGAGAGCGTCGGCTCTCAATCTAGCAGAGTGGACGGACGGTTGGAACCGCGGAAGGGTCGCGGGCGGGACGGATCACTCGTCGCCCTCCGCCTGCGGGCTCCATTCGCCGCGGGCGTGGGCTTCCAGGACGGAGCGGAGGAGGTCGTCGATCTGGTCGAGGCGGTCGCGCTCGTCGCGCGTCTCCAGCAGCCGCTGCAGCCACGCCGGGTCGATGCGCACCGTCTGCGCCAGGCGGAACGCCACCTCACGCTCCGGGTCGACGTGGGGATACGGCGGCGGCGCCTCGATCGCCTCGCGCAGCACGCGGTGGAAGAGCGCGATGGACTGGCGGCGCCGCGCGGGAAGCCGGGGATCGGGCGCGGCCTCGTCGTCGTACGGCATCACCACCGCCTCGTAGTACGGCGCGCCGCCCTCCACACCCTCGCGGATGACGAACCGCTCCTCGCCCTTGCAGAGGATCATCGACCGCCCGTCGGGGAGTGGATCGTACTTCATGATGCGCGCAACGGTGCCCACGCGCTCCTCGTCGGGGTGGAACGGCCCCTCGCGGTCCGGGTCGTGGTAGACGAGGCCGAAGCGCTCGTCGCCTTCCACGCAGTGCGCCACCATCTGCCGGTAGCGCGGCTCGAAGATGTGCAGCGGCATCGGCGCCCCGGGGAGGAGCACCGTCGGCAGCGGAAAGAGCGGGAGGCGGCGCATCGTTCAGCGCCCCGCGCCGCAGCCCTGCGGCGGCTGCCAGGGTGTCCCCGGATCGCCCAAGGCGGAGACGCGCACCCAGCGGGTCGGGATGGGCGTGTAGTGGTGGAGCACGCCCTCGGGAAGCGAGCAGACGTCCAGCCGCCAGGTGCCGGATGCGAAGGGTGGCGTCTCCAGCAGGAAGTCCGACGGGCCGGGGCGCGCGTCGGAGTCCACGTGCAGGTCCATCCACAGTCGCATCACCGTCGGCCCGCGGCGGAGCACCACCTCGCGCATGTCCACCCGGCAGTCGCCCTGGCCGTACCAGATGATCACCGGCGTGCCCCCCGCGCGGTCGAAGTTGTTGGTCTCCTCGGGATCGATCAGCGCCGCGCGCACCCTGAAGTCGGAGAAGCCCTCGGTCTCTCCTCGCTGCGGAGAGTACTGCATGCCGTCCACCAGCGGACGCGGGTCGATGATGGCGCCCTGCGCGTCGCGCACCAGCAGCGCGATGCCGGTCGGCCAGCAGTGCTGCGCCGCGGCGGACGGCGCGGCGAACGCGGCCGCGATGGCGGCCAGGAGGAGGGTGCGGCGCATGGTTGGAAAAGAATCGAGCGGCAGGTATGCGGATGCTACGCAGGCCAATCTAACGCGACGATCTCAATCGTCCCACAATTCGTTTACGGGGAAGCGCCATCCGGGCACGGCGGGCTCCGCCTCCGCGACACCGTCGCGGCGGTAGATGGTGGGATTCTCCGGATCGTCCGCGCGGTATACGCGGATCAGCTCCTCGCGCAGCACGTCAACGTCCCAAACGACCTTCGTCCCCGCGGCGAAGTAGTCGCCCAGCTTGATGGCGAAGTGCTCCTCCGCTTCATTGCCGTAGTTCGCGTAGTCGCGGACCTCGGCGGCAAACACGGGCGCGACCGGTGGGAAATCGGGGCCAGAGCGCGGCCCGGTGTACCACGAGACGTCCGCGCAGATCGAACGGCGGTGGGGCGCGTCGATCAGGAAAGCCACGGTTGACGTAACAGCCACGCCATCGCCTTTGTGGCAGTCCTCGTAGTCCATCAGGGAGGAGAGAAGTGCTCCGCGCGCACGGGCATTTCTCCACCCCGACGGCGCCATCACCACGAGCTTGTCGTCCACGATCTCGGCCTGGCCCTTCACCCAGCGGAGATCGCGGACCGTGGCCTTACGGCCGAGGTCCAGGATGTACAGCTCGCCGGGTTCGGGAACCCATCGCCCTCGCTTCACCCGGACGAGGAAGCGGTACGCGGCGTAGCCCGAGATCGCCTTCGCCATGAGAGCCGTTTGCCCAGTTGCCGCGTAAACGTTTGCCGTCCAGAGCGTCGTTCACTCTGGAAGCTAACATGATCGTCCAGACTGCGCGATAGATTGCTGTGGCCTCTTTCGCGCGGTCAGTCGGCGGCAAAGCGCTCGGGCTCGCGCTGGGCGGCGGCCTTCTCCTGCAGGGCCCGCCACACGCGCGGGGGGGAGAAGGGGAGCGCGTCCAGGCGCACGCCCACGGCGTCGTAGATGGCGTTGGCGATGGCGGGGATGGAGGGGTGCAGCGGGCCCTCGCCGGCCTCCTTGGCGCCGTACGGGCCCTCGGGGTCGATGGACTCCACGATCAGCGAGCGCAGCTCCGGCGTGTCCAGCGAGGTGGGGATGCGGTAGTCCAGCAGCGACGGCGCGTCGTGCAGCCCCGCGCGGCCGTGGTCCGCGTCCTTCACGATGTGCTGCTCCATCAGCGCCTCGGCGAAGCCCATGTACGCCGAGCCCTCCATCTGCCCCTCGACGATGGCGGGGTTGAGCGCGCGGCCGCAGTCGTGCGCCACCCAGATCGTCTTCACCTCCACGAACCCGGTGTCGGGGTCCACCTCCACCTCGGCCACGTGCGCGGTGAACGAGTACGCGGGCGACGCGCCGATCGTCCCCCCGCGGTAGTCGCCGTGCACGTCCTTGGGAGTGTTGTAGAATCCCACGCTTCCCAGCGTCCCGAACCTGGCCTCGGCCAGGTTGAACGCCTCGCGGATGGGGATCTGCCGCCCCGTGTCCTGCCCGTCCATCGCCCGCCCGCCGGCGAGAAGGACGCGCGAGGGGGAGACGCCCCACTCCTCGGCGACGGCCTCCTGCACCTGCCTGCGGATCTTCCGCGCGGCGTCGATGCAGGCGTTGCCCATCATGAAGGTCACGCGCGACGAGTAGGCGCCTAGGTCCACCGGCGTCAGATCCGTGTCGCTTGCGACCACCCGCACGTAGTCGAGCGGGACGCCCAGCTCCTCGCAGACGATGTAGGCGGGGACGGAGTCGGATCCCTGGCCGATGTCCGACGCGCCGCTGAACACCGTCACCCGTCCCGACCGGTCCACCTGGATCTGCACGGCGGACTGCGGCATGGCGTTGGGGTAGATGGGATAGTTCGTCCCCGAGATGTAGCACGAGCCGGCCACGCCGAGCCCGCGGCCGTACCCCATCTTCCGGAACTTCGCCTTCCACCCGCTGGCGCGCTCGACGGAGTCCAGGCACTGCAGGAAGCCGTTGGAGGTCACCCGCAGCTCGTTGACGGTGCGCCGGTAGCCGCCCATGAAGTTGCGCCGGCGCAGCTCGATGGGGTCGATCCCCAGCCGCTCGGCCAGCTTGTCGAGCGACACCTCGAAGGCGAAGCGGGGCTGCACGCTGCCGTGGCCGCGCTTGGGCCCGCACGCCGGCTTGTTGGTGAAGACGCGCGTGGAGTGGAAGCGGTACGCCGGCATCTCGTAGGGCGCCGTGAGCAGCTGCCCCGAGTAGTACGTGGTCACCAGCCCGAACGACGAGTACGCGCCGCCGTCCAGCAACGTCTTCGCGTCGACGGCGGTGAGCTTCCCGTCGGCCGTCGCCCCGACGCGGTACTTCATCTTGAAGGGATGGCGGCCGCGGTGGGCGTAGAAGACTTCCTCGCGGGTGTAGAGGATCTTCACCGGGCGCCCGGTCTTCATCGCCAGTTTCGCGACGCAGAACTCCAGGTCGAACGGCTCGCTCTTCCCCCCGAACCCCCCGCCGACGGGCGGCTGGATGACGCGGACGCGCGCGGGGTCCAGCTCCAGCACCTTGGCCAGCTCGCGGTGCAGGTAGTGCGGCACCTGGGTGGACGACCAGACGGTGAGCCGTCCCACGCCCGCGCCGCCCTCTTCCCACATCCCGATGGCGCAGTGCGGCTCGATGGGCGTGTGCGTGGTGCCCTCGAAGAAATACTCCCCCTCGATCACCGCGTCGGCCCGGCGGAAGCCGGCATCGAGATCGCCGAACTCGAGCTTGACGATCTTGGAGATGTTGCCGTTGTGCCCCTCCTTCTTCGGCTCGTGGATGGGCGTGGCGGCGGCCTCGGGGGTGAGCGCCTGCTCGGGGTCGAGGATGGCGGGGAGGAGCTCGTACTCGACGCGGACGAGGTCGAGCGCGCGGTTCGCCGTCTCCTCGTCGACGGCGGCCACGGCGGCCACGGCGTCGCCGATGTAGCGCACCTTCTCCGTCGCCAGCGCCTGCTCGTCGGGTGTCCAGACGATGATGCCGTACGGCGTGGGCATCTCCGCGCCGGTGACGACGGCAAAGACGCCGGGGAGCGCCTCGGCCGCGGAGGTGTCGATGGAGAGGATCTTCGCGTGGGGATGCGGCGAGCGGAGGATCTTGCCGTGCAGCATCCCGGGGAGGGTAATGTCGTCGGTGTAGCGCGCGCGGCCGGTGGACTTGGCCAGCCCGTCGGTCTTGCGCATGCGTCGGCCGATGACGGTGAGCTCGGCGTTGTAGCCGTCGTCGCGCGGGTGCAGGGGGACGGAGCCGGTGTCGGGGTGCTCGACCGCGTTCACCAGCGGCGTTTGCGACCCGCCGCCCTCGGCGGGGGGCTCGGATGCGCGCTTCCAGTCGGTCATCTCGACACCTCCTCGGCATCAGCGCGCGGGACGAGCCCCGGTGCGGCCGCGGCGCGGATCCCCCCCACCCCCGGCCCCTCCCCCACGAGGGGGGAGGGATGGGGGAGGGGAGTACTTACCGCGAAGGCCGCACGGATCTTCGCGAGGGCTGATTGGAGGTCGAGGATGACCTCTTCATGCGTTACGCGGACGAAGCGGAGGCCGAGCGACTCCAGCGCTTCCTGGCGATCCGCATCCTCGCGCTGCTGGCGCTCGTGGATCTTGCCATCGACTTCCACGACGAGCCGTTCCTCGGGGCAGTAGAAGTCCACGATGAACGGGCCGATCGGCTGCTGTCGGCGGAATTTGCGCCCGTCGAGCTTCGTTCCGCGCAGGCACTCCCAGAGGAGCGACTCGCTGGAGGTGGGATGCTTCCGGTGCTCGCGCGCGACGTCGCGCATGCGGACGCGGAGCGCGTCGGGCACGTCCCAGCGCGCAGGCGTCTCGGAATGCGCTGAGGTCTCCCCTCCCCCATCCCTCCCCCCTCGTGGGGGAGGGGCCGGGGGTGGGGGGGACGGCAGGCGGCCCTCAGCAGGTATCCCGCTCACAGCACCACCTCCTTCTCCGCGCCAGCCGCATCATCCGCCATCCGCTCGAGCGCCTCGTCCCCCGGAAGCAGCACCGCCGGCCCGTGCGGGTCGTCGTCGCTCGCGGGGCGGTCGCCGCGGAGGGTGGCGGCGGCCATCTCGACGGCGTCGAGGATCTTGGTGTAGCCGGTGCAGCGGCAGAGGTTGCCGCTGAGGGCCTCGCGGATGTCGTCGCGCGTGGGCGTCACGTTCTCCTCGAGCAGGGCGGCGGCGCTCATCAGGATGCCGGGGGTGCAGAAGCCGCACTGCGCGGCGCCGCAGAGGTCGAACGCGTCCTGCAGCGGGTGCGGCACACCGGGACGGGTACGGAAGCCGGCCAGCCCCTCCACGGTGCGCACCTCGTGCCCCACCGCCTCGTAGACGGGGGTGATGCAGGAGAGGGTGGGCACGCCGTCGACCCACACGGTGCAGGCACCGCAGTCGCCCTTGTCGCACCCCTGCTTGCTGCCGGTGAGGCCGATGCTGTAGCGCAGCGCCTCGAGCAGCGTCCAGTGCGTGGGCACCGCCGCCTGGTGCGTATCGCCGTTCACGCGGAGGGTGATGAGCTCCTTCATCCGTCCCGTCTCAGGGTGCTCCGCGCCGGGCCGTCGATGGCCGGAAGTTGGCGTTCCGCGCGGGTTTGACGAATCTGAACATTACCGCCCGCCCATTCCCCGGTCAACCGCGAACCCAACGCTCGTTCGAACTTCACGCATCCCCCAAAAGACGTCGATCGGATGGTCTGCAACGATGCTGCCGGAGCGTGGCCGGAAGGCTCGGCACGGGGTTGGTATCCGCGGATTGTCGCGGCACGATGATCGTCCGGCCCGCCGACCGGGTCATCGCCGCGCACGTATCAGGGTGCGGGGGCTGGCATCGCCAAAAGACGGCGATCAGGTGGTGTGCAACGATGCTGCGGTGCGTGGCCGGAAGGCTCGGCGTGGGGCTGGTATCCGCGGATTCCTGAGGAATTTACGGGCTGCCGCAATTGATTGTGCATTCCGGCCGGATGTCATTCCGAGCGGCGCCGCTGCTCCGAATCTTCAATCGCGCGGATGCCGGGCGGCGCCCGAGGAATCTGTGGCATGCGTCCGAGCGACAGGCGGCCTGTGGCTCGGAAGCCGGCCACAGATTCCTCAGGCGCCACGGCTTTGGCATGGAGGACAGGTCGGTGCAGCGCCTTCGGAATGACATCTTCCTTCTCCAATGCACAGTGAACCGGAGATTCGGTAGGAAGGTGGTCGTCCTGTCGTCCCACGAAGACGGCGAGCGGGTGGTGCACGATGGTGCTGCCGAGGTGGGGCGGATAGTTAAGCATCGGCTTAACTATCGTCGTTATTGAAGGCAGGATGATCGCCCAGGCGCACGCCGGGTTGATCCTCGCCCAACCCCCCGATCGAATCGGTTGAGAGATTCTCGCCGGCGATGATGCGAGTCGAAGCGCGCGGACGACATCGCCCGCGACGTGATCCGCATCACCCCGATCTGGAGATGGCGGCACGCTTCTGCCGGGGCGGATTGCGCCGATCGTGTATCTCCCGTGGCGCGCTGCTTGACCGCGGCGAGGGTGGCGGTTAGATGCTGCCCGGAGATGCATTCACCAGAGCGAATCAAGACGGTGTGGATGAGGCTGATGCCGCAGCTCCAGCTCCCCGGCAGGCGACGGAAGAAGGCCGACACGGAGGAATCTCCATTCCCGCTGCGCGTGGCGGCGGTGGACGTGGGCTCGAACGCCATCCGCTTCCTGGCGGCGGAGTTCAGCGCGCCGGGCGAGTACCGCGTGCTGGAGGAGGAGCGCGTGCCCGTGCGCTTGGGCCATGACGTGTTCCTCACGGGGAAGCTGACGCCGGAGGCGATCGACGCGGCGGCCGAGGCGATCGCGCGGTTCCGCGCGCGGATGGAGGCGCTGGGGATCGAGGACTACCGCGCGGTGGCGACCAGCGCGACGCGCGAGAGCCGTAACGGCCGCGAGCTGGTGGAGCGCGTGCGCCGCGACGCGGGGATCGAGCTGGAGACCATCACCGGGCAGGAGGAAGCGCGCCTCGTCTACCTCGCCGTGGCGAACCGGGTGGGGATGGGCGAGGAGAAGTGGATCACGGTGGACGTGGGCGGCGGCAGCGTGGAGGTGTCGCTGGTGGACGCCAGCGGCATCCTGTGGAGCGAGAGCCACGTGATGGGCTCGGTGCGGCTGCTGGAGGAGCTGTCGACGGCGGGCGACGAGCCGGGGCGCTTCCAGCGGCTGCTGCGCGAGTACGCGGCCACGCTGCAGATCCCCACCATCGCGGCGCACTGGAACCCGCGCGGGATGGTGGCCACCGGCGGCAACGCCGAGGCGCTGGCGAAGCTGGCCGGCGCGGACGTGGCGCGGGGGAAGGTGGCCGCGGTGCCGCTGCAGTCGCTGCGCGGGGTGATCGAGCTGCTGTCGCGGCTGTCGTACCGCCAGCGCGTGGACGTGCTGGGCCTGCGCGAGGACCGCGCGGACGTGATCCTCCCCGCGGCGATGATCTACGAGCGGGTGGCGTCGCTGGTGGACGCGGCGGAGGTGCTCGTTCCCGCCGTCGGCTTGAAGGACGGCGTGCTGCTCGACCTGGCCGACGACCTGGCCAGCCACCAGGCGCACGAGGACCGCAAGGACCGGCAGGCGGTAGCCGGATGCGTGGCGCTGGGGCGGAGATATCTCTTCAACGAGGCGCACGCGCTGCACGTCTCGCGGCTGGCGGCGTCGCTGTTCGACCAGCTGCAGCGCGTGCACGGGATGGACGCGGCGGACCGGCGGATGCTGCTGGCGGCGGCGGTGCTGCACGACATCGGCGCGTTCGTGGGCTACAAGAAGCACCACAAGCACTCGCTCTACCTGATCGGCAACAGCGAGATCCCCGAGTTCACGCCGCGCGAGACGGACATCGTGGCCAACGTGGCGCGGTATCACCGCAAGGGAGTGCCCGCGGAGCACCACGTGGCGTTCACCGCGCTGGAGGAGGACGACCGTAATCTCGTCGTGAAGCTGGCGTCGCTGCTGCGCATCGCGGACGCGCTGGACCGCGAGCACATCCAGGCCGTGCGCGCGGTGGCGGCGAAGGTCCGCGGCAACCGGCTGCTGCTGGAGGTGGACGGCGAGGGCGACCTGCTGCTGGAGCGCTGGGCCCTGCGCCGGAAGGGCGGCCTGTTCGAGGAGACGTTCGGGCTGGAGATCGAGATGACGGGCGGCGTGGAGGCGTGATCACGCGTCGGACCCCGGACTGTCATTCCGAAGGCGCTGCGCCGCCCTGTCCTCCATGCCGAGGCCGTGGCGCCTGAGGAATCTGTGGCCGGCTCCCGAGCCACAGCCCGCCTGTCGCTCGGACGCAGATCACAGATTCTTCGGGCGCCGCATGACATCGGCGTGCACGAGGGGACGGTGCGGCGGCGCCGCTCGGAATGACAGATTCGCGGGTGAGGGCAAGAGAACGGCCCACGGAGAGGCATCTCCGTGGGCCGCGGTGCGATCTATCGGATCGGTTTACCGGCCGTAGACGCCGATGCCGTAGCGGCAGGGCTCGTCGCTGCAGGTGGTCATGATCGCGCGGACGGTGTAGGTGCCGGTCCGGCGCGGCGTCACGCTCACCACGGGGGTGTCGTCGGTCAGCACGTCCTCCGACACCATCCGCCCGCTGGGGTCGAACAGCCGCAGGTCGAAGTCGCTGCAGTCGTTGTCGCACACGCCGATGATCTGGTAGCGCGTGCCGCCGTTGAGCTGGATGGTGTGGCTGGCGTTGGCGCCCTCGCGCAGCGAGCCGATGTAGGGCTGGTGCGTGCGCCGCAGCCCGTTCTGCGTGGCGATGCGCGCGGCCTCGCCCAGCAGGCGGGTCACCTGCGCCTCCCACTGGTCGCCGCCGCCGCTGTTGTTGTTCGACGAGACGGCGCCGCCGCGCGAGCCGTACACGCCGATGCCGTAGCGGCAGGGCTCGTCGCTGCACGTGGTCATGATCGCGCGCACCGTGTACGTGCCGCTCACGCGCGGGGTGATGCTCAGCACCGGCGTGTCGTCGGTGAGCACGTCCTCCTCGACCATGTTGCCGCGCGGGTCGAACAGGCGCAGGTCGAAGTCGCTGCAGTCGTTGTCGCACACGCCGATGATCTGGTAGCGCGTGCCGCCGTTGAGCTGGAGGGTGTGGCTGGTGTTGCGGCCCTCGCGCAGCGAGCCGATGTAGGGCTGGTGCGTGCGGCTGAGCCCGTTGTTGCGGGCGATGCGCGAGGCCTCGTCGAGGAGGCGGGTCACCTGCTGCTCCCACTGGTCCTGCGCGCGGGCCGGGGCGGTGACCCCCACGAGGGACAGTGCGAGGGCGGAGAAGATGACGGTGCGGTGCATTGGATCTCCTGTGGGTAAGGAAGACGGGGATCGGTGTGGCCGGGCCGAGGCTGCGGCGGGAGGGGTCGGAAGATGCGGTGACCGCTGGGGAAAGCTTATGCGCCGCAACGACATTCTGCCAGAGGGAGCCAGCCCGCCCGCGCCGTCCACGGAGGGATGCAGCGCGGGCCGGAGAGGCGCGGGACGTCTCTCCGGCACGGGGGGAGATGGGCAAGGCGGGGGCCGCGCCCGCGTCTACGGCGCCGGAGGCTTCGCCGGACGGTGCACGTCGGCGCGGACGATGGAGAAGATCAGCCAGAGCCCGAGCAGCGCGGCGGCCAGGAAGAAGAGCATCGCCAGCCCGGGATAGCCCCAGATGGTGAAGCGCGTCTGCACGCGCATCATCAGCGCCGCGCCCAGGATCAGCGCGGCCACGATCAGGCCGGTGGTCAGGCGGTTGGCGATCTTCTGCATCCCCTCCATCATCCACACCTCCTCGGCCACGCGCACGCGCACGTTCACGCGGCCGTCGGCCACGGAGTCGAGCGCGCGGTTGAGGTGGCCGGGGAGCTTCTGCGCCAGCTCGTTCATCTCCAGCAGGTTGGCGAACACCCGCTGCGGGCTGAGCGACTTGAGCATCCGCCGCTGCATCAGGCTGCTGACGTTGCGGCGGATGGAGGCGTTGGGGTCGAACTCCGGGTCGAGCGTGCGGCCCACCTGGTCCAGCGCCAGCAGCGCGCGCCCCAGCATGGCCATCTCCGCAGGGAGGCGGATGCCGTTCTCGGCGGCGGAGCGGAACACCTCGAGCATGATGCGGCCCACCTGCACGTCCTTCGCGGTGGAGCCCTGGAACGCGTTCACCAGGTCGCTGGTGGTGCGCTCGAAGGAGCCGCGGTCGAAGTCCGGCTTCTTCTCGCCCAGGTCGATGGTGATCTGCGCCGCCTCGGGGCCGTGCCCCTCGCTGATGGCGAGGACCAGCTTGACCAGCTGCTCCTGCAGCTCGGGGCTGATCCGCCCCACCATCCCCAGGTCCAGCAGGGCGATGCGGCCGTCGTCGGTCAGGAAGACGTTGCCCGGATGGGGATCGGCGTGGAAGAAGCCGTCGATCAGGATCTGCTTGAGGTACGCCCGGAACAGCTCCTCGGCCAGCGCCGCCCCGTCGATCTCCAGATGCGCCAGCGGGGAAAGGGAGGTGATCTTCTTCCCCCGCACGAACTCCATCGTCAGCACCCGCGACGTGGTGTAGTCGTCGACGGGCGAGGGAACGACGATGCGCGGGAACTCGGCCAGGTTTTCGCCCAGGGTGGAGAGGTTGGCGGCTTCGCGGCGGTAGTCGAGCTCGGCCACCAGCGTCTTGCGGAACTCCTGCAGCGTGCGGCCGAACTCGTACTGGCGCCCCGTCTTCGTGTGCCGGTCCATCCACTGGGCGATCTCGTCGAGCGCGTCGAGGTCCTCCGCGATCTGCTGGCGGATGCCGGGACGCTGGACCTTGACCGCCACGGGGCGGCCGTCGCGGAGGTGCGCGCGGTGCACCTGCCCGAGCGACGCCGCGGCCATCGGCTCGGCCTCGAAGTCGGCGAACGCCTTGCTGACGCGCACGCCCAGCTCCTCGGCCACGATCGTTCCCGCCTCCTCGGCGGAGAAGGGGGCCACGTCGTCCTGCAGCCGGGCGAGCGCGTCGATGTAGGGCTGCGGGAGGAGGTCGGGGCGGGTGGAAAGGAGCTGGCCCAGCTTGATGAAGGTGGGGCCCAGCTTCTCCAGGTCGTCGGCCAGCTCCGACGCCTCGGGCGCGCCGGGCGCGGGCTGGCCGGCCGCGGCGGCGTCTTCCTGCAGCAGCGCGTCTTCCAGCCCGGCGGTCTGCACCAGGTCGCTGCGCCCGTACTTCAGCATCAGCTTCGCGATGTCGCGATAGCGCTTCACGTGCTCGGGCTTCAGCGAGATGCCCATGTCTGCGTGTCCCCCGCGTGGGTGTCGGAGCAAGGAAATTCCGGCAATCGCGCGGCGAAAACGCAGGTATCGTGCGCGAGCCCGCCTCCGAGGCCCTCACCCGAAAATCTGGAAGGGCGAAGACAAACCCCCGTCTTCGCCCTTCCAGATTTTCGACCTCTCCCGACAGCAGGAGAGGTGAACTGCAACTGCAACTCAGTTCAGTACTTATACCGAATCTCCGGATCAATTGTGCATTGGCGGAAGGAATAGGCATGTCATTCCGAAGGCGCTACGCCGCCCTGTCCTCCATGCCGAAGCCGTGGCGCCTGAGGAATCTGTGGCCGGCTCCCGGGCCACAGACCGCCTGTCGCTCGGACGCACGCCACAGATTCCTCGGGCGCCGCCCCGCATCGGCGCGATCGAAGGTTCGGAGCAGCGGCGCCGCTCGGAATGACATCCGATCGGAATGCACATCCATTGCGGCCCGCGGCGCGGCGGGGATGCGTCGTCGCCGCATCATCCCACGCTGTCGGGGAGACTGCGGGTCATCTCGCGCCCGGAGAATCGGCGGTTGTGGGGGATTTCCCCGCGTGCGTCAGGGTCTTTCGGATGTTCGCGGGGTGGGGGAGCGGCAGATTGCGGGCGGCGGCGCGGATGGCCGCTCCATCGCTCGATCGACGTTCACCGAACCCGAGAGCGCACCCATGAGCACTCGTCGCGCCGCGGCGCTCCCGCTGGCCGGCTTCGGACTGATCGCCCTGGGCGTCTATGCGACGGCGCTGACCGTCGCCGCGTCGCCGCTCTTCTCGCGGAACCCGCAGCTGGGCGCCGCCGCGATTTCCTTCGATCTCCTCATCACCGTCCCCTTCTTCTTCTGGCTGCTGGTCGTGCGCCCGCGCGGGATGCGCTGGTTCACCGTCATCCCCGTGGTGATCGCGAGCGGGTACGCGGGGCTGCTGGTGCTTCCCGCGGCGGACCAGCAGTACCTGGGCTACGCGCGGCTGCTGACCGCGCCCGCGGAGGTGTGGCTGCTGGGATGGGGCGCCGTCCGCGCGTGGCGCCTGCTCCGCTCCGGCACGCACCTGCGCGGCGACGTGCTGGCCGCCGTCCGCGCCGCCGTCGGCGAGATCGTGCGCTACCCGCGCATCGCGGATGCCGTCGCGGCGGAGGTCGCCCTGTGCTGGTACGCGCTCCTCTCCTGGCGCGCGAAGCCGGCGGTGGGTGACGCCGACGTCGCGTTCTCACAGCACCGGAAGAGCGGGACGACGGGGGTGATCGGCGCGCTCGCGTTCGCCTGCGTGGTGGAGGCGGCGGGGGTGCACCTGCTGGTGGGCCAGTGGAGCCCGCACGCGGCGTGGGCGCTGACGGGGCTGAGCGTGTACTCGGTGATGTGGCTCGTGGGGCTCGGCCGCTCCATCGTCCTCCGCCCGACCGTCGTCGCGCCGGACGGGCTGCGGGTGCGCATCGGGATGCTGCACGAGGCGCACGTCCCCTTCGAGCGCATCGCCGCCGTCGCGGAGGTGCGCGCGGCGCCGGCGAGCCGCCGCGCGGCCGGGTATCTCCACGCGGCCATCTTCGCCCCACCGCGGCTGATGATCGAGCTGAACGGCCCGGTGGAGGCGCGCGGGCTGTACGGCGGCCGCAAGCGCGGCATCACCCGCATCGGCCTGCTGGTGGACGAGCCTCGCCATCTTGCCGCCGCCCTCCGCCACCGCGTTGGGATCTATAAAGAAAGAATCACACGGAGGGAACGGAGGTAACAGAGGGATGACGGTGCGACGCCGATCTCCCTCCGTTCCCTCCGTTTCCTCCGTGTGAGCCAATCAGTTTTTCTCCTTCAACGCCGCGCGGAGGGCGCCTTCGAGCTCGGGGTGGGCGAAGCTGTAGCCGAGCTGGGTGAGCTTGCGGTGCTCCACTCGCTGGGAGATCAGGATCGTCTCCTTCGCCATGTCGCCGAACGCCAGCTTCAGCGCGAACGCCGGCACGGGGACGAATGCCGGGCGGTTCAGCACCCTGGCCAGCGTGCGCGTGAACTGCTCGTTCGTCACCGCGCCGGCGACGACGTTGACGGGACCGGTGAGGCGCTCGTCGACCAGCGACAGGTACATCACGTCCACCGCGTCGTCGAGCGACACCCAGCTCATCCACTGGCGCCCGCTTCCCATCGTGCCGCCCGCGCCCAGGCGGAACGGCGTCAGCATCTTGGCCAGCGCGCCGCCACGGGCGCTCAACACCACGCCCATGCGCGGCAGCACCACGCGGATCCCCGCGCCGGACGCGGGCGCCGTGGCCGCTTCCCACTCGCGCACGACCTCGGCCAGGAAGCCCTCGCCGCCGGGGCTCATCTCGTCCACCCGCTCGTCGCCGCGCTCGCCGTAGATGCCGACGGCCGAGGCGTTCACCAGCACGCGCGGCTTCGGCTGCAGCCCGGCCATCGCCTCGGCGAGGAGCCGCGTCCCCTCCACGCGGCTGGCGCGGATGCGGCGGCGCTCGCCGGTCCAGCGCTCGCCCACGTTCTCGCCCGCCACGTTCACCACCGCGTCCACGCCGGCCAGCGCACCGGCGTCCACCGAGCCGGACGCGGGGTCCCAGCGCGCCTCGCCCGCTCCCCTGGGGTCGCGGCGGACCAGGCGCAGCACCGTGTGCCCGTCCCTCTCCAGCCGCCGGACGAGCGCCGACCCGATCAGCCCCGAGGCGCCGGCGACGGCCACGCGCAACGGCTGCGGCGGAGCGGTCGATGCAGCGTCCATCTCACCTCCGGTTGAACACTGTTCGGACGGAAAGAAGATTATCTTACCGGCCGGGGCGGCGGGGCGACAGGCGGTTCTCCAGCAGCGACCGGCTCGTCAACAACGAGTCTCACGCAGAGGCCGCAGAGGACGCAGAGAACCAACCTCGGCGCTGAGTTCTCCGCGACCTCTGCGGCCTCTGCGTGAGACTTTTCTGTTCAAGAACATCGGGCGGCCTCCCCGTGTGGGGAAGCCGCCCGAACTGCGTTCGCGATCAGCGGATCAGTAGAAGCGCTGGAGCTGGAGGGTGCTGTTGTTCACCAGCTGGCCCTCCACGCGCACGTAGTCGTTCTGGCGCAGGTTGCGGAAGCGCCCCGCGTCGGTGGAGTTCGAGTTGTAGGGCATCAGCACGGTCAGGTTGCCGCGGTTGGTGCTCAGCCCGAACTGGCCGCGCTGCAGGTCCACCCAGGTCACGCGTCCCTCGGCCTGCGTGTAGCCGCTGTTGCTGTATCCCCCGTTGTTCGTGCCGTTGTTGTAGCCGCCGGTGTTGTTGTAGCCGCCGTTGGCGTCCTGCACGCTGCGGGTGACCAGGATGTAGTCGGTGTAGTAGTTGCCCTGGTTGTCCTGCTGCAGGCGGAGCTGCACCTGGTCGCCCTGCTCCAGCGCGGTCACGTTGTAGTTCTGCTGCTGGTAGACCACCTGCGTGCGGTTGTCGAAGTAGACGTTGCCCGTCTGCCCGTTCTGCGTGGTGATCTGCAGGATCTGGCGCTGCGTGTCGACGTAGCGCACCGTTCCCGCCACCTGGCCGGTGCTTCCCGAACCCGTGGCCGGCCCCAGCACGCCGCCCAGCACGTTCCCCAGCGTGCCCAGGTTGCTGCACCCGGTGATGGCCACGCCCGCGCCCAGCAGCACCACGCCCTTGAGCCCGCGCATCAGTCCGTTCATGGTCGCTCGCTCCTTGTCGTTCGCTCACGGTCTCCGGAGTGGGTGCGGGAGTGGAGCAAACAAGATGCCAGCAATCTTATCCTATCTCCTTGATCTGCAAGATGTTAGATGAACGGTCCCGCGCGGCCCCCGCACGTCGTCCTTGATGACGCGCGCCGCGGCGGCTAGCGTGCGGTCACCCCGCAGTTCCCACCGCGACTCTCCTCGCAGGAGGGAAGATGAAAATCCACTCCAGAGCCGCGCTCGTGGCGTTCGGCGCCGCCCTCGCCGCGGCGCTGCTCGTGGCCGGGTGCGGCAGGTCGCCGACGGACGTCGCCTCGCCGCGCGCCCCGGCCGCACCGGTCGCCCAGCACGTGGACAATCCCGCGCAGACGCCGATGCCGTAAGTCGCGGGAGATGATGGAGATGAAGAAGCCGCCGCCCCGGCTGTTCCGGGGCGGCGGCTCGTTCGTCCTCGGGAGAGGCCGGTCTCAGCGCGAGGGGATGACAATCCGCTGGCCGATGGACAGGCGCGACGAGCTCATCCCGTTCGCTTCCCTGATGCGCGCCACCGTCGTGTTGTGCCGCCGCGCGATCGTCCACAGCGAATCGCCCTGCCGCACCTTGTAGGTCGCGCGCGAGGACGAACTCCCTCCCGAGCGCCGCGATCCCGACGACGCGCTCCGGCTCGATCCGCCACCCGAGCGCGCGTCGACGTAGCGGCGGTACTGGCGCGGGAACACGGCCACGTGGAAGTGCGGCGGCCGGTGCTCCTCGGTGGCCTCGATCACCCCCTCGCCTTCCACGCCGAGCAGCGCCTGCCGCAGCCAGCGCAGGCACCGCCCGCGCGTCGGCTTGCGCAGGTCCACCGCCATCCCCGCCGGGTGCACCGACTCGGCCACGGAGTTGCGCAGCCGCACCGAGCGCGGCCGCGTGGCGCTGGTGATCACCAGCTTCTCGCCGCAGAAGCCGCGGTACTGCGCGGCCAGCCGCTGCACGAAGGTGCGCGTGGTGGGCAGCGCGTAGGGAAACGAGGCGTCGGCCACGCGGTAGTTCTCGTTGCCGCGCAGGCGCACCAGGTCGCCCTCGGCGGCGGCGTTGCGCACGCCGCGGCCGGAGCGGTAGAAGGTCAGGTCCTGGCGCTGGGCCTGGCCGTACATGCGCTCCACGCTGGAGCGCGAGCCGCGCAGCGTCTGCGCGTCCGCGCCCCCGGCCAGCACGCCGAGCGAGGCCAGCAGGGCCAGCGACCCCAGGGTCCGGTCGATTCGCATCGTTGGAAAGGCGATTCGGACGTCGAGCGGAAAGGCGCCGAAGCGGATGGAGATTAGGCTACGTCGCCCATCCGCCACGGTCAACGATCATTACCCCGCCCGCCCGCCCGAAGTTTCGGAAGATGTTGCGGGGTGATGAGATGGGGTCGCCGGGCGAAGGGGGCGAATGAATTCGCTGCAACAACCACACGAAGTCCCCCTTCGGGGACTACACCCACCGGTTCGGCCGAGTCGACGGTGCTCGGAGCGGGCATCCCCGAAGCATGTCATTCCTCGCGGGCAATGATCTGGAGCCGAAGAAGGTGCGGCGCAGCGCTCTCGGAATGACAGAATTCCGTCTCGCGCGCCGATGCATCGTCGGCGCCGCCGCCGGCAGTCCGCGAAGGCGGACTTCGTGTCGTTGTTGCCGCGAATTTATTCGCCCCTTCCCTCCCAACGACGAGCCCCGGCGAACTCCGCCTACTCCCCACCCGCCGCGAGTCCCGGCGAGCGGCGCGGGCCGTACAGGCGGCGGTACACCTCGGCGTTGCGGATCACCACCTTCACGTACTCGCGCGTCTCGGCGAAGGGGATCTTCTCGCGGAAGGCGTCGACGTCGCGGCCATAGCCCAGGTCGCTCTTCCAGCGGTCCGCGCGCCCCGGGCCGGCGTTGTACGCGGCCAGCGCCAGGTCCCGCGCGCCGTGGTAGCGCTTCATCTGGTCGCGGAGATAGCGCGCGCCCATGCGCAGGTTGATCTCCGGCACCGCCAGCAGCTCCGTGGCGAAGCTGCGCACCCCCGCGCCGGGGGCCAGCCACTTCCCCGTCGAGGGCATGATCTGCGACAGCCCCGTCGCACCCACCCACGACCGCGCCTGCCGGTCGAACGACGACTCCTGCCGCACCAGCCCGGCCAGGAGCCAGGGGTCGATCTTCGCCCGCTCCGCCTCGTCCGCCAGGATCTCGCGGTAGGGGAAGGGGAAGACCACGCGCAGCAGCCGCTCGTCCCACGCGCCGCCGCGCGCGTCCAGCAGCCGCCGGCCGATGCGGATGGCCTCCACCGTGTGCCGCCCGTCCCGCAATCCCTCAGCGAGGACGAGGAGCGCGTACGGCCTCGACGACAGCCGCCGCGTCTGCGCCTCGAGCTCCGCCTTCCACGCCTCGTCCGCGCCCGCCTCCTCCAGCGCGGCCAGGCGCCGCAGCACCCCCGCCGCCTCGCCGTCGTCGCCCACCGACACCGTCCACGCCGCGGGGCGGGCGACGGCGTCCGCCAGCGGGTCCGCGCCCAGCCGGTCGGCCGCGCGGATGGCATAGTAGGCCACGGGATCGGCGGCGATGGCGGCGGCGTACAGGGCGCGGGCGCGGTCCGATCGCCCCGCGCGCTCGTGCAGCACGCCGGCCAGGTACGCGGCCTCGGCCGTCTTCTCCCCCCGCGGCCAGCGCGCGGCATGGTCCTCCCACGCCCTGGCGGCGCAGACGTCGTCGCCCGCCTTGCGGCAGCGGTCGCCCACGCGGAACATCGCCTCGCGGGCGTAGGGGGATGAAGACGCGGCGGCGCGGCGGTAGTCGGCGATCGCCGCGTCGCGGTCCGCCGCCGCGTCGCCCAGCAGGAACCAGGCGCTCCCCGCGGCCGCCGTCCCCGCGCGGCGATCGGTCAATCTCCGCAGCGCGGCGATGCCGTCGTCCTCCTTCCCCAGCCGCACCAGCGAGCGCGCGGCCACGAGCTCCGCCTCCGCGGCGCCCTCGCCGTCCAGCGCCTCCGCGGCCTTCAGCGCCCACTCGCGCGCCGGCTCGTAGTCCGCCGCGTCGAACATCAGCCGGGCAACGTGCAGCCGCGCCGCCCCGTCGTCCCGCGCGCCGCGGGCAAGAGCGACGCGCAGCGCCTTCGCGGCCAGCCCGGGCTTCTCCGCCGCCTCGTACGCCGCCGCGCGCGCCAGCTGCTCGTCGGCCGAGAGCTCGACGGACAGGTCGCCCAGGAGACTGGCCGCCGCCGCGCGCGTTCCCGGCGCCACGCGCGCGCTGGCCGTGGCGCTTCGCAGCTCGCCCCGCGCTTCGGACGCGCGCCCGTCCGCGGCGAGGAGCCGCGTCCGCTGCACCTGCAGCTCCGCCGCGAGCGACGGGTCGTCGTCCGCCAGCGCCGCGGCTTCTCGCCCCAGCCGCGCCGCCGCGCCGGCCTCGTCCCCGTGCGCGGCGCGGTACCGGGCCTCCGCGCGCGCCGCCCACGCCCGGGCGGCGGGGGATCCGCCCGTCGCCGCGGACGCGGCGGAGGCATCGCCCGCGTCGGCCAGCGCGTCGGCGCGGAGCGCGGACATCCAGTCCGCCACCTCGGGGAGGTCGCCGGCCGCTTTCGCGAACGCGTCCGCCGCCGCGCGGTCGTGGTCTCCCGCGCGCAGGACGCGGCCCAGGCGCGCGTACGTGGCGCCACGGTCCGAGCCGGCGGCCACGCGCGCGTAGCCGCTGTACGCGCGCGCGGCGGCGTTCCAGTCGCGCTCCGCTTCCTCCGCGCGGCCCAGCAGCATCAGCCCGGCGCCGTCGCCCTCCTCCGCCAGCCAGGAGCGGCCGTCCAGCAGCCGGCGGACGTGGCTCCAGCCGTCCCACCCCGCCGCCGCGCGCGCCGCCACCAGCGCCACCGAGGGCGGGAGATCGCCGGTGTCGTCGCCCGCGAAGTCGCGGATGGCGTTCCATGCCGCCCACGGCCGCCCCTCGTCCAGCCGCGCCTGCGCCGTCCGCGCGGCGATGAGCATCCCCGCGTGCCTGACGGTGCGGAAGGGGTCGAGCTCCGCCTTCGGCTCCAGCTCCGTCACCCGCGGCAAGTCGCGCACGGCGGCGGACGGGCCGCCCATGAGCAGCCCGGCGAGCACCCCGGCGGCGGCGGCCAGATGGACGAGGTTGGGGGAACGCTTCATCGGTCCTGCGGTGCTGCGTGGTGCGCGGTCGTGCGCCGCGCCGCCCGGGCACAGGCACGATCCGTTCCGAACCCGTTGCATGGTAACGGGTTGCGCGGAGCGCTGCGATGGATGGGATTGCTCCGTCAAACCCTCCGCCCGCGCCGATGTTCCCCGGCTGCGGGCAGAGCGGGCGTTCCGCGGCGGTCCGTGCAGCATGCCGCGACGGCCGGTGCGCGGATCGGGACGGCGCGCGTAAGGTGCGCAACGGGCGGGAGATACGGACGCGAGGGGCGGCGGCGGGACGGGTTGACAGGGGAGGAGGGATAGGATATCTTCAGGCCGCTCCGGAGACGGAGCGCATTTGTTTGCCCGTGTAGCTCAGTCGGTTAGAGCACCTGACTGTTAATCAGGGGGTCGTAGGTTCGAATCCTACCGCGGGCGCTTGGCTAAAGCGATGGCCCTGCAACGATTTGCGTTGCAGGGCCATTGCGTCTTTACTGTCCAAAAACAGGATTTTGGGATATGTCGGGGTATGTGAAATGCTAGGTACCGCCCCCTGCGAGGTTATCAGGGGGCCGACTGATCAGCTCTCACCAGTATTCACCCCTCTCAGCTCCATCAAATTGTCGCGCGGCAGCGTGGTTAGTCAGGGGGTCGTAAGTTCAAGCCCTGTCGCCTTACCGCCTCGCGCCACGGGAGGCGGCCACGCCGCTCATGAAGCCCGCGACCAGCGTCATGGCCACCTCGGGCCCATGCTTCACCACCAGCTTCCGCGGCCGCTCCTTCAGCTTCTTCTTCACGCCAGGCTCCTGGTTGTCAGCTACCGCCACCCTGCCGGACCGTCGGCATCCCACATGCCGTGGCGCCGCCCGCTGCTGTATCGATCGTGTAAGGACTCGACCCCCCGGTGAAAGGGTTGGGTTGTGACGAGCTCGTTACACACTCGGATGTTTGATTTGCCTTCCAGCGTGTTCTGCCCCTATTTGACTTCATACACACTTGCCTCGTTCTCAATGCGATCGGATGGAGGCTGCGGAGCAGTCCCGGTCCGGCCGGCCGCGCCCGGCGGGATGACGGAGCAGCGTCCCCGATTCGCGCCCAGGGCGGATGGATTCGGCAGCGGGAACGAACGGGAGACGGGATGAGCGCTTCCGAACCTCCCTCCAGGCTCCGGCGCGACCGGACCCGGCAGGGAGAGGCTCCAGGTGGTGTGCGCCGGGCCCGAGCCGGGCCGAAGCCGGACCGCGATCCCACGCCGGGCGACCCTCCCGTCACGCTGCTGACGGCCGCCAAGCGAACCCTGGAGATGATCGCCGGCGGGGCGGAGCTCGCGGAGATCCTCGCGAACCTGTGCGCCGCGATCGACGCGCAGGACCCCGGCGTCATCTCGACCGTGCTGCTGATGGATCCCGACGGCCGGCGGCTGTGGCCGGCGGCGGGGCCGCGCGTGCCCGACGGCTGGACCCGGGTCATCAGCCCGGTGCTGGTCGGCCCGGCGATGGGCTCCTGCGGGACCGCGGCGTTCCGCCGGGAGCGGGTGGTCGTCGCGGACATCGCCACCGACCCCCTGTGGGCGGGTGCGTCCGCCGAGCAGGCGCGCGAGGTGGCGATCGGTTTTGGACTCCGGGCGTCGTGGTCCGAGCCGCTCCTGTCGAAGGACGGGGAGGTGCGCGGCACTTTCGCGATGTACTACGGCGCGCCGCGGAGTCCGGATGCCCGCCAGCTCCAGCTGATCGAGGACGCGGCACACATCGCCGTCATCGCGATCGAGGGCGAGCGCTCGCGCCGGGCCCTCGAGCAGGCGGTCCTGAAGATCTGCGCGTCGGAGGTCCGGATGCGCGCTACCATCGATGCCATCCCCACCCAGGTGTGGCGGGTGGGCGCGGACGGCGCGGTGGACTACCTCAACCAGCGCTGGCACGAGTACACGGGGATCCCGCGCGACGAAGCGTACCGCGCCGGCGCCGCGCTCGACGTCGCCCGCGCCATCATGCACCCCGACGACGGCCCTGTCTCGCAGGCGCGCTGGCAGAACGAGATCGTTCCCGCGGGCCGCCCCGCCGAGTTCGAGGTGCGGCTGCGGCGCCACGACGGCGAATACCGCTGGTTCATGGTGCGGGTCGAGCCGGTGCGCGACGAACACGGCAACGTGGTCGAGTGGTACGGGACCAACACCGACATCGAGGACTTGAAGCGGGCCGAGATTCGTCTTCGGCAGGACGAGCAGGAGCTGCGGCGGATCACCGACGCGATCGCGCAGACCATCCACGTGCTGAGTCCGGACGGAAGCTTCGTCTACGCGAACCGATCCCTGCTCGACTATACGGGGCTGACGATGGACGAGGTGCTGGCTCCCGACTTCTTCGCCCGGCTCTTCCATCCCGAAGACGTGGCCCGGTGGTGGGACGAGCGCCGGGAAGCGCTGCTGCGCGGGGTGCCATTCGAGAGCGAGCAGCGCCTGCGGCGTCGGGACGGGGAGTACCGCTGGTTCCTCCTTCGTTTCCGTCCCTTCCACGACGACCGCGGGCGCCTGGTCCACTGGTATGCCACGGGGACGGACATCGACGACCGCAAGCGCGCCGAGGAGCGGATGCGGAACGAGAACCTGGCCCTGCGCGAGGACATCGACCGCGTCTCGATGGTGGAGGAGATCGTCGGCTCGTCGGCGGCGCTCCGGCAGGTGCTGGCGCAGGTGGCGAAGGTGGCGCCTGTGGATTCCACCGTGCTGATCAGCGGCGAGACCGGCACCGGGAAGGAGCTGGTGGCGCGCGCCATCCACCGGCAGTCACGGCGCGCGGGCCGGGCCTTCATCCGCGTGAGCTGCGCCGCCATCCCGCCCTCGCTCATCGCCTCGGAGCTGTTCGGCCACGAGAAGGGCGCGTTCACCGGCGCGCTGCAGCGGCGGATCGGGCGCTTCGAGGCGGCCGACGGCGGCACCATATTCCTGGACGAGGTCGGCGAGCTGCCGCCCGAGACGCAGGTCGCGCTGCTCCGCGTTCTCCAGGAGCGCGAGCTGGAGCGCGTCGGCAGCAGCCGCCCCATCAGCGTGGACGTGCGGGTGCTGGCCGCCACCAACCGCGACCTGGAGGCGGCGGTGGCCAGTGGCGCGTTCCGGCGCGACCTCTACTACCGGTTGAACGTCTTCCCCATCCGCATCCCTCCACTGCGGGAGCGGCTGGACGACATCCCCGTGCTCGCGGGCTACCTGGTCGAGCGCTTCGCCCGCAGGGCCGGCAAGCGCATCCGCCACATCGCGAAGGGCACGATGGAGCTATTCCAGGGCTACGACTGGCCCGGCAACATCCGCGAGCTGCGCAACGTGATCGAGCGCGCCGTGATCCTGTGCGACGGCGACACCTTCGTGATCGACGAGTCGTGGCTGAAGCGGGCGCCGGACGCGCCCCCGGTACCTGCCGTGCGCCTGCCGTCCACCCTCGTGGAGCGTGAGAGGGAGCTGATCGAGGCCGCGCTGGCCCAGAGCGGGGGACGGATCTCCGGCCCGTCCGGCGCCGCGGGCAGGCTGGGAATCCCCCGCCAGACGCTCGACTCGAAGATCAAGGCGCTGCACATCGACAAGCTCCGGTTCCGGCCACGCGGATGAGCTGCCACGCTCTTCGCGGCCGCCGTTTCTCTCCCCTGCTTGTCCCGCCGCGGGGTGACGTGGACGGTAGGATTCCACGCATGCTCCGGCCTCCCTCGGCGTCGTCCCGAGACTTCGCCACATCTTCAGCAGCCGGGAGTTCCGGGCGCGGTCTCGCGCCTGATCCGTGATCGATCGCTGCGCATCACGCGACCCGCACCGCCGGCCGGCGAGTCCCGCACCGCCCAGGTGGCCGTGAGGGGGATCAGCCGAGGCTTCCACGGAGGAGCCTCTCCAGGTTTCCGCGGTAGAGCCGGCTCGTTACCAGCTTCTCTCCGCTCCGCAGCAACAACGAGTAGGTTCCACGGCCATACGGCTCCAGGTGGCGGATGGCCCCGATCGCGACGACCGCCGAACGGCCGATGCGGATGAAGCCGGGTCCCAGGACCTCGGCGGTCCGGTCCATGGTGCCGCGGACAAGGTGCGATTTCGCGCCGACGTGGAGCCGCACGTAGTTCCCGTCGGCCTCGGCCCAGTCGATCTCGTCATGGCGCACGAAGGAGATCCGCCCGCCCTCCTTCACCACGATGCGCTGCCCGCCCGCTTCCAGGGCCGACGGAACCGCACTGGCGAGGGCCGCGACCCGCTGGTCGATCCGCTCCAGCGAAGCCTGGCGCAGCCGCGCGAGCGCCCGTGCCACCGACTCGTGGAACCGCTCCTCGTCGATCGGCTTGAGCACGTAGTCCACCGCGTGCACGTCGAACGCGCGGACGGCGTACGCGTCGAAGGCGGTGACGAACACCACCGCCGGCATCTTCTCCAGGCCCACGCGTTCCACTACGGCGAACCCGTCTACTTCCGGCATCTGCACGTCCAGGAACACCAGGTCGGGTGCCAGCCGCCGGATCGCGGCGATCGCCGCTTCGCCGCCGTCGCACTCTCCCACCACCTCGACGTCGTGCTCCTCGAGCAGCTGCCGCACGCCGAGGCGGGCCAGGCGCTCGTCGTCGACGATCAGCACGCGGGGAAGCTCCGTCATCCTCCCTCCACCGGCTGAATTCGGCGGGGCAGATCGATC
This sequence comes from Longimicrobium sp., assembly GCA_036377595.1. NCBI lineage: Bacteria > Pseudomonadati > Gemmatimonadota > Longimicrobiia > Longimicrobiales > Longimicrobiaceae > Longimicrobium > Longimicrobium sp. The sequence continues at coordinate 190,324 of DASUYB010000089.1, read as the reverse complement.
CGGACGGCGAAACCGCCGCCCGGCGGCTGGTACGTCTCGAAGCGGTGCCGCGCGCCGTACAGCTGCTCGACCCTCGCCCGGGTGTTCGCGAGCCCGATCCCGGTGCGCGCGTACGGCCGCGGCGCGCTGGCCGTGCCGTCCCGGGCACCGCGGTCGGGAACGCTCATCCCGGGGCCGTCGTCGATCACCTCGAGGATCACGCGGTCTCCCTCCCGCGCCGCGCGCACCAGCACCGATCCGCCAGCGGCCCGCGCGCCGACGCCATGCTCGAAGGCGTTCTCCACCAGGGGCTGGAGCACCAGGCTGGGCACCAGCACGTCGAGGAGCTCGGGATCGATCTCGGTGTCGAGGCGGAAGCGGTCTTCGAAGCGGATCCGCAGGATGTCGGCATAGCGCTCGATGAACTCCAGCTCGCGGCGGAGCGGCACCTCCTGCACCCCCGAGCGTTCCAGGGTGAGCCTGAGCAGCTCGCTGAGACGGACCACCATCCGCCGCGCCGACCGAGGGTGGTCGCGGATGAGGACGGCCACCGCGTTCAGCGTGTTGAACAGGAAGTGCGGGTGCAGCTGCATCTGCAGGGCGTCGAGCCGCGCGTTGGCCAGGGTCGTCTCCAGCTGTGCCGCGCGCACGCCCTGCTCGGCGGCCCGCCGCTCCGACTGCAGGTATTTGCGGTAGAAATCGAAGCCGTACCACAGCCCCACGATCACCCAGTATTTCCACAACGCGGTCAGCCCGAGCAGCACGATCAGCAGGGTGTTCGACCGCATCCACCGCCACAGCCCCCCGGGCACCGGGAACCCCAGCAGGTCGAGAAGAACGCCCTGCAGCAGGAGCGTGCCCACGGGCTGCGCCGCCGCGACCGCCAGGGCAGCGGCGACATGGGCGATCCACGCCTTCGCCCGGCCGGTTCCGAGCCTGTGCACCCGGGCCACCCGGAAGATCGCCGGCAGCAGCGCCCACCATACCGCCCAATAGAGGATTTCGTGGTATACGTGCCATTCCCAGTCGATCGGGCGCCGCCGGCCGACGGCGCCCACGATGTTCTGGGCCACGAAGATGAAGGTCACCGCGCACCAGCCCGCCACCCACGGCCACGCGCGCCGGTGCCTCGAAGGGACGGCCGCGGCTTCTGCACCCGCGGGTGGCAGTGCGTCGGAGCTCACGTGGCGGTGCTCATGTCCGGCAACCTGTTCTGGGCGTCGCTTAAATGCACGGGCTCCGCGGCGGCCGTCACCGTTGGGCGGTCTCGGAGCGCCGGTCCACCGAGCGGCGCAGGCCGGCCAGGTCCGACATCACCCCGTGCACCGGCAGGAGGTGGTCCACGGCCAGTCGGTGCGCCGCGATCCACTCCACCAGCCGAACCGAGTCGTCCGTGCCGGGGAGCTGGTCGACGGCGTAGGCGTCGAAGAGGTCGCCCTCGAAGAGTAGCTTCGCCTGCGGCACGTACACCACCAGGATCTCGTCCACGTGCGGCATCCGGCCCAGCGGCTCGATCTCGACGCGCTGCTCCCCCTGGCCGAGGGTGCGCGCACGGGTGACCTCCTCGATCACCGGCTCGCGCGGCGCCCGCGAGAGCGCGTCGGGGCGGAGGAGGTGCGGCTGCCGTACGAGGCGCCGGATGACCGAGGCGGCCGTGGGCGTGGTCAGGATGGTGGCGCCCTCGGCGACGAACGGCCGGATCCCGCCCAGGTGGTCGTAGTGGAAGTGCGTGGCCACCACGTAGCGCACGGGTTTTCCCGGGGCCGCCTGGCGGATGAACCCGAGCACCGCGTCGGAGCTGCCCGAGCTGAGCGGCGCCTCGAGCACCACCACGAAGCTGTCCAGCACCACGAACGCGGAGTTGTAGCCGCCGAGCACCGCGTAGGCGCCGCCGCCGAGCGGCTGCAGCGTGGGCTGCGCGGGGGCCGGCGGCGCGTCCGCGAACCCGGCGGGCCGGGTGAACAGCGTGTCGGGCACCTGATCGTTCAGCCGGATCTCCACGCGCATGTCGCTGACCGTGTCGCTTCCCAGCACGTCCACGTAGCGGGTCGGCAGCCGCACCGCGCCGAACTGGCGATAATCCAGGTACCGCGCCTCGACCATGACGTCGCCCCGGACCGGGTCGTCGCCCACGCGGGCGACCGACGAGAGAAGGTGCGTGGCCGGGTCGAAGCAGAGGTACATGAATGCCCCGTCCGCGTCGGCATAGCTCACCACGTCGGAAATCTGTCCCCCGCACGGCCGGCGCGCGACCCACCGCGTGCTGAACGGCCGGTTCGCCACGGCCGTCAGCAGCGACTCGGGGTGGCGGCGCAGCGCCGACTGCAGGATCGGCTGCGCCCGCGCGCCCGGGATCTGGTTGACCGTGCGGTTCGGGTAGATGAGCGTGAACGCATCGCGGCCATCGGTCACCGTGCGGAGCTCCAGGCGCAGCCCGCCACGCACCCGCAGGTCGAGGTATTCCGCCGAGCGGGCAGGGCCGGCCGTGCGGGCGCTCACCTGGGCGACGGGCGTGCGGTCGGGAACCCCCAGCTCCCCCGCCTGCCCGGGGTCCGACCTCGCGCCGACCATCCGCCGCTCGATGGCGGTGATCCGCTGAAGCTCGCTCCGCCCTCCCATTGCATCGATCGCCGCCGAAACGGTGGCCAGCGCGCGTACGTGCTCGGCGATCTCGCCGGCCGGTGCCGCCTGGGCCGCCGCGCGCGGGGGCGCCAGGAGCGACACCGCCGCAAGGAGCAGGGCAGACGCCGCGGCTCGAGTAGATGTGTACATCTGCCTCCCTGGAAGTGCCACAGGTTCACGAACTCGCGTCCGAGCCGGTGCTGGACGCGCGACCCTTTCGAGAGTCGGTTTCGGTGGGGGGCCGCACCAGTGCATGGGGACGAGCGTGACCGGGCCGGGGCCGGCAGGTGTATCGGCCGTGCCGTGCGGGCACCCGCTCGCCCGCGCTGGCGGCGGCGCGTTGTCCGGCTCCGAGGCACGCGCACCGCGTCGCAACAGCAACGCGAAGCGCGGCGGCGGGAGAGGTGACGGACGTGGGCCTCCAGGACCTATCGGGCAGACCGGAGGGCGGGTTCGGCGGCGCGCTATCCGCCCAGGTCCGCGACCTGGAAGCTCCGCAGCGCCCGCCTCCGGAACCCCGCGAGGGCCGGGTGCGACACGGGGGCGCGCTCTACCTCGGCGCGGCTCAGGCCCAGGTCCCGGAGGTTCTCCATGTAGAAGAAGATGATCTCCGTCCTTCGTTCGGGGTCCGTGACCCGGACGTAGCGGGCCAGAAGGAAGTCACCCCCGGGATCGAACTCGTTCTTCACCAGGAAGGCGCAGGTGTGCTCCGCCTCCGCGCCGGGGTTCCGGGCGATCGACTCGGCGAAGTTGAACACGCCGATCCCCGTCTGGTAATCGTGTCTGCCGATGCGGGTGGGGTTTGCGACCGCGGCGTCGTACCCGCCCCTGATCCCTGGCAGCACCCCCTCGAACTGCACGATGAAGAGCCGCTGAATTCTCCCGCCGGGTGCGGCACGCGCGTACACGTAGCGCTCCACCTGCGCCACGTTACGCAGAGGGAAGTTGAGGATGCCGACCTGAGGCAGTGCCTCGTCCACCGTGATCCGGACGACGGGATCCCTGATCGAGGTCACGGTGTTGCGGTGTACGGAGCGGCCCCGCCCCGCGTTCGAGCTGACGCGGCCCGGCGGCGTCGCGCCGGCCACGTGGGGGGCGCACGCCTGCCCCGAACCCGCAGAGGCCCACGTCAGGGCGGTTACGGCCATCGAGAGCGCGACGCAGTGTCTCATGTCACAAGCGCTCCTTCGCCCGAGATGGTTCGGGCGTAGCGGTGGAAGCCAGGGATCGGGGAGCTGTTCGCGCGCGACGCGCGCACGTTCAACCCTGGCCCGGGGCGACGGGCCGCACCAGTTCGGTGGGACCAGCGTGACCGAGCCAGGGCCGGCAGGTGCTTCGGCAGGGCTGCGTGGCACCGTGATGCGCAGCCCCAGGAGCTTCGTGCCGGGGTGGGATCGCCAACGGGGGCGGTTTCATGCTGCCGGTGCGTCAGTGAGTGCAGCGCCGGACGGAATTGCCTCTCTCGGCCGGGCGCGACATCGATCCGCCCGCACCCCTCCTCGCGCGGGCCAGATCCCTCGCTCGAAAAACTGCTGATGGAAGTGACGAAGAATCGGCAATTGCCGAGGTCCCGTCATCCTCGGAAAATCGCAAGTCCCGGTATTTCAATCACCTGCGCTCAGGTCTACCCTTTGCTCCTCGCGTAGCCCGCGGTTCGCGGAATCCCCCCGGAAACAACGATGAAGATCGAGACGGCTTCGGCCGGCGAACCCGCCGTGCTCCGGCTCGTCGGCCGCATCCAGTCCGACGACGTGGACGAGTTGCGGGTGCACATCCGGAAGCATCGCGCGAAGGTGGTGCTCGATTTCGACGAGGTGACGCTGGTGGACGTGACGGTCGTGCGCTTCCTGGTCGCGTGCGAGGCCGAAAACGTCGAAATGCTCCATTGCCCGCCCTACATCCGCGAGTGGATGGGCACGGAGCGGCGGCGCGACGAGTGAGGATGCCGGTCCGCCACGAAGCTCGCATGACGAAGCCGACGCTCCCTCCACGTCCTGAACGCGCCGATGAACTCCAGCCGGCCGTCCCGACCCGGAAGCGGTGAGCCACCAGCCAACTTCGTCCAAGCGGCGCCAACCCGTGAGTCGGATAGTCTACCTTCTTGCTCCGCGTCTCCGCGGCCCGTGTAATCGCCCTGACTGCGGGACACGTCCGCGCCGGTTCCCTCCCCTCGGATGGCCGGGAGAAGGCCGACATGCCGACAATCACCACCAGGGGTCGCCGCATCGCCGGCTCCCTGTAAACGGTCCGCGAGTTCCGCTGTCCCCTCTCACCTCAACGCCGTCGGAAGCGGCCGGAAGGGAGAACTCCGATGATCGCCGACGATCTGAAGTCCGCATACCGCCAGAGCATGTGGATGCTCGTGCTGCGTGGGTTGTTCGGGGTTGCCCTGGGTGTGTTCATCCTGATGCGCCCGGTCGAGTCGGTGGCCGTGTTCGCGCTCGTCGTCGCGTTCTGGGCGCTGTTCGACGGGTTCGCCAACATCATGCGCGCGTTTTCCGTGCGGGGCGCCGCACCGCACTGGTGGGTCCTGCTGCTCAGCGGCGGCATCAGCGTCGCCTTCGGCGTCACCGCGCTCTACGACTACCCGGCGCTGTCGCTCAGCTTCGCGGTCCTCTGGACGGCGGTGTGGCTGTTCACCGCCGGCGCGATGGGCATCTATGCCGCGCTCCAGGAGCGCAGGGCTCGCCTGCCGTGGACGTGGACCATGGTGCTGGGCGTGCTTACGGTCGCCGCCGGAGTCCTGGCCTTCGCGTACCCGGGAATCACGCTCGCCTGGTTGCTGGGGCTGCTGGCGGCTTACGGGATCATCAGTGGCGCGGCCATGCTCCTGGGCGCGTGGAAGCTCCACTCCATCGGGCGCGACGTTGACCGGATCGTGGGCACGCCCATCCGGGCGTGAGCCGTCACGGGCCGCGAGCCGTCGACGCAGCCGGCGCGTACCCTCGTCGAGCAGGAGATCCGCATCGTTCCGTGAGGAGCCCTGCATGGACGCCTCCGCAGAGACCTCCGCGACGGTCGTCGGCGCCGTGGCGGCGCCGCCCTACGACCGCGCATCGCTCGCGCACCGGTTGTGGCGCATCGGCGCGGCGCGCGTCTCCACCGGCAACCGCGTGGCGCTGCTGCGCGACGGCCCGGCGACGTTCGAGGCCATGCTCGCGCTCATCGCCGGCGCCCGCGGGCGCGTCTCGCTCGAGAGCTACATCGTGCGCAGCGACGCGGTGGGAGAACGCTTCGCTCCCGAGCTGATCGCGGCGGCACGGCGCGGCGTCCGCACGCGCGTGCTGCTCGACTGGGTCGGCTCGCGCACCACCACGCGCCGGTTCGTCCGCGGGCTCCGCGACGGGGGCGTGGAAGTGGGGATCTTCAGCCCACCTTCGCCCGCGAGGCCGTGGCTCGGCATGCTTCCGCGCGACCACCGCAAGCTGCTTGTGGTCGACGGGGCGGCCGGGGTGATCGGCGGCATCGGGCTGGGGCACGAATGGACGACCGGCGCCCGCCCGGGCAGCGCGGACGGATCGCCGTGGCGCGACACCGCCGTGCGGATCGAGGGCCCCGCCGCGCGCGACATGGACCGTGCCTTCGAGCGCATGTGGAGCCGGGCGACCCTTCCCGGGCATCGCGAGCTCGGCACGTCGCACCGGGGCGAGTCACCGGATGCCTCGAGGCTCGACGACGGCCTGGCGATGGTGGCGATCATCGAGGGGGAGCCCTGGCGCTACCGTGTCGCCCGCGCGCTCGAGACGGCGGCCGTGGCGGCCACGCGCAGCATCTGGATCTCGGACGCGTACTTCATGCCCAGCATGCCGCTGGTCGAGGCGCTGGCGGGCGCGGCGCGCGACGGCGTCGACGTGCGCCTGCTGGTGCCGAGCCGCGGCGACCACCCGTGGATGGTCCGCGCCACCCGTCGCTACTACCCGCGCCTGGTCGGCGACGGCGTGCGGATCTGGGAGTGGCAGGGCGAGATGATGCACGCCAAGACCAGCGTCGTGGACGGGCGGTACGTGCGCATCGGGTCGACGGACTTCAACCTGCTCGGAATGGCGGTCAACTACGAGCTCGACGCGATGATCGGCGACGAGGCGCTGGGCGCGTCCATGGACGCGATGTTCGAGGAGGACGTCGCGCGGTCGCGCCCCATGACCGCAGCCGGGTGAGCGGGGCCGCACGCCCCAGCCGTCGCCGCCCGTGCCGCGCGGCGGCCGTGCACCTTCCACCTTTGCGGAGGAAACCATGGATACCTGGCAAACCTACGCAGACCGCCTGGACGCGCAGATGCGCGCGGCGGATGCCCAGCTCGACGAGCTGGAGGCGGGCGCCCGCGCGCGCGACGCGCAGACCGAGATGGACGAGATCTCCGGCCTCCGCGAGCGGCGCGACCGCGTGCGGCAGCAGGTGGCGGACGCGAGGAGAGAGGCGCAGGACGACTCCGAGGTGCTGCGCAGCCGCGTGGATCAGGACTGGAGTGCGTTCCGACGCTCCGTCGCCGACGCGCACAACCGGTACACGGACTGGGACGCCGCGCGCGAGCGCCGCTTCTATGCCCGCCTCGACCAGGCCGACGCCGTGGTGCGGGAGGAGGTGGCGGCGGAAGACGAGCTGGCGGCCAGGGCGAGCGCCAGGATCGCCGGGGCGCGCGACGAGCTGCGGGACAGGGCCGCGGAGGCGCGCCGGAAGTACGACGCATGGCGCGAGCGGCAGGAGGACCAGGTGCGGCGGCGTGCGCTCGACGACGCCGCGCTGGAGCTGGAAGAGGCGTCGCACCGCTACGCGTCCGCGCTGGCGGACGTGCAGCGCGGCTCGCAGGCACGCGGGGAGTGACCGCGGCCGCGCAGGCGCGCTGTCGTGTTTTACCTCGAAGGGGAAGGAGGCCGCCATGCCGACCATCACCACGCGGGACGGGGCAGAGATCTTCTACAAGGACTGGGGCTCGGGGCAGCCGGTGGTGTTCAGCCACGGCTGGCCGCTGAACGCCGACGCGTGGGACGACCAGCTCTTCTTCTTCGCCTCGCGCGGCTGGCGCGCCATCGCCCACGACCGCCGCGGCCATGGCCGGTCGTCGCAGACCTGGGCGGGCAACGACATGGACACCTACGCCGACGACCTGGCGGCGGTCACCGCGGCGCTCGACCTGCGCGACGCCATCCACGTCGGCCACTCCACCGGCGGCGGCGAGGTGGTGCGGTACATCGCCCGGCACGGGACGGCGCGGGTGGCCGGGGCGGTGCTGGTGAGCGCCATCCCGCCGCTGATGCTGAAGACGCCGGACAACCCCGAGGGCGTGCCGATCGAAGCGTTCGACCAGATCCGCGCCGGCGTGAGCGGGGACCGGTCGCAGTTCTGGAAGAACCTGAGCGCGCCCTTCTACGGCGCCAACCGGCCGGGCTCCACCGTGTCGCAGGGCGTGCGGGACGCGTTCTGGCTGATGGGGATGCAGTGCGGGCTGGCCGCGGCGTACGACTGCATCAAGGCGTTCTCCGAGAGCGACTTCCGGCAGGACCTGGGGAAGGTGGACGTGCCGGCGCTGGTCATCCACGGCGACGACGACCAGATCGTGCCGATCGCCGTCGGCGGCCTGCGCTCGTCGAAGATGATCCCGGGCGCGACGCTGAAGGTCTATCCGGGCGCGCCGCACGGGCTGATGGGCACGCACCGGGAGCAGTTCAACGCCGACCTGCTGGAGTTCGCGCGCCGCGTGGCCGCCGAGCCGGTGGGCGCCGCCGCGACTCCATCCGAGCTCGCCACCGGGATCGGCCACGTGGTTTCGGATTCGTGAATACCACGCCGCGGGACCGCGGGCGACGGCGCCATCACCGTCCGCCCGCGAGAGGAGGCGACGGACAGCCTTCCCGGAAAGGAGCGCAGCCATGTTCGCAGGATCCCCCCCGCGCGGCCGGCGCAGCTTTCCCGGCACCTGGGCGGCCGCGGGCACCCTTGCCTTCGTTCTGCTCGCCGCCCCCTGCCAGGCTCAGGTCGTTCCGGCCTCGTCCCGCGCCGGCACAGCCCGCCCCGCGGCCGGGGACGCGAGCATCCGCCCCTTCCGCGTCCACGTGCCCGAGGCGGACCTCGCCGACCTGCGCCGGCGGATCGCGGCAACGCGGTGGCCCGACCGGGAGACCGTCACCGACCCGTCGCAGGGCGCGCAGCTGGCCAGGCTCCAGGAGCTGGTCCACTACTGGGGGACGCAGTACGACTGGCGCCGGGTGGAAGCGAGGCTCAACGCCCTGCCGCAGTTCACGACGAACATCGACGGCGTCGACATCCACTTCATCCACGTCAGGTCGCGCCAGCCGAACGCGCTGCCGCTGCTTGTCACCCACGGCTGGCCGGGCTCCGTGATCGAGCAGCTCAAGATCATCGCACCGCTCACCGATCCGGTCGCCCATGGCGGCAGCGCCGGGGACGCGTTCGACGTGGTCATCCCGTCGCTGCCGGGCTACGGCTTCTCCGGCAAACCGGCCGGGCCGGGGTGGGACCCCGAGCACATCGCGCAGGCGTGGGCGGAGCTGATGAGGCGCCTCGGCTACACCCGCTACGTGGCGCAGGGTGGCGACTGGGGCTCCGCGATCACGATCACGATGGCGCACCAGGCGCCCGCGGGACTGCTCGGCGTCCACACCAACCTGCCGCCGGCCGTGCCGCCCGAAGTGGCCGGGGCGCTGGCGATGGGCGGCCCCGCGCCGGCGGGGCTCTCCGAGCAGGAGCGCGCCGCGTTCGACGCGAGCCTCGCGGGCGCAAGGTCGGGCCGCCTGGCGTACTTCACCATGCTGACCTTCCAGCCCCAGGCCGTGGGCTACGGCATGGCGGACTCTCCCGCCGGTCTCGCGGGCTTCCTGCTCGTGCACCCCGGCTTCGCGAAGTGGAGCTACGGCGACGATCCCCGGCAGACGCTGACGAAGGACGACGTGCTCGACGACTTCACGCTGTACTGGCTCACCAACAGCGCGACGTCGGCCGGCCGGCTGTACTGGGAGAACCACGGACGGAGCATCGTGGTCGCGTCCGCCTGGAAGACCAGCGAGATCACGCTGCCCGTGGCGATCACGCTGTTCGGGGAGGACGCCTACCTGCCACCGGAGAGCTGGGCCCGGCGTGCCTATCCCAACCTGATCTACTTCCACAAGGTCGACCGGGGCGGCCACTTCGCCGCGTGGGAGCAGCCGGAGCTCTTCGCGGCGGAGCTGCGCGCGGCGTTCAGGTCGTTGCGGTAGCTCACCGGCAGGCGGTGGCGAGGCGCCTCGACGTGCGCGTCGCCTGCCGTGCCGATCGACAGGGATCGGGCTCGAACGCTCGAGAACGGGCCCTCTCCCAAGGAGAACTGTCATGGCCCACGCATACGGACAGCTGACGATCGATCGCGCATCACCGGCGTTCTGGCGGGTCACCTTCGACCATCCGCCGATCAACCAGGTCGATCCGGAGACGTTGCGCGATCTCGATGCGCTCGTGTCCGAGCTGGAGACGGCGCAGGAGGTCAAGGTGGTGGTCCTTGAAAGTGCGGACCACGACTTCTTCCTGGCCCATTGGGACCTCGCCAGCGGCTACGCGGCCGGCCGGCCCGGGTACGGAGGCGGCGCCCTCCTGGACCGACATCAGCCTGCGCCTCGCGCAGGCGCCCGTGGTCAGCATCGCGCTGATCCGTGGCCGGGCGCGCGGCATCGGGAGCGAGATCGCCCTCGCCTGCGACATGCGCTTCGCCAGCATCGAACGGGCAATTCTCGGACAGCCGGAGGTGGGCGTCGGCCTGGTTCCCGGGGGCGGCGCGATGGAACGCCTCCCCTTGCTGGCCGGACGCGCCCGGGCCCTCGAGATCGTGCTGGGCGCCGATGATTTCGACGCGGTGACCGCCGAGCGCTACGGCTGGATCAACCGCGCCCTGCCGGATGCCCGGTTGGACGCCTTCGTGACGGGTCTGGCCGAGCGCCTGGCTTCGTTCGACAAGCAGGCGCTGGCAGAGGCGAAGCGGATCATCAACCGCCACGCCCTCCCCGACGCCGACGACCTGAACGCGACGAGGTCGACGTTCCAGGGTGCCTTCGCCTGGCCGGGAGCAAAGGTCAGAGCGATGAAGCTGATGGAACTGGGGATCGGCACGCGCAGCGACCTGGAGATGCGCTTCGGCGACCACTTACCCGGGCTGGCGCAGGAGCAGGCAGCGCCGGTCGGGTGAAGCGATCGGCGTGATGTGCGGGCTCGACCTGCATACCGGGTTCGCAGGACGAAAGGAGCTTCACGTGAGGACGACGCGAATCATGGCCGTGGCGGCGCTGATCGCCGGAAGCGGGCTGGCGCTGCAGGGGGCGCCGGCGCAGCAGGAGGGCGTCCGGCGCACCGACCTCCAGCGCCACGATCTGAGCGTTCCCGGGCGCGAGGTCGTGCAGGTGCGCGTCGATTTCGCCCCCGGGGTGGTGGCACCCAGGCACAGCCATCCGGGCGAGGAGATCGTCTATGCGATCGAAGGCCGGCTTGAGTATCGGCTCGATGGCAGGCCGCCGGTGACGCTCGGCGCGGGCGACGTCCTGTTTATCCCGTCCGGGGCGATCCACGCGGTGACGAACGTCGGCAGCGGCAACGCGGCGGAGCTCGCGACCTATGTCGTCGAGAAAGGAAAGCCGCTCCTCGTGCCGGCCAGGTGATCGCTGCCGAGCCGTCAGTCGCGGCGAGGATCGCCCCTGGTCCCGGCTGGAGAAAGAGAGGTCAGACATGGCCACCCGCCCGAAGGAGGCACCGCATGCCAGAGCCGCCCGCTTTCACCCGCCGCCGCTTCCTGGCCGCCGCGGCCGCGACCGCGCCCGGCCTTCTCGCCCTTTCCAGGAGGGTTGACGCCATGACCGACACCGTGAAGCTGGACACACCGCTGACGGTCAGCGAGGTGACCGATCCCGAGATTCGTCCGTTTCACTTCAATGTGCCGGAAGCGGAGCTCACCGAGTTGCGCAGACGTATCGCCGCGACTCGGTGGCCCGAACGGGAAACGGTTGCCGACACGTCGCAGGGCGTGCAGTCGGCGACCATGCAGGCACTCGCGCGCTACTGGGGAACGGAGTACGACTGGCGCAAGGTCGAGGCAAGACTGAACGCCCTCCCGCAATTCATCACCAACATCGATGGCCTCGACATCCATTTCATCCACGTACGCTCGCAGCACCCGAACGCGTTGCCCCTCGTCGTCAACCACGGATGGCCGGGCTCGATCATCGAGCAGCTGAAGATCATCGACCCGCTGACCAATCCCACGGCCTACGGCGCCGGCGCGGCGGACGCGTTCGATGTGGTGATTCCGTCCATGCCGGGCTACGGGTTTTCCGGCAAGCCGGCGAGCACCGGCTGGGGCCCCGAGCGTATGGCCAGAGCCTGGGCGGAGCTGATGAGGCGCCTCGGCTACACGCGCTACGTGGCCCAGGGCGGTGACTGGGGCGCGTTCGTCGTCGACTACATGGGCGTGCAGTCACCGGCGGGGTTGCTCGCCATCCACACCAACATGCCAGGCGTGGTTCCGGCCGATGTCGACAAGGCGAGCCTGGCCGGCGAGCCGCCCCCGTCCGGTCTGTCAGCGGAGGAACAACGCGCCTACGAGCAGCTCATCTTTACGTACAAGCACATCGCAATTTATCAGCTGATGGCAAGTCGGCCTCAGACCTTGTACGGACTTGCCGATTCACCCGTCGGCTTGGCTGCCTATCTGCTGGACCATGGTGACGGTGACGGCCAGCCCGCGGCCGCGGTGCTCACCGCGCTGAACCGGACCACGAGCGCCACCGGCGAACTGACGCGCGACGAGATCCTCGACAACATCACGCTGTATTGGCTGACGAACACGGCGGTTTCCGCGTCTCGTCTCTATTGGGAATACAAGGGCGGTTTTTTCAACGTCAAAGGCGTCAAGATCCCCGCGGCCGTGACCGTCTTTCCTGGCGAGCAGTACCAAGCCCCGCGGAGCTGGGCGGAGCGGGCGTATCCCAGGCTGATCTACTACAACCAGGTCGACCGAGGAGGCCACTTCGCGGCGTGGGAACAGCCGCGGCTGTTCGCGGCGGAGCTGCGCGCGGCGTTCAGGCAACTACGCTGATGCAGCGCCGGGCGGTGGACGACGCGGCTCGCGTACCCGTCGTCCGCCGCCTGACGGTTTCACCTCCTACGGAGGCCACTCATATGCCAGAGCCGCCCGGATTCACCCGCCGCCGCTTTCTGGCCGCCGCGGCCACGGCCGCGCCCGGCCTTCTCGCGCTTTCCAGGAGGGTTGATGCCATGACCGACGTCGTGAAGCTGGACACACCGCTGACGGTCAGCGAGGTGACCGATCCCGCCATTCGTCCGTTCCGCGTGAACATCCCGGACGCGGAGCTCGCCGACCTGCGCAGGCGCGTCGCCGCGACGAGGTGGCCCGAACGGGAACAGGTCAGCGACTCGTCCCAGGGCGTGCAGCTGGCGACGATGCAGGCGCTCGCGCGCTACTGGGCGAGCGGCTACGACTGGCGCAGGGCCGAGGCGAGGCTGAACGCCCTGCCGCAGTTCATCACGGAGGTCGACGGGCTGGACATCCACTTCATCCACGCCCGGTCGAACCACGAGAACGCGCTCCCGATCATCATCACGCACGGATGGCCCGGGTCGGTCATCGAGCAGCTGAAGGTGGTCGAGCCGCTGACCGATCCCACGGCGCACGGGGGGAGCGCGGCGGACGCGTTCCACGTCGTGATCCCGTCGCTGCCGGGCTACGGCTTCTCGGGGAAGCCGCCGGCAACCGGGTGGAGCCCGCCGCGCATCGCCCGCGCGTGGGCCACGCTGATGCAGCGCCTGGGCTACACGCGGTACGTGGCGCAGGGCGGCGACTGGGGGAATGCCGTCACGGAGCGGATGGCCGTGCAGGAGCCGCCGGGGCTGCTCGGCATCCACACCAACATGCCGGCCACGGTCCCGGCCGACATCTCCAGGGCGATGGCGTTCAACCAGCCGCCGCCCGCCGATCTCACCCCCGAAGAGCGCCACGCGTGGGACCAGCTGGACTTCTTCTACAAGAACGGGCTGGGCTACGCCAACGAGATGTCCAACCGCCCGCAGACGCTGTACGGGATCGTCGACTCGCCGGTCGGACTGGCGGCGTGGATGATCGACCACGACGCGCGCAGCCAGGAGTTGATCGCCCGCGTCTTCGCCGGAGGGACGGAGGGGCTGACGAGGGACGACGTCCTCGACAACGTCACGCTCTACTGGGTGACGAACACCGCGCTCTCCTCGGCGCGCCTCTACTGGGACAACGCACACCCCGCGACGGGAGGCTTCTTCGACCCGAGGGGGATCAGGATCCCGGTGGCGGTGAGCGTCTTCCCCGACGAGCTCTACGCGGCGCCGCGCAGCTGGGCGGAGCGGGCGTATCCCCGGCTCATCCACTACAACCGGCTCCCGAAGGGCGGCCACTTCGCCGCGTGGGAGCAGCCGGCCTTCTTCGTGGGCGAGATGCGGGCGGCGTTCCGGTCGCTGCGCTGAACAGCAAGTGCCAGGTGCCCAGTGCTGAGTTGCCGGAATCCATATCGCACCTGCCGTTCGGCACTCGGCACTCAGCACCCGGCACCATCACCCCTTCGCCGAGGAAGCGGACCATGCGCATCATCCAGGCTGGAACGGCCCTGCTGCTGGCGACGCTGGCCGGCTCGGCCGCGTCCCACGCCCAGCAGTCCGCGCCGGCGCCCGCCGCGGGCGCGGACAAGCCGACGATCGTGCTGGTGCACGGCGCCTTCGCCGACGCGTCCGGGTGGCTGCCCGTCATCACGCTCCTGCAGCAGCGCGGCTACCGCGTGATCGCGGTCGAGAACGCGCTGGCGTCGCTGGCCGGCGACGTGGAGACGACGAAACGGGTGATCGATGCCCAGGCCGGCCCGGTCGTGGTGGTGGGCCACAGCTACGGCGGCGCCGTGATCTCCGCCGCCGCGGCGGGGAACCCGCACGTCCGCGCGCTGGTGTACATCGCCGCCTTCGCGCCCGAGGCCGGCGAGCCGTTGGCCGCGTTCCTCCAGCAGTACCCGTCCGACCTGGGCACGGCATCGGCGCCCGACGCCGCCGGCTTCGTGTACATCGACCCGGCGAAGTACCACGACGTGTTCGCGGCCGACCTCCCGCTCGCGCAGACACGGGCGATGGCGGTCGCGCAGAAGCCCATCGCCGGCGCCATCTTCGGGCAGTCGTCTCCCACGGCGGCGTGGAAGACGATCCCGAGCTGGTACGTGCTCACGCTGCAGGACCACGCGATCAACCCGCAGCTGGAGCGGTTCTACGCGAACCGCATGCACGCCCGGGTCACCGAGATCCGCTCGAGCCACGTGCCGTTCCTCTCGCACCCGCGCGAGGTCGCGAACCTGATCGTCCAGGCCGCGACGGGCGGAGGCCGGTGAACCCGAGGCTGGCCGCTGGGATCCCGGCGGCTGGATCTCCGCGCCGCGGCAACCCCGGCCGGAACGGAAGGCAGGCACCATGATGGCGAAACAGCTCCTGCTCGGCGCGGTGGCCGCGGGCGCGATCGGGCTCGTGCTCGACACGCTGGTGGGGGACGGCAACGTGGTGCGGCGGCTGGCGCACGCGCCCGTACGGCCCCACGTCGAGGGAGAGATGCCCTCGCTCGACGGTGCCGGCGAGTGGCTCAACTCGCCGCGGCTGACGTCTGCCGGCCTCCGCGGCAAGGTCGTCCTCGTGGACTTCTGGACCTACTCCTGTATCAACTGGATCCGGACGGCTCCGTATCTCCGCGCGTGGGCCGAGAAGTACGGGGATCAAGGCTTGGTGATGATCGGCGTCCATTCGCCGGAGTTCGACTTCGAGAAGGACGCCGGCAACGTCCGCAGGGCCGTGGAGACCATGCGGCTCGTGTATCCGATCGCGATCGACAGCGACCACGCGGTGTGGCGCGCGTTCGAGAACCACTACTGGCCGGCGCTCTACCTGGTCGACGCGCAGGGGCGCATCCGCCACCACCACTTCGGCGAGGGCGGATACGAGGAGTCGGAGCGGGTCATCCAGCGCCTGCTGGCCGAGGCCGGGAGTGCGGGGACCGCGAGCGGCGTGGTCCCGGTCGATGCCCGCGGCGTCGAAGCCCCCGCCGCGTGGTGGAGCCTGGAGTCCCCCGAGACCTACGTCGGCTACGAGCGCGCCCTGAGCCTGGCCTCGCCGGGCGGCGCGGCGGCGGACCGCCCTCACGTCTACGCCGCCCCCGCGCGGCTGAAGCGAAATCACTGGGCCCTCACCGGCGACTGGACGGTGGGGAGACAGGCCACCACTCTCAACCGCGCGAACGGGCGGATCCTGATCCGCTTCCATGCCCGCGACCTCAACCTCGTCATGGGCCCGGCCGCGCGAGGGGCTGCCGTGCGCTTCCGCGTGCGCATCGATGGAGCGCCGCCGGGAGCCGCGCACGGGATCGACGCCGACGAGCAGGGCCGGGGGACGGCGACCGAGCAGCGGCTCTACCAGCTGATCCGCCAGCCCGGACCCGTCGCGGACCGCCAGTTCGAGATCGAGTTTTTCGATCCCGGAGTCGAGGCGTTCGTCTTCACCTTCGGCTGATCCACGCCGCGCGCGTGCCGGCCGGCGGCACCGCGTACCCTACCACAACCCGGGAGGCAGCCATGAGCGCCACGGAAGTCCACAGCCACGCCGCGGCCGTCGACGCGAGCGTCGCCACGGTCGACATGAAGCTCGAGGTGGTCACCGTCCCCGTCTCGGACTTCGGCCGGGCGGAGGAGTTCTACCGGCGTCTCGGGTGGCGGCAGGACGTCACGCCGCCCGGCTCGGGCGTGTTCCAGTTCACGCCGCCCGGCTCCGCGTGTTCGGTCCAGTTCGGCACCAACCGCACGTCCGCCGCGCCCGGATCCGCCCAGAGCATGTTCCTGGTCGTCTCCGACATCCAGGCCGCCCACGACGAGCTGGTGGCGCGCGGGATCGAGGTGAGCGAGGTCTTCCACTTCGGCCCGGACGGTCCGGTCGGCGGCCCGGATCCCGAGCGTGGCAGCTACCGCTCGCTCGCCACGTTCAGCGATCCGGACGGCAACCGCTGGCTGCTGCAGGAGATCACCACCCGCCTCCCCGGCCGGATCGACTCCGCGGCGACCACGTTCGGCTCGGCGAGCGACCTGGCGGGCGCGATGCGGCGCGCGGAGGCCGCCCACGGCGAGCACGAGAGGCGCACCGGAGAGAGAGACGCGAACTGGCCTGACTGGTACGCCGCCTACATGGCCGCGGAGCAGTCCGGCGCGGAGCTGCCGTCGTGAGCGGCTACGACGTGATCGTCATCGGCGGCGGCGCGCCCGGGGAGCACTGCGCCGGGCGCGGCAATCCATCGAAGCCGTGAGGTCCGCACGCCCTGGAGCACGAGCGAACACGCGGTGCGCTTGCCGAGCAGCAACGCGACCACGAGGAGCGAGACCATGGCCGACCGACCGTTCATCGCGCGCGGCTTTCACGGCCGCCGCCCGCAGGCACACCCCGAGCGGCTGCCGCCCGGCCAGTACGAGACGCGCGACTTCCCGGTGCTTTCCGCCGGACCGACGCCGCGCGTGAGCCTGGCGGCGTGGGACTTCACCATTCACGGCATCGATGGCGGCTCGGTGCGCTGGACGTGGGACGAGCTCCACGCCCTGCCGCGCGAGACGCCGACGGTGGACATCCACTGCGTCACGAAGTGGTCCAGGTTCGACACCACGTGGGAAGGCGTCTCCGTGGACACGCTGCTCGACGCCGCGGCGGCGCAGGGCGTGGATGGCGGCGCGTACGTGGTGGCGTTCTGCGACGGCGGCTACACGACCAACCTGCCGGCCGCCGACGTCACCGGCGGCAGGGCGTGGGTCGTCTGGGGCTACGGCGGCGGCCCCCTGCCGCCCGAGCACGGCGGGCCGGCGCGGCTGCTGGTGCCGCACCTCTATTTCTGGAAGAGCGCCAAGTGGGTGCGCGGCCTGCGGCTGCTGGCGCGCGACGAGCCGGGGTTCTGGGAGGAGCTCGGCTACCACGAGCGCGGCGACCCGTGGCGGGAGCAGCGCTACCGGGGCGACCCGTGAGCGAGCCGCGCCCGGCCGTGCCCGGCGGTCCGGCGCCGCTCGCGTGGCGCGTGGCGACGGTCCGCGGCGTGTCCCCCGCGTCGGCGCACGCCCGCACGCTGGTGCTCGACGTGCCCGCGTGGCCGGGCCATCGCGCCGGGCAGCACGTCGACGTGCGCCTGGTGGCCGAGGACGGCTACCAGGCGCAGCGCTCGTACTCCATCGCTTCGGCGCCGGAGGACACGGGCGTGTCGCTCACGGTGGAGCGCCTGGACGACGGCGAGGTGTCGCCCTACCTCACGGACGTGCTGCGGCCCGGCGACGGGCTGGAGGTGCGCGGCCCCATCGGCGGTTATTTCGCGTGGGACGTCGTCGCCGGCGGGCCGCTGCTGCTCGTGGGCGGCGGATCGGGCGTCGTGCCGCTCCTGGCCATGCTGCGCCACCGCGCGCACGCCGGCGCCGCGGCGCGGGCACGCGTGCCGGCGCGGCTGATCTACTCCGCCCGCACGCTCGAGGCCGTGATCGACCGCGCGGACATCGAGCGGCTGGAGGGTGCGACGGAGGTGGACGTGGTGCTCACGCTGACGCGCGAGACGGGTATGGAGTGGACGGGCCGCCGCGGACGCGTCGACCGGGGGCTGCTCGCGGAGGCGGGCTGGCCGCCGTCGGCGGCGCCGCGCGCGTTCGTCTGCGGGCCGACGCCGTTCGTCGAAGCGGTCGCGACGATGCTGGTGGAGCTGGGGCACGAGCCGCGACACGTGCGCACGGAGCGCTTCGGCCCCACGGGATGAGCCGACCTGACCACACGGGGAGGTGCCGGATGCTGCCCGAGGAGATGCGGCTGGACGGGAACGCGGCCGGCGGCGCGCTGCGCGAGCTGTTCGCGCGCGACGTGACCGCGGGCCTCGCGACGTGCGGGGGGTGCGGCGGCGCGCGCCCCGTCGGCGCGCTGCTCGACTACGGGACTCCGCTCGGGGTGGTGCTGCGGTGCCCCGACTGCGACCACGTGATGCTGCGGCTGACGCAGGTGGGTGGGTGGCTCCGCGTCGACCTGTCGGGGATCGCGATTCTCGCTCTGCCAAACGTCCCCGCGTCCTGAGTAGACGCCGCGTGACGTGCGAAGAGCCTTCGATCAATACCGAGAGGAGGAGCGATGGACACGTTCGATCGGAACCTCGTCGTCTGCGGCATCGCCGGAAGCCTGCGGAGGGGCTCGTACAACCATGCGTTGCTGCGAGAGGCCCGGGAGCTCGCGCCCGAAGGGATGGAGCTTCGCATCTTCGACCGCATGGCGGAGATCCCCCTCTTCAACGAGGACGTTGAAGCGGCGGGTGACCCGGAGCCCGTGCGGGCGCTGAAGCGAGCGATCGCGGAAGCGGACGCGCTGCTGATCGCGACCCCGGAGTACAACCATGGCGTGCCGGGCGTGCTCAAGAACGCGATCGACTGGGCCTCGCGCCCGGCGCCGGGATCCGTCCTCGCGGGGAAGCCCGCGGCGATCTTCGGCGCGAGCCCCGGAATCGTCGGGACCGCGCGTGCACAATCGCAGCTGAGGCAGTCCTTGGTCTTCACCGACACCCCTACGCTGCCGCAGCCCGAGGTCCTGGTATACCGCGCCCACGAGAAGTTCGACGCCGAGGGCCGGCTCACCGACGAGACGACCCGCCGGTTCGTGGGCATGCTGTTGCGTCGGCTCGCGGAGTGGACGCACCGCATGCACAGGGACGCGGAGGTGCTGGCGCGTTGAGGCGTTTCGTGGAGTGGCCGCCCGGCCGTGGCGCGATCGGTCCTCGCGTCGGCGACCTGACCGCTCGGCGCGGACCGCCGGGACCTCGCCCGGAGCGGATCCGACTGGAGGGATCATGTCCGAAGAAAGCAGCCTCGACCGCCGCCGCTTCCTGGGCGCCGCCGCGGCGGCCATCGCCGCCGCCGGGCTCCGCGCGGCCGACTCCACGGACGCGCAGTCGAGCAGGACGAAGCCGGCAGATCCGACCACGGGGAGGAATACGCCGTTCGGCCCGCTGAAACAGATCGCTGCCGGCGTCCTGAACGTCGGCTACGCGGAAGACGGCCCCGCCGGCGGCCGCCCGGTGATCCTGCTCCACGGCTGGCCTTACGACATCCACAGCTTCGTCGAGGTCACACCGTTGTTGGCGGCGAGGGGCTACCGGGTCATCGTACCGTATCTGCGAGGCTATGGGGCGACGCGCTTTCGTTCGGATGAGACGCTCCGGAACGGCCAACAATCGGCGCTCGCGGCCGACATCATCGCCCTGATGGATGCGCTGAGGATCGAGCGGGCGATCGTCGGCGGCTTCGATTGGGGAGCGCGGACGGCCAACATCATGGCGGCGCTCTGGCCGGAGCGCTGCAAGGCGATCGTCTCCGTGAGCGGCTATCTGATCGGCAGCCGGGAAGCCAACCGGATGCCATTGCCGCCTGCCGCCGAGCTCCAGTGGTGGTACCAGTTCTATTTCGCCACCGAACGCGGCCGCACGGGCTACGAACGATACCTGCACGATTTCAACCGGCTCATCTGGAAGCTGGCTTCACCGCAGTGGAGCTTCGACGATGCCATGTTCGCGCGCAGCGCGGCGGCGTTCGACAACCCGGACCACGTAGCCATCGTGATCCACAACTACCGCTGGCGGCTCGGCCTGGCAGAGGGCGAGGCGCGGTATGACGACTTCGAACGGCGCCTGGCCGCGGCTCCGGTGATCACCGTGCCGGCCATCACCCTGGAGGGCGACGCCAACGGCGCGCCGCACCCGGATCCCAGCGCCTACGCCGCGAAGTTTTCGGGAAGATACGCCCACCGGACCCTTACGGGCGGCATCGGGCACAACCTGCCCCAGGAAGCTCCGGCGGCCTTTGCCCAGGCCGTGGTCGAAGTCGACGGGTTTTGATCAGCGCTCGACCATGCTCGGAATGCGTCGCGGGAGGCACCCATGACCGAGATCACGCGCTCCATCGGCGCGGCTCCCTCCGAGATTCCGGAGGAGCGCAGCGAGGGTCGGTCGCGGGTCAGCACGCGGGAGGCGCTCCGTTTCCTCATGGAGGCCGGCCAGACGCTCGCCGGTACGCTGGATTACGAGCGTGCGCTGCAGGCGCTGGCGGACCTGGCCGTTCCGCGCGTGGCCTGCATGTGCGTGGTGGACATCGTCGAGCCGGACGGCGGCGTGCGGGCGCTCGGGATCGCGCACGTGGATCCCACCCGCCTCCCGCAGCTCCAGCGGCTGGTCGAGGTTCGCGGTTCGAGGAGCACCTCGGCCTTCGCACCCGGGCTGGAAGAGGAGGAGCCGATGGTCATCTCCCCGGTCACCGGAGAGTGGCTGCGCCGGAACGCGGCGACGGAAGAGGAACGCGAAGCGCTGAGCCGGCTCGCGCCGACCTCTCTCATGTACGTGCCGCTCCTGGCGCGGGGGAGCCGCCTGGGGGTGCTCGCGCTCGCCTCGACCCGCACCGACCGCTACTACCAGCCGGGCGACCTGACGCTCGCGCGCGAGCTGGGACGGATCGCCTCGGTGGCCATCGACAACGCGCGGCTGTACGGCGCGGCGCAGGAGGCGGTCCGTGCGCGCGACGAGGTGCTTCGTGTGGTGTCGCACGACCTGCGCAACCCGATCAACACGGTCACCCAGGGCGCCTCGTACCTGCTGGAAGAGGCCACGCAGGAGCTCCGGGATGGGGTGTTCGGCCGCACCCTGCGCACCATCCTGCGCTCGACGGGGCGCGCGAACCGGATGATCGAGGACCTGCTCGACATCTCGCGGATCGAGTCGGGCCGGCTGGCCATCGACCCCGCGCCTGAGCCGGTGGGGCCGATCGTGCGCGAGGCGATCGAGACGCACCGGGGGAGCGCCGAGGAGCAGGGGATCGAGCTCGGCTTCCGCCTGGACGACCCGCTTCCCCCGGTGATGGCCGACCGCGACCGCGTCCTCCAGGTGCTCGGCAACCTGCTCGCGAACGCCGTCAAGTTCACCCCCGCCGGCGGGCGGGTCGAGGTGGGGGCGTCCGCGGAGGGAGAAGAGGTACGCTGGTGGGTGGAGGACAGTGGGCCCGGGATCCCGCCGGAGCACCTCCCCCACCTCTTCGACCGGTTCTGGCAGGCCCGCCGGTCCGACCGGCGCGGGCTGGGACTCGGCCTCGCCATCGTGAAGGGGTTGGTGGAAGCGCACGGCGGGCGGGTCTGGGTCGAGAGCGAGCCGGCCCGCGGGAGCAGGTTCCAGTTCACGCTCCCGGCGAGCCGACACGCGGGCGTCGCGGACGACAGAATCCATGAGGTCGCATGAGCGAGATCGCTCCGGCACTGGGCGGGACCGTGAGCGCGCGGATCGATCACGCGTTCCCGAGTCTCACCCCCACCCAGGTCGCGCGGCTCGCCGTGCACGGGCGCGCGCGCCCGATCCACCGCGGCGAGGTGCTGGTCGAGCCGGGGGATCGCGCGATTCCCTTCTTCGTGGTCACGCACGGGCACGTGGAGATCGTCCGGCCCTCCGCGGCCGGCGAGGAGCTCGTGGTCACGCACGGGCCGGGCGGGTTCACCGGCGAGGCGGCCCTGCTCGCCGGCCGGCCCTCGCTCGTGCGGGCGAGAGCGAGCGAGGCGGGCGAGGTGATCGAGCTAGACCGCGAGACGCTCCTGTCGCTCATGCGCACCGACGTGGAGCTCGGGGAGATCCTCCTGCGGGCCTTCATCCTGCGCCGGGTGGAGCTGGTCGCGCGCGGAATCGGAGACACCGTGCTGCTGGGGTCGGAGCACTGCGCCGGAACGCTGCGCGTGAAGGAGTTCCTGACGCGCAACGGGCATCCGTACGCCTACGTCGACCTCGACCGCGACGAGGGCGTGGAGGAGCTCCTGGCGCAGTTCCACGTCGCCGCCGCCGACGTGCCGGTGCTGATCTGGCGCGGCGAGGTCGTGCTGCGCAATCCCGGCAACCAGGAGATCGCCGCGCGGCTCGGGTTCAACGAGGCCGTCGACCCGGCGCACCTCCGGGACGTGGTGATCGTGGGCGGCGGGCCGGCCGGGCTGGCCGCGGCCGTGTACGGCGCCTCGGAGGGGCTGGACGTGCTGGTGCTCGAGGCGGACTCGCCGGGAGGACAGGCCGGGACGAGCTCGAGGATCGAGAACTACCTGGGCTTTCCCACCGGCATCTCGGGGCTGGACCTGACCGGGCGCGCGTATGCCCAGGCGCAGAAGTTCGGCGCCCAGGTGATGATCGCGCGGGGTGCCGGGGAGCTCGTCTGCGATCGGAAGCCCTTCATGGTCGTGATGAACGACGGTGCGCGGGTGCCCACGCGCACGGTGGTGATCGCGACCGGCGCGGAGTACCGGAAGCCGCCCGGGCCGGACCTGGCGCGGTTCGTGGGCGCCGGCGTGTACTACGCCGCCACCGCCATGGAATCGCAGATGTGCCGGGGCGAGGAGGTGATCGTGGTGGGGGGAGGCAACTCCGCCGGCCAGGCCGCGGTCTTCCTGGCCCAGACGTCCGGCCGGGTGCACATGCTGGTCCGCTCCGGCGGGCTGGCGGCCAGCATGTCGCGCTACCTGGTCCAGCGGATCGAGGACAATCCCGCCATCGAGGTGCGGACCCACGCGGAACTCGTCGCGGTTGAAGGCGAGGACCACCTGGAGCGCGTCCGCTGGCGGCACAACCAGACCGGGGACACCGGCACGCTCGACGTCCGCCACGTCTTCGTCATGGCGGGCGCCACCCCCAACACCCGCTGGCTGGACGGGTGCGTGGCGCTGGACGCGAAGGGGTTCATCAAGACGGGACCGGACCTCTCGCCCGAGGACCTGGCGGCCGCGCGCTGGCCGCTCGCCCGGGCTCCCCACCTCCTGGAGACGAGCCTGCCGGGGGTGTTCGCCGTGGGCGACGTGCGCAGCGGCAACATCAAGCGGGTGGCGTCGGCGGTGGGAGAGGGATCGATCGCCATCGCGTTCGTCCACCAGGTGCTCAAGGAATGAGGAGGTGGACCATGCCGACGGCCGCGCGCGGGATCTGCGACCGGATCGATCACGCGTTCCACCCAGTACGGCGTGCCATCGTCCCGACGGTAATCCGGACTCCCCGTGCAGGGCTGCGGCAGCGTGATCCGATGGTGGCGAATCCGTTACAAACTCGGATGTTCGCTTTGCCTTCCAAGCCCTGCTC
The DNA here is from genome assembly GCA_036377595.1 of Longimicrobium sp. NCBI lineage: Bacteria > Pseudomonadati > Gemmatimonadota > Longimicrobiia > Longimicrobiales > Longimicrobiaceae > Longimicrobium > Longimicrobium sp. The sequence goes on along the minus strand of DASUYB010000089.1, from coordinate 166,548 downwards.
GCCGGCCGGCCTTCGCTCGTGCGGGCGAGAGCGAGCGAGCCGGGCGAGGTGATCGAGCTGGACCGCGAAGCGCTCCTGTCGCTCATGCGCACTCTCCGGCAACTGGTCGGTGCCCACGATCGACAGCGCCACGTGATGCCCCACGGAGCCAGCCGCAACGACTGGGGCGTTCGACGGACTCGATCCGGGCAACGGGGAGGCGACCTTGCACCCCACCTTTCACCATCCAGGGAAGGAGAGCGCCATGAGCACGATCACCACGAGGGACGGCACCGAGATCTATTACAAGGACTGGGGCGAGGGTCCGGTCGTGACGTTCTCGCACGGCTGGCCGCTGAACGCGGATGCGTGGGACGCGCACATGCTCTTCCTCACGCAGAATGGGTTCCGGACGATCGCGCATGACCGCCGCGGGCACGGGCGGTCCACCCAGGCCTCGAGCGGCAACGACATGGACACGTATGCCGACGACCTCGAGACCCTGTTCGAGGCGCTCGATCTCCACGGCATCACGATGGTCGGGCATTCGACGGGCGGCGGCGAAGTCGCCCGCTACATCGGCCGGCACGGCACCCGCCGCGTGGCCGGAGCCGTGCTCATCTCGGCCGTGCCGCCGATCATGGCGCGGAGCCCTTCCAACCCCGAGGGCCTGCCCATGGAGCTGTTCGACGGCTTCCGCGCCGGTCTCGCCCGCAATCGCGGCCAGCTCTACCGCGAGTTCGCGGCCCTGTTCTACGGCACGAACCGGCCCGGCGCGAACATCTCGCAACCGGTGCTCGACCAGTTGTGGCGGTTGTGCATGCAGACGGGCCTGAAGAGCTCCTACGAATGCGTCAAGGCATTCTCGGAGACGGATTTCACGGAAGACCTGAAGAAGTTCGACGTCCCCACGCTCGTGCTTCACGGGGAGGACGACCAGGTCGTGCCGATCGACATCACGGCACGGAAGACCGCCAGGCTGGTCACGGGTGCCCAGGCCATCTTCTATCCGGCCGCGCCGCACGGCATCACCGAGACCCACCAGGATCAGCTGGACGCGGACCTGCTGAAGTTCCTGCGGAGCTTGCCGTCCCGGGGGCTCCCCGAGTTGACGATGGCCGGCGCCGCGGTCGCCGGCTGAAAGGAGCCTCACCATGAAGATCGTGATCATCGGCGGAAGCGGGCTCATCGGGTCCAAGCTCGCCGCCAGGCTCCGCGAGCAGGGCCACGAGGTCGTCGCGGCCTCGCCCGATTCCGGCGTCAACACCCTCACCGGGGAGGGACTGGCCGAGGCCCTCGAGGGTGCGGCGGTCGTCGTCGACGTGTCGAACTCTCCCTCGTTCGAGGACGCGGCGGTGCTGCACTTCTTCGAGACGGCGACCGGCAATCTCCTCCGGGCCGAGGCGGCGGCGGGCGTGGGGCATCACGTGGCGCTGTCGATCGTGGGCACCGACCTGTTGCCGGAGAGCGGCTACATGCGCGCCAAGACCGCCCAGGAGGCGCTGATCAAGGCCTCGGCGATCCCGTGGTCCATCGTCCGCGCGACGCAGTTCTTCGAGTTCGTCGCGCGCATCGCCGACGGAGCGACCGAGGGCGGCACCGTGCGCATCGCGCCCGTGCTGTTCCAGCCGATGGCGGCCGAAGACGTCGCGAGCGCGGTAGCCGTCGTCGCCACGGAAGCCCCGCTGAACGGCACCGTCGAGGTGGCGGGGCCGGAGCAGTTCCGTTTCGACGAGCTGATCCGGCAGGGGCTGAGCGCGCGCGACGATCCGCGCGAGGTCGTGGCCGATCCGCACGCCCGCTACTTCGGCACGGAGCTGGGCGAGCGCTCGCTCGTTCCCGGGCCCGGCGCCCGGCTCGGGAAGACGCGCTTCGGCGACTGGCTCGCTCATTCCGCGCCTCCGAAGGTGGATGCGGATGCACGGCCGGTAGCGGTTCCGGCCTGATCGCGCGGTCCCGATGGTCCCGACACCCATGCGCGTGCCGACGCGACGCGAGCACCCCACCTTTCACCCCAAGGAGCGGACATGTCGACGCCAACCACACCGCGCGCCTCGGAGCGCTCTCCCGACACGATCGTGCTGGTCCACGGCTTCTGGGTGACGCCGCGCAGCTGGGAGCACTGGATCACGCACTACGAGGCGAAGGGCTACCGAGTCCTCGCCCCCGCCTACCCCGGCTTCGAAGTCGAGGTCGAGGCGCTCAACGCCGACCCGACGCCGGTCGAGCGGCTCACGGTCCCCGCGATCATCGCGCAGCTGGAGTCGATCATCGGAGGGCTCGACGCCCCTCCGATTCTCATGGGGCACTCGGCGGGCGGCACGTTCGTGCAGATCCTGCTCGACCACGGCTTCGGCGCCGCGGGGGTGGTGATGAACTCCGCGCCGACCGAGGGCGTCCTCGTCGCGCCGTGGTCGCAGATCCGGGCGTCGTTCCCGGTGCTCAAGAACCCGGCGAACCGGCACCGCGCGGTCGGCCTCACCTACGAGCAGTGGCGCTACACCTTCACGAACACGTTCCCCGAGGAGGAGGCGCGCGCCACGTACGAGCGGTATCACGTGCCCGCGTCGGGCGGCATTTTCTGGGGGAGCGTGCTCGCGAACTTCGAGCCCGGGCCGCAGGAGACGTGGGTCGACTACCACAACGCGGCGCGGCCGCCGCTGCTGTTCATCTCCGGCGGCGAGGACCACCTGATGCCGCCGATCGTGCAGCACTCGAACGCGGCGCACTACAAGGCGGAGACGCTCACCGAGGTGACGGTGTTCGAGGGGCGCTCCCACCTGCTCCCCGCGCAGCGCGGCTGGGAGGAGATCGCCGACTACGCGCTCTCGTGGGCCCAGCGGCACGCGGTCTCGCCGAGCGTGGAGCCTGACGCTGCTCCGACCCTTCGTCTGCCCGACGCGCCGGTGCTGCAGGGCGCGGCCTCGCCGTCGTGACCGCGTTCCGCCCCGACGTCGGCGGCTCGACGGTGCCGCTCCAGGCCGGTGGGTGGCGGCTGCCCACCGGCCCGTTGTTTCAACCCGCCGGCCGACCGACGCTCCGTCCTGGGCGTGCCCGTGAGCTGTCCAGGGTGGTCACGCGCGCGCCGGGCGATAGCACCCGCGGCCGAGGAGGTATTCCCATGGGCGATGAACTTGCCGCAACGAACGTCACTCGCGCGTATTCGCTCGGCGCGACGAGCATCGCGATCTTCACCTTCACACTGTTCTTTCTGTACCCGAGGTTCAGGAGCGGCGAGATCGAGCCCTTTCTGTTTCAAGCCACGCTGGTCGTACTGGGCGTGGCGACGTTCTCCTTCGTGTTCGCGTCCCTCCATTACTACGGTGCTTCGCTTGGCGGCCGGATGGACGATGCGGAGCGAGCCGTCCACTCCCGCTGGGGCGATCGCTTCTGGCTGCTCGGCTACAGCTTGCTGTTCCTGGATCCGAGCCTGATCCTCTTCTCGGTCCGGCTCGTAGTCGTCGGGTTGGCGTGGTTCGCACTCTGGCTGTTGTACCTGCTGTTCGTGATCCGCTACTTCCCCAGGGTCCAGACCGCGCCACGGACTCCCGTTTGAGTCAGCGCGAAACGGGCTGACCCACGTGAAGAGAAGCCGTAGAGGGCGTGCGGAGCGGCAACATCAAGCGGTGGCGTCGGCGGTGGGGGCGGGCGCCGCTTGGAGAACTGGGGTATGTGGGGTATGAGTTGAGCGTGAAAAGTCGCGAAAACCGACTCCGAGCTTCGATGTCTAGACGTGGTAAATGCGTGATTTTAAATGCACTTGGCCTCTTCCGCGTTACGGGATCAATCCCTGTTAATCAGGGGGTCGTAGATTCGAGTCCTACCGCGGGCGCTTCCGTCAAAGTCCCGGCAGCCATCTGGCTGCCGGGGCTTTCGCTTGCCCGGAGGGGGGTGGGATAGGTTTACGCGGCGGCACTATCCGGAGCATCCGTCTCGCGGAGGAATGCCGCGCCTTGCTGTGTGTGGCGTGGAGGTTGAGAGCGCGCGGGAGCGGTGCCATCTTCGTTGTGCGCCGCCCGGATGATCTCCGACAAAAGATCATGGACAGGGGAAATCGATCGTGAACTCTCCGCTCACCGATGTCGCGGTACGAATCCTCGGCGCTCTCCTCGAGAAGGAGGTGACGACCCCGGAATACTATCCGCTTTCGCTGAACGCGCTCCTGGCGGCGTGCAACCAGACGACCAACCGGGACCCCGTCATGCGGCTCGACGAAGACACGGCGTGGCACGCCATCATCGCCCTCCGCCGCGGTGGCCTGCTGCACCAGATCCAGCCGGTGGGCTCGCGCGTGACCAAGTTCCAGCACCTGATGGCGGAAGAGCTGAAGCTCGACCCGCGCCAGCTCGCGGCGCTCGGCGTGCTGATGCTGCGCGGCCCGCAGACGCCGGGCGAGCTGCATGCTCGGACCGCGCGGCTTGCGTCGTTCGCCGATATCGCCGACCTGGAGGGGGTGCTGGAGTCGCTGATCGCGCGCGAGCCGGAGCCGCTCGTCGCGCGGCTCCCCCGCCGGCCTGGACAGAAGGAGGTCCGTTACGCGCACCTGCTCGGCGGCGAGCCCGCGGAGGCCGATGCGCCCGGAATGGCGGACGAGCCGGCCCTCCCCACCCGCCGCGCGGATGCGGAGGACGACCGGATCGCGGCGCTGGAACGGACGGTGGAGGCGCTGCGGGCGGAGGTCGCGGCCCTGCGCGCCGAGCTCGACGCGTTCCGCGCGCAATTTCAATAGCCGGGTGGGATCGCAAACGGCTTTGACGGAAACGCGTGGTTGCCGCCGTTCTTCTGCCCGCCGTGGCGGCCTGGGCAGCGATGGCCGCGCCGCGTTCCACCTCGCGCGGGCGCCGGGGGGATCGCGCGTTCGGGAACCTGGATGACGAGGGTGCGCTGATGGATGCTCTTTCCGCCGCCGCGCTCGGCGTGGTGCTGGCGGCCACGGCGGGCCTGCGCGCCTTTCTCCCGGTGTTCAGCGCCAGCCTGGCCGCGTGGATGACGGATCTGCCGCTGCCCGGCAACCTCGCGTGGCTCGAAAGGCCGCAGACGGTGCTGATCTTCGGCGTGGCGACGCTGCTGGAGATCCTGGGCGACAAGATCCCCGTGGTCGACCACGCGCTGGACGCCGTGCAGGTGCTTACCAAGCCCGTGCTGGCGGTGCTGGCGGCGACTCCGTTCCTGTACCAGGTCGCACCCGAATACTCGGTCGCCATCGGCATTCTGCTGGGCGCGCCGCTGGCGCTGGGGGTACACTCGGCCAAGGCCACCGCGCGTCTGGGCAGCACGGCCACGACCGCCGGCGTGGGCAACCCGCTCCTCAGCATCGCGGAGGACGTGGCGGCCGTCGCGTCCATCATCCTCGGCTTCCTGGCGCCCCTGCTTGCGCTGGTGCTGATGGCGGTGACGATCTTTTTCATCGTGCGGCTGGCGTTGCGGGTGCGCCGGCGCCGCCGGGCGACCATGCGGGCGGGGAGCTGAACGTCCGCTTCCTCCCACCGCATTCGAAGCAGGAACGAAAAATCACACGGAGGAAACGAGGACCGATCTGAGTCCCTCCGTTCCCTCCGTTTCCTCCGTGTGAGCCCTCTTTTATGGATCGAGTGCACGGTCACCCGCCCCGCCGGACGCGCCGTCACCGCACGTTGAACGCGGAGAGGACCGCCATCACCATGCACATGACGGCGGCGGCGACGCGTGCCGTGCGCCGGGGGACGTAGCGCCGCAGCCCGAACCCCAGCCACACGGCCAGCACGCTCTTGGTCACCATCGCGGCGGTGGCCGCGCACCAGACCAGCAGCGGCAGGTGGAAGCGCGCGGTGAGCGCCGCGGCGGTCAGCTGGCCCACGTCGCCCCATTCGGCCAGGAACACCGCCGAGAAGGCCAGCAGCACGCCGCGCCGCCCGTCGGGTTCGGGCTGCGCCGCGGCGGGCGTCGGCGGGACGGCGCCCTCCTTCGGCCACAGGTACGCGGCCGTCGCGGCGAAGGTGCAGACGCTGACCGCGGCCACCATCAGTGGGGGAAGATGCCGGATCACGTCTCCCGCGAGCACCGCCACGCCCATCTTCAGCATCTGCGCGGGGATCAGCCCCGCCAGCACGACCGCCGGCCGGTAGCGCGCCGAGAGCGACGCCGCCGTGAACACCATCTTGTCGCCGATCAGCTCGGCGGTGAGCACGGCGACGTACGCCGTCGCGGCGATGAGGAGCGGTTCCATGCGTCAGCGGTCAGCCGAGCGGCCGACGGAGGACCGTCGCGTCGAAGGTGAACGGCGAGCGGATGGTTTCCACGCCGACGAAGAACCAGCTCTCGAACACGCCTCCCGGCACCCGCGGGACGGGAATCCCCAGCAGCGCGGCGGAGGTGGACGAGTAGGGCCGCTTGTTGGCGTCGAACAGCCAGCCGCAGTGCAGCCGCAGGATGACGCGCGCGCCCAGCGGCAGCGACTTGATCAGCAGGTCGGCGGTCATCCCCGAGGTCCACGCCACCGTCTGCGCGTCGAGCTTGACCGCGCCAGCCAGGCTGACGACCGGCATGGCCGCCTGCGCGTTGGAGGTCTCCACCCACACCTGCACCACCGGCGGCGGCGCCTTGACCAGGTCGGGGTGCAGCGGCGATTCGAGCGTGAAGGTGAGCGCGGCCAGCCGCTCCGCCGCGTGCTGCGGCGACAGCGTGCCGTTGTGCGGCCACGAGAGCCCCGTCACCTGCGGCCACGCGACGTCGACGTTCGACGTCCCCGCCGGTCCTTGCGGTCCCGGAGGCCCCTGGGGTCCGGGAGGTCCCTGCGGACCGGCGGGGCCAGCAGGACCGGCGGGACCTGCCGCACCCTTCTCGCCCGCCGGCCCGGCCGGACCCGCGGGACCGGGATTCCCCTGATCGCCCTTGTCGCCCTTCGCGCCGGCGGGACCCGCATCGCCCTTCTCGCCCGCGGGACCGGCGGGACCAGCGGCGCCCGCGTCTCCCGCATCTCCCTTGTCGCCCTTCTCCCCCTGCGGTCCCGGGGGGCCGGCGGGTCCCGGCTCGCCCTGAGGCCCGGGCTCACCTTGGGGCCCGGGCTCTCCCGGCTCGCCTTGCTCGCCCTGCGGGCCCGCGGGGCCGGCCTCGCCCGTGCCGCCGCCTCCGGAGGTCAGCTTGGGGCCGTCGTAGTACCAGCGGCCGTCCTCGTCCTGGAAGTGCTCGCCGGAGTGCCCGTGCCGGCCGGCGGCCACGAACAGCGCGTCGTCCTGCTTGACCGTAACCTTCGTCGCCCGCTTGACGACGGCGATGGCCAGCTCGGCGGCCGTGTCCACCGCGTCGTCGGCGGGGCGCAGCTCGGCGGAGACGTCGAGCGTGACCACCGTTTGCGTGTTCCCCACGCGCAGCGACTCGATGTCGGCGTTGGCGGCCTTCAGCACCAGGTTCCACGTGGCCTTGTCCGCGGGCACGTCCAGCTCGATGGGCGCGTCGACCGCCAGCCGCATGCCGCCGCGGGTGAAGGCCAGCCCCGGTGCCACCCGCACGCTGTCGCCGTCCACGGAGGCCACCAGCCCCCATCCGACCTGTCCGCATCCCACCACCCGCCGCAGGTCCACGATGCCCTCCAGCAGCCGGTCCTGCAGGTGCTGGAGATGGTCGGCCGTCACGCGCAGGCCGTCTACGAAGCGGGTGTGGGCTTCCTGGATTGCCATGGATCCCTCGAAAGCAGTGCGAAGGTGCGAGAGTGCGAGAGTGCGAGAGTGCGAGAGTGCGAGAGTGCGAAAGTGCGTGAGTGCGTGAGTGCGTGAGTGCGTCCGGGCGACGGCGCCTACCGCGTCGCGGTGACGATGATGTCGGCCAGGGTCAGGGTGCCGCCCACGCGGCTGGTGACCACCAGGCTCACCGCGCCGGCGGCGGGGTGCACGGCGCCCACCTGCGGCGCGGGCGGCCACTCCACCGCCACCGGCTTCGCCGCCGGGGTGACGGCCACGGTGCCGGTTGCTCCCGCCACCTCGAGCGTGACCGGCGCCAGCGGGTGGTCGCGGCCGGCGTGGCCGATCACCCGCAGCGCGCCGCCCACGCTGGTGTCGTGGGTGACCAGCGCCGGAAGCCGCTGCCAGGGCCCGGCGGGGGGCCCGCGGCGCACGGCGGCGTTCGCGTCGGCCGCGGGGGCGGAGGCGACGGCGAGCGGCCAGGCCACCCGCCCGCGCGCCACCGCCAGCGCCGCCCAGGGGAGCGGAACCGCGGGGTCCAGCTTCACCGGCCTGGCGAACTCGAAGGTCGTCCAGCCGTACTCGTCGCCCTCCTCCCAGGTGGCCGCCTTGCTGGCGCCGCCCTCCATCGGCTCGCCCGGCTCGCTGGTGTCCTCGCGCGCGGCCAGGAGGACGACGCGCGCCTCGGCCCCGCCGGCCTCCGCGCGCAGGGGAAGGCGGATGGCGACCAGCTCCTCCAGCAGCCCGGCCCCCGCGGGAAGGCGCACCGCGGCGGAGCGGTCCACGTCCAGCACCAGCTCGGCCACCCCGTCGGGCACCACGCCGCCCGTGCCCAGCCGCGTGGCCACCGGCGGCCCCACCGGCGGGTCCGCGCGCTCGGGCGGCAGCGCCCCCGCCACCGTCATCCCGATCCGCTCCACCGTCTGCACCCACGAGGGGAGCGCGAGGGGGACCGTGCGCCGCCCCTCGATGTCGAACTCCACCGGCGCCGGGTCGCCCGAGGTGGGGCGGGTGAGGTAGCGCAGCTCCTTCGTCCCCGTGGCGAGGTCCAGGCGGCCCGGGGTGCGCGAGGTGAGCGAGAGGGTGAAGGTGGCTTCCTCGTCGCGGTCGGGGTCGCCCGCCAGCGCCGCCAGCGCGGCGGAGATGTCCACCGTCTGCCTGGCGTCGGCCGTCCATCCCCCCGTCCCCGCGCGCACCGGCCCGGGAAAGCGCCACACCGGCGCCCCGCCGTCGATCCTCAGCTCCAGGTCCGAGGGCGGGTCGGGAAGCGCCACCCACAGCTCGTCCTCGACCTTGCGGCTCCCCACGCCGGTCATCACGATCCGCAGCCGCTCGGTGCGCACCTCGTTGAAGTTGGCCACCCCCACCGCGGGCGGGAACTCGAAGCCCGACAGCCCGGTGAGCGGGAGCGCCTGGGGCGAGAACCCCACCCCCGTCCACGCGAACACGGCGGTGATGCGCACCGGCGAGAGCGCGCTCAGCACCCCCACGCTGGCCACGGTGAAGAGGGCGCCGAAGTCGGCCACCAGGTCCACCGTCCCCGCCGGAGCGCCCTCCTGCCGGCGCAGCTTGGCGGCGTCCTTCAGCAGCACCGCCTCGGCGCCCGCGGCGGTGACGGTGACGTCGTAGCGCCGCACCAGCGCGTTGCGGTGGAGCTTGAGCGGCAGCGTGCGCGACGACACGCCGTCGGTGGAGACCTGGGCGAACCACGCCTTGATGAAGGTCTCCTCCCACGGCACGAAGAAGGCTTCGGCGGCCATCGTTCCCGTTCCGCCCACGGTCAGCCCCTCCGTCACGGACGATCCCCGGATCTGCGCCATCGCGCGCTCCTTCTGCTAAGCAGGTGCTTAAAAGTTTTGTCGACTCCCAGGTCCTAAGTCCTAAGTCCTAAGTCCTAAGTGTTGAACTGCACAAACGATAGCAATCCGGCAACTCAGGACTTGGGACTCAGGACTTAGGACTTAGGACTACCTACTTAGAAGCGGAAGCCGCCGAGCGTGCTGATGGACTTCAGCGCGATCAGGGTCCGGCTGGCCTCGTCGGCCGTCAGCGCCTTGCCGCCGGTGGCGGTGGTGCCGGTGGCATTGATCAGCTCCGCGGCCTTGGTGGGGGTGACCGTGGTCGGGGTGGTGACGGCGGTCTTCAGGTCGGGGCTGGCCTCCACCATCTTCGCCGCGTCGCCCACCGTCACCCCCTGCATGCTGGTGGGCAGATCGGGGTGCAGCAGGATGATGGGGATGTTGTTGAGGTCGATCAGCGTGACCTGCACGGTGGCGCCCTTGCGCAGCGGCGCGCCGGCCTGCGGGGTCTGCGTGGAGACGACCAGCCGCTGCACGGGGAGCGCGGCCGCGGCGCGGGCCAGCGTGGTGGCGTCCAGCTGCATGGCGGTGGCGGTGGTGCCGGCGGTTGCGGCCATGGCTCGGTTCCTTCCGGTTGGGGTTGCGCGTGGTGACGGTCGGGTCGGCTCAGATCGTGGGCCTGCCGCCGCTCTCGACCACCTGGAGCTTGAGGCCCACCTTGTCGAGCTCGGCGGTGGCCTGCGCCACGCTGAGCCCGGAGAGGTTGGGTACGGTCACGATCTCGGCGGCCACCTGGGCCGACACCACCACCAGCGCGTCGGTGCCCGCGGGCGGCGCCAGCTCGCCCGGCGAGGGCCACTGCATCAGCACCGGGTTGTCGTTGTAGTCGGCGGGAAAGCCCGAGGTGGGGAGCGACTTCCCCGTGACGTCGAGGATGCGGATCTTGACCGCCGCCAGCGCCTGCACCGCCTGCGGCAGCATCAGCCCCAGCACGTTGGGCATGGCGGGGCGCACGGCGGTCAGCGCCAGCTCCAGCGGGTCGGGGGTGACCTCGCCGGTGGCGGAGACGGTCAGCGCGCCGTCGGCCGGGTTGAATCCCGGCGCCTCGGCGTGCACCGCGTAGGCGCCCTCGGCCAGGCGGGGGAAGATGAAGTCCGGCTCGGCGCCGACGGGGCGCAGCGCCTCGACCGGGGGCGCGCCCTCGCGGGTGGCGGTCACGCGGGCCCGCTGCGGGTCCAGCCCCTGGCCGGTGAGCCGCACGTGGCCCACGCCGGCGGCGGCCTTGAGCACCGCCTGCGCGTCGAACAGGCCGTCCACCATGGCGTTCCACGCCTCGGCGGTCACCGGGTCGCCGGGTTCCACGTGGGTGCGGATGAAGTCGAGGGGCATGGGAGTTCAGCTCCGGTTCAGGGGGTGACGGGCGGCGCCCACAGCACGGTGCCGCCGCGCAGGCCCAGCAGGGGGTCGGTGGTCTCTTCCAGGGCGCCGTCGCCCAGGATCCAGCGGTCTTCCAGGTACTCCACGCGCACGTCCACGCCGGCCGGGCGGTGCCGCTCCAGCGCGTCGCGCACCCGCGCCAGCGCGCCGTTCTCCTCGTCGTACAGCTCGCGGAAGCGCGCGGGGATCAGCAGCCGCACCGCGTACGCCTCGTGCTCCAGCCAGGAGAGGGCGATGCGGGCCGCCTCGGGGCGCACCGCCGGGCTGTCGTGCACCGAGCCGTCGGCGAACCCCACCTCGGTGCGGGGGAGCGGCGGCAGCGGGTCGCCGTCTTCGTCCGTCCCCGCGAAGTGCGCCTGCTGGGTGAAGAAGGCGAAGCGCGTCTCGCCCAGCCCCACGCCGGGCATGGGGATGGGCGTTGCCGCGTGGGGGAAGACGAAGTCCGGCGAGAAGGCGCCCGCGGGGGTGGTGACGGCGAAGCGGGCCAGGCGCGATTGGTCGGCGCCGGGGCCGGCGAACACGAAGTCGCGCGGGCGCACCGTGCTGTCGTCGTTTCCCGCGAAGCAGGCGCCCTTCCACGCCCAGGCCATCCCCGTGACCTCCACGCCCTCCAGCCGCACGTGCCCGTCCTCGGCGAACACCAGCGTCTGCCCGTCGGGGACGGCGCCGGCGAAGGCGATGCCGTGCCCCTCGTCGCGGTTCACCAGCATGGGGCCCACGGTCTTCTTCCCCACGCCGGTGATGGAGGCGCGCAGCATCACCCGCCCGAAGCCGCGGCGGCGCACGGCGAAGCGCTCGCCGCTGAACCAGCCGCGCGGCTCGCCGCCCTCTCGCCGTAGCGGGTTCTCCTCGATCCCCAGCAGCTCGGGGACGTCGGGGAGCGGCTGCTCCACCCCGTAGCCCCGCCAGCGCGCCAGCTGGGCCGCCATGGCGCCGTCCAGCCGCGTCGTCCCCTGGGGATCTTCCATCCCCAGGACGCGGAGCTGGCGTTGCGCGTCGCGCACGCGGGCGCCCATCCGCCCCGCCAGCTCGGCGACGGTGACGGTCTGGCCGATGCGCAGCAGCTGCTCGTCGAACGGCTCCTTCCCCAGCTCTCCCGCGATCCGCTTCGCCTCGTCCACCTCCAGCGGGGCCAGGAGATCGGCATCGCCCTCCAGCAGCGCGGCGACGGCGGCGGGGGGAACGCCGGCGCGGCGGGCCAGGTCCGTCGCCGTCATCCCCTCGAACACGGGGACGCGGCGCGGCTCGACGACGGCGAAGCCCCGGTCCGCCGCGAGCACCTCGGCGGCCACGCGGCGGAAGGTGACCTCCACCGCGACGCCGGAGCCGAGGATGTCGGCCAGCGTGGCGTACACGTCGGCGCGGGTGACCGTGCGGGCGGGAACGTTCAGCCGCGCGGCCAGCGCGCCGGCCGTCTCCTCGCCGCCCGAGCCGCGGCCGCCCAGGCGGATGGCCGCCGCGCGCGCGGTGGGTACGTCGAGGGTGGCGTCGACGGCGTCGGGGGTGCCCTCGCGCTCGTCCAGCGCGAAGAGCAGCTCGGTGAGCGTCTCCGCCTCCGGCGGCTCCGGCGGCGCCGCGGCCTCGAAGCGGATGCCGACGGCGACGCCCGCGGCGTCGAGCGCGATCAGCGCGCGGTAGACGTCGCGGCGGGTGACGGGGCGGCCGGGGTCGCTGAGCCGCGCGGCCAGCTGCGCCGCCGTCTCCGCCTCCCCGATCCCCGCGCTGCCCAGGCGGATGGAGGTCTCGCGCGCGGTGGCGGCGGAGAGGGTGGCGTCGACCGCGTCGGCCGTGGCCTCCAGCTCCTGCATGCGGGCGATGAGGGCGTCCGGCAGGACATCGATTGCCTCGGCCAGGTCGTCGAGGGAGATGTCGCCGTCGACCGCCACGGCCCGCGCGGGCGGCTCGGGGTCGACGCGGCGCACCGGGCGGGCACGGTCGCGGACGAAGGTGGAGTGCCAGAACAGGTCGCGGCTGTGGAAGATCCCGTCGCCGGCCTGCTGCGGCGGCAGCGGCACCCCCGCCTCGAGGCCGGTGTCGCGGAACTCGGCGGCGTCGGCCGCCAGCGGCTCGGGGGTGACGAGGCCCGTGCCGGCCGGGGTGCCGCCCGCGGCGACGCGGAAGACCAGATAGTCCACCGCGTCGGGGACGGGCTCCCAGCGCAGGAGGTTGAAGTCGGTCTCGGAGAGCGTGGCGGCGCCGCGCAGGGTGCCGGCCACGGCGCTGATGGCCGGGTCGCAGCGGGTGAGCGAGCGGGCGACGACCACGTACGACCACGCCGTGCGCCCGGCCGCGCCGCCGGGGGCGACGGTGACCACGGGGCGCACGGCGGCCTTGGCCGCGGCGTTGCGGTCGGTGTCGAGCTCCAGGTCGAGCGCCGAGGCGGCGGCCTCGAGCACCGCGCGCACGGTGCCGTTGCCGGCGGCGTGCAGGCGCGAGATCCACCCCACGCGGCGGCGCGCGCCCTCGACGGTGGCGCGGTAGTCGGTCGCGGCGCGGAAGGCCCGCGCCATCCGCCGCGCGGCCTCGGCCGGGTCGGGCGCGGCGCCGGGCGCCGCGAAGAGGGAGAGCGCCTCCGCCCCGCCGGGGACGCCCCATAGCGCCAGCAGGGAGGTGACGGCCTCGTCGCGGGCGTCGGCGTCGCCGGAGGTGGCGGCCGCGTCGAGGGCGGCGGCCAGCTCGCGGGTGCGCGCGGCGCGGCGGAAGAGCAGCGCCAGGTCGGCGGCGCCGATGCCGTGGATGGCGCCGGTGCGCAGCACGTCGGCCACGGTGTCGGCGTGCGCCAGGCGGTGGGCGCGGCGCACCGAGGCCATCTCGGCGGAAAGGAGGTCGAGCGGCGCCACCAGCGCGCCGACCACCCGCTCCAGCTGCTTGCCGGGCCGGGCCGCCTCGAGGTGGGCGGGAAACCGCCCCAGCACCACTTGGGTTCTGCCGCTCATCGCCGGAATGGAAGGTGAAAGGACGAACGTCGTCGCCCGGCTTTCGTTCACCATCGCGACCGCATCACCACCGCCCCCGAAATCCCATCTCCATCACCATCCCATATCACCAGATCACCATCACCTCGACTTCCTTCTTCCACCGCTCACCTCATCCCGGGTCCGGGCGAGGTATTGGTGCGGCCCACTGAATCGCGTGCTGACGCGGCTATAGATCCTTCGGCCTGCAAGCTCTTGTGCAGACGCTGGTTACGGTCTGGCCGGCCTCAGGATGACGTCCGGCGTGGGGATCGGCGTCGGTGCCTCGACGCGAGTCCGGATTCCGTATCAGCACTCAGCACTTAGGACTCAGGACTTAGGACTTAGGACTTAGGACTTTCTGTCCCTCCCTACGCCTCCGCCGGCGCCACCAGCCTGACCGCGCGGATCCATGGCCGCTCCAGCTCGGTGAGAGGAACGGGCTGGTCGGGGTCGCGGATGCGCAGGCCGGCCTCGAGGTACTCCACGCCGTAGTGGAGGGCGGTGACGCGGTAGTTCTCGGTGTCCCTGGCCAGCGGCGGCAGCGTGGTGGCGTCGACCGTCTGCAGGGTGGAGATGCCATCCTGCAGGCGCGCGGCGATCTCCAGGCGCGCGGCCTCGAGGTTGGCCTGCGGGTCGCCCAGCTGGCCCAGTGCGGTGAGCTCCACGGTGACCTCCACGTCGAAGGCCACGATCTCGCCCGCCACCTCCACCACCAGCTCGGCGTCGTCCAGCCGCGGCCGCAGCGCCTCGCCGGGAACCAGGTTGCGGCGCCGGGGCTCGGGCGGGGCGCCCGGCTTGGGCACACGGTAGAGCTCCACCACCACGTCCAGCACGCCGTCGAGCGCCATCAGCGCGGCCACCAGGCGGTTGTAGACCAGCGTCTCGCCGATCCCCGCCTCCTTCACGAAGGCGCGCACCGTCTCGCGTCCGCGGTTCTGCAGCGCGGTGCGGTCGGCCGGGGTCAGCGAGGGCGCGGCGGGAAGGAGCATGGCGTGCACGTGCACCGGCAGGTACAGCCCGTCGGGCTCCACCGTGTCGCTCACCGCCGGGTCGCTGGCGTCGTCGACCACGTTGGGCGGGAGCGAGGCGGCCAGGATGGTGTGCGGCGCGTCGAGGTTGTGCAGCACGCGGATCCCCACGGGGCGCGCCTCCTCGATCAGCGACACGGCGCGCTCGGCGTCGTCGGCGTCGAGCTCGGCGGCGATGCTCACGGTGATCACGCCGGGGCGCGCCAGCGGGTCTTCGTGGATGCGCACGTCCTTCTCGCGCACGCCGGGCAGCGTGGTGAGCGCGGCCAGCACGGCGCCGCGGGTGGCGCGGCCGTAGCCCTCCAGCGCGTTGCGGATGCGCTCGCGCAGCGCCTCGTCGGTCTCGTCGTCGCCGCGCAGCTCGGTGGCCTGCGGGTTGGTGACGGTCTCGACGCCCAGGATGGGGCGGTGGATGACGGTGACCGCCCGCGCCGGCACCACCCCCGCGGTGCCGCTCACCGTGGCCTGCACCGGCACCTCCACGGAGAGCTCGCCGCGGCGCAGGGTGCGGTCGGCGGTGGTCTCGAAGACGACGGCGGGGGGCTCGGCGGTGGAGAGCCGCGTTCCCGCGGGGACGGGGACGTCGCCGATGGCGGGGGTGGCGCGGGAGAAGACGACGGTGCCCACCGCGTAGGTGCGGTTGCGCCGGTCGACCCCCACCAGCGCGGCCAGCTGGTCCAGGTCGCGCCCGCCCGCCGTCGCGACGAAACCGGCCTGGTAGACGGACTCGAGCTGCCGGGAAAGGACGGCGAACTCGCGCGCCAGGCTCTCGGCCAGGAGGCGGGTGATGCTCCCCGGGTTGCGGTCGGTGAGCACGGGCACGGCGCCGCCCGGGGGCACCGCCATGTCGTAGTTGACGAAGAAGTCGGTGCCCTCGTCGGGCCACACCGCGTCGGGCGCGGGGGTGCCGTCGGCGCGGGCCAGCCAGACCACGGTGTTCCCCGCGCCCAGCGACCAGTCGCGGTCGCGGCGGAAGCGCGCGAACAGCCCGGCGGCCTGGCCGAACACGTCGACGGTGGCGGCGAGGAGGGGCCCGGCCGGGTCCAGCTGGAAGGGACCTTCCTCGGGGACGAAGACGAACTGCTCGCGCGCCACTCCGCCCGTGAGCGAGCGGAGGAGGTCGTCGACGAACTGGGCGTAGGGCTCGGCCACGTAGCTCACGGCGCGGCCTCCAGGGAGAAGGGAACCACCAGGTTGAGCGGCGAGGGCACGCCGGCCAGCTGCACGCTGAGCTCGATGCGCACGGTGTCGCGCGGGGGATTGTGCTCGGGTTTGACGTCGGCCTTCAGCACCGCCTCCACGCGCGGCTCGTCGCGCAGCGCCTGCAGCACGTAGAGCTTGATGAGGTTGCGGGTGCGGGGGACGTTGGGCTCGCCCAGCAGCTCGTGGTGGCGCGAGCCGTAGTCGGGGTGGCCGAGCGGGGCCAGCTCGCCCTTGCGGGTCTTGAGCCGGTTGGCCAGGGCCTGCGTGAGGTTGTCGATCCCCGCGGCCACGCCCAGGTCGCGCCGGCGGCGCACCGGGTCGAGCGGCGGCGTGGCCAGGTCGGCATCCTCGAAGAAGCCGCCGGCCAAGGCGTACTCCAGCGCCAGGTCGGTGCCCAGCAGCGGCTCGATGATCTCGTATCGCGAACGCCTCATCGCTCCCCCGGATCGCGCTCAGGAATCGGCTCCATCCCCATCACCCTCATCTTCCAGGTCCGGGTGAAGTATCGGTGCGTCCGACCGAATCTCCGTGCTGCCGCGATCATGGATCCTTCGGCCTGCAAACGCTTGCGCAGACGCTGATTACGGTCTGGCCGGCCTCAGGATGACGTCGGCGTGGCATCGGTCCGGGTGCATCGACCCAATTCCCGGATTTCGTATCATCCCGCACTTCCGCACTTCCGCACTTCCGCACTTTCGCACTTCCCCTACGGTCCATTCGTATCGCTGACGAACGGCGCCGCGGGCGGGCCCAGGATCGTCATCACCCCCGGCCCGGAGGGGATCATGTCGCCCAGCCGCACCAGCGCCTGCCCGTCGATGGTCACCCCCGACGAGCCGCCCTGGCCGATGGGAAGCACGTAGGGCGCGCCGGAGACGGAGTTCACCATCTGGCACAGGCTCCCCACCGTGGCCAGCGGCATCCCGTTGGCGGTCGCCGTCGTCTGGGTGATCACGGAGATCACCCCGCTGTCGGGCGGCCCCGCGGCCCCCGGGCTCAGCAGCACCGCGCACCCCATGCTCACCGGCGGTCCCGGCATCTCCCCCTCCTGCGGACTCGATCTCGACGGTCGCCGCTACGACGCGGCGAACTGCGTCATCCCGGCCAGCGACACCTGCGCGCCTTTGAGCTTGGCGGCGCTCTGCCCCTCGATCGTGGCCGACATCCCCTTCGCGGCCAGATCGCCCTGCGCGGTGAGCTTGATGGCGCCCTGCGCCTCGAGCTCGATGTCGGCCTGCGACTCGAAGCGGATCTTCCCCTTGGCCTTGATGGTGACGTCGCCGTCCTTCCCCACCTCCACCGCGGTGTCGCCCAGGGTGATCTTGAGCGACTCGTCGTCCACCGTGAGGGTGCTGCCGTTCTGCAGCTCCAGGTGGAAGCGGCGCACCCCCGATTCCTCGTCGTCGGGCGGCTGATAGACCACCTCGTGCGCCTGGGCCACGGGCGGATGCGCGGTGTCGTCGTACACGCACCCCACCGCCACCGGCGCGTTCAGGTCGCCGCCCACGAAGGCCACCAGCATCAGGTCGCCCTCGTTGGGGAGGGCGGAGAGCCCCAGCCGCGACACCGCCACCGGCACCCGCTGCAGCTCCACCCCGCTGGAGCGGAGCTTGAGGTTGACCTGGTGGTTGCTCTTGCTGCCGTCGCCGTCGCGCGGCCACGCCTGGGTGACCACGCCCAGCTCGGGGGCGTAGCGGCGGGACAGCTCGTCGCGCACCACGGCGCGCAGGGTGGCGATGAGGTCGCTCACAGGAGCCCTCCCAGCCCGCCGCCCCCGCCCGAGCCCTCCACCCGCAGCGTGGTGACGAACCCCGCGCGGCCGTCGAGCACGTGCTCCACCCCCGTCACCCGCAGCGTCCCCGGGTCCGCCGAGGGAAGGTCCTGCACCTCCACCAGGTCGCCCGGGCGCACCTCGGGCGCGCCGCGCAGCCGCAGCGTTCCGCGCACGGCGGCGCGGGCGGCGCGGGCGGCCAGCGCGTCGGCCAGCGCCTCGGCGGCCTCGCGGGTGCGCAGCGCCGGGACCACGCGCAGCGGCGCGGTGCCCGCGGGCTCCCGCAGCAGCCAGTGCCACTGCTCGGCGCCCGCCTCGCTGGCCGCGCCGTAGGCCGCCACGCCACCCGCGGTGGGCGCCGACGCGGCCGAGGTGCGCCACGACAGCACGTCGGCGCCGTAGCGGAAGCGGTGGTCGGCGGCGCCGGTGCGCGGGGGCACGAAGCGGAGCGAGCCGTCGGGCGCGGAGCCCACGTCGGCGCCGGAGAGGGCGGCCAGCTCCAGCAGGTGCGCCCACACGGTGCGCCGGTCGTCGACGGTGTAGGCCGAGAGCTTCACGTCGCCGCCCACCTTGTCCACGCTCACGGGGGATGCGAGGTCGTTCACCACGTCGGCCACCGACTGGTCGAGGTAGGTGCGCGAGACGCGCTGCCGCGACAGCTCCAGCGTCCCCGCCAGCCCGTCGAGCGCCACGCCGTCCTCGCCCGCGGCCACCTCCACCACCTCGCCGCTCCACACGTCCTCCTCGTCACCCTCGTCCCCCAGCGCGAGGGCGAGCGTGCTGCCGGGGGTGGCATCGGTGAGCTTGGACGCGGGCCAGGCCAGCACCTCGGCGCGGTCGTGCGCGCCCGAGGCCAGCAGCACGCGGATGCGGGCCACGGCGGCCTCGGCGGAGGTGAGCGAGCGGCCGTCGAGGGTGACGACGGCGCGGGGCTTCGACAGGCTCATGGCCCCACTCCATCCAGGTCGATCCCCTGGCGCAGCGCCTCGCGGCGGAGGAGGCGGTCCAGCCGCTCGGCCAGCTCGGCCTCCTCCAGCCGCGCGGCCAGCACCCCGGCGGGCGCCTCGCCGGTGCGCGACGGATGCGGCGTGGAGGGCGCGGGAAGGGTCTGCCCCGCCGCCTCGGCGCGCGCCACCAGCCCGCGCAGCCCGCCGACCGCCGGCATCGGGGGCGTCGGGGGGATGGGGGAGATGGGGGGAGACGGCGCGTCGGCCGAGGCCGCGGAGGGCCACCCGCCGCCGATCCCGCCCGGCTCGCCGCGCCCCTCCACGGGGGGATGCGATCGGGCGCGCGCGGCGGACACCCGCTGCAGCGCGTCCGCCAGCCGCGACGCGGGATCGGGCGGGGTGGCCGCGTCCTCCGCCGGGGGCGCGGCGACGTCCGCCGAGCGGGCGAACGAGGCGCGGCCCGAGGCCTCCCGCCGCGCGTCCTCAGCGGCGCTGGCGAGGAGGGCGGCCACGCGCGGCAGCGGCTCGCCCGCGGCGACCGGCGTCTCCATCGCCCCGTTCGGCCCGCGCCGCCGCAGCGCCTCCGCAGCCTCCGCGCGCGAGGGCAGCGCGGTCGGGAGATGGCTCGCTTCCGATGCTATCCCTCGCGCCGCGCGCCCAGCCGTGACGGGCGATGCTTCGGGCGCGGCTCGGTCCCCGGCGCGACGATCGCTCGGGACGGCGCCCGCCGTAGATCGCCGCGTCTCGCCGGGGAGATACGGCGCCAGCACGCGCTCCACCGCCTCGGCATCGTGTGCGAGCGACGGCGCCCGCGCGGCGCGACCTTCCGTATCTCCGCCGCTGGAGATGGGCGCCCGGCGCGGCGCCGGCCGCTCATCTCCCGCGCGCGATGGGGCGTCGGCGCGACGGGCTTCATCATCCCCCCCGAGCCCCACCAGCGGACGCGCAGCCCGCCGGTCGCGCGCGGGGACGATCGCCGCGGCGGCTCCGTCCGTCCGCGGCTCCAGCACGCGGCCCAAGACGGCGCCCAGGTCCACGCCGCCGGCGAGCGGACCCAGCGCGGATTCGGCCAGCGCGTCCAGCTCGCCGGGCTCGCGCTGCAGGGCCATCAGCCGCGCGCGCGGCGCGTCGAGCGCCTCCACTGCCCGCGCGGAGGCCGCGGCCGCCGCCAGCAGGCGGCGCAGCGCCGGGTGCGGGGCGCGCGTCACGCCGCGCCTCCGCCCTGGCCGTCGCGGGCCAGCATCTCCAGGTACAGCAGCACCTGGCCCACCGTGAGCTCCGAGCACTCCGCCGGCGTCCACCCGAACTCGCGCGCCAGCACGAAGCAGGCGCGGGCCAGCGGCGCCTTCACCGCGCGCTCCAGGTCGTCGTCGCCCACCGCCAGGCCGCTGATGGCGTTCACCTTCTCCAGCAGCGACTGCACGAGGCCGGCGGGAAGCTCGCCCACCTGCTCCACCGTGAGCTTCGGCGACACCAGCGACTGCTGCACCATCAGCACGCTGGCCAGCACGCGCTGCTCTTTCGCCGCGCGCACCACGCGCTCCACGTCGCGCACCAGCAGCGGGCGCAGCACCACCTCGCCACCGTCGCCGTCGGGCGCGTCGCCGTTGGACGACGGCCGCAGCAGCGCCGCGGGAAGCCGCACCGTGTGCGTGACCGACCCGCCCGCGAGCAGGTCCTCGGCCGTGAGTTGCGTTGCCATGCGCGCCCCTGCCGGGGTTGATGTGGATGGAGCCGCCGCCGTCGCGGAGCCCCGTCATCTGAAACTGCGTCGATCAGGGGGGATCGGGAGATGGACCCGCGGCGATGCGCGTCCGTCTTCCTTCCACCGCGTCGTGATGACCGCTCGCCGGAGCCTGTGCGTTTCCTCCGACTTCGGCGCTGACCAGGCCACAGATCCTTCGGCCTGCAACCACTCGTGCACACGCCGGTTGCGGCGTGGCCGGCCTCAGGATGACGTCGGGCGGGGTGTGCGCGTGATTGGCGCACAGCCTCATGATGACGCCGGACGGGTGTCGGCGTGGTTCGTACGCTGACGCCCGGATGACCCCGTCATCCGCCTCTCCCGCGGATCTTCATCGCCGACGGGAGAGGATTCTGCCGGCGATCAGCCTCACCCCGTCTCGTCGGCCTTGATCCAGAGCGCGCGGAACGACAGGCGCTCCATCACGAAGTCGTCTTCGGGGATGGAGTAGTTCCACTCGCTCAGCTGCACCCCCATCACCGTGACCGTGGTGCTGGCGTCGGGGATGGCGGGGTCCTGCAGGCGCAGGCTGAGGTTGAACTGCGGGCCCACGAACGCGCCCGCCGGGCGGCTGTCGGCCGCGTCGCCCAGCATCAGCCGCAGCAGCGCGCCGTTGATGTACGCCCGCTCGATGGTGCCGTAGACGTTCAGATTCCCCGAGCGCAGCTCGGTGGCGAAGCGCTGCCCCAGCTCGTGGAAGGGCTTCACGTCGTTGGTCACCCGCACCGTCACCCCCGTCACCCGCCCCACGGGGGTCATCTGGTACCGGTCGGCGATCTCCTTGGCCTTGTCGCCCGCGGGACCCGCGTCGACCGCCACCGCGATGGAGCCGTCGGCTCCCGAATAGACCGTGTTCGGCATCTCTCTTCAGCCTCCGGGCGGCTACTGCAGGTTCATGATGACCTTCACGAAGTCGATCGAGAAGGTGGGCTGGAGGGTCATGGTGACGATGGCCTGGCCCGTGATCTCCTGCGCGCGGGTGGCCGTCACGTCGAGGGCGTAGCCGGTCAGCATCTCGTCCAGCACCATCCCCGACAGGAAGCCGTCGAGGGTTGCCTTGAGCGCCGCCCGCACCCGCGGGTTGTTCAGCCGGCCGATGTACGGGTTGGAGCCGCGCCGCACCCCTTCCTTGGCGTAGTCGACCACCCGCCGCACCGACACCTGCCGGAACGCGCCGGTGTCGGTGGTGATCCCCTTCAGCACCCGGATCCCCAGGTTCTGCACCAGCACCATCGCCTGGCCGCCCAGCAGCATCTTCTGCTCGGCGCGGGTGTACACGCGCGTCAGCCCGTCGGCCGCCACGTCCTTGTTGGTCAGGCTCACGTGCGGCGCCAGCGTCGACATCCGCCCGGCGACGAGCGCGGCCGCGTAGGGCGCGGTGAGCTTCACCTGGCGGTTGGCGCCGGTGCGCGCCGCGTCGTCGGCCAGGATCCCCGGCGCCACCAGCACCAGCCGCGGGTTGGAGCCCCGGCTGGCGTCGCCCGCCGCCGCGTCGGCGATCACGTCGGGCGCGTCGGTCGAGGCGCCGAGCACGGCGATCCGCTCGCGGCCGTCGTTCTCCGTGGCCTCGAGGTGGGCGAGGATCGCCCCCGCCGCGGTCTTGATGTCCATCCCCCCCGCGGTGACGATGTTCACCGGCTGCGAGGCCAGCAGGTTCAGCCCCGCGGCCAGCTCCACCGTGGTGATGGGGTCGCCGTTGGTGCCCACCGCGGTCGGCGCCTCGACCGCGGTGGGGACCTTGGTCTTCTGCGCCGAGGCCACCGCGCCGGCGGTGACGAAGCGGCTCCCCTCGTTGACCTGCGCGGCCAGCGCCTCGGCCGTGGCGGCGGTGAAGCTCTCCTTCACCCGTCCCAGCTGCAGGGTGAGGGTGGCCGAGCTGGCCGGGTCGCCCGTGGTCTCGATCTTGGCCACGATGTCGTTGGCCCAGGTGCCCGGCGAAGTGGCGGTCAGGGTGAAGGCGTTGCTGGTGCCCGTCTTCACCTGCCAGGTGGTGCTGGCCATCTCGGTCACGCCGGTGTTGGCCACGCGCACCGCGTACACGGTCTGCGCGCCGCCCTTGAACAGCTGCTCCAGCGCCCGCACCAGGGAGAGCGCCCTGGGGATGTCGGCCTTGTCGGCCGGCCAGGCGTCGTAGCTGCCGAAGGTGTCGAGCGCCTCGGCGTAGCTGCCCAGCACCTTCACCTGGTTCAGCGGGCCGCGGTTGGCGGTGCCCACCACCCCCACGTTGCCGGTGCTGATCCCCGAAACCCCGATCAGCCCCTCCGAGCGCACCTCGATGTAGGTGCCGGGGATGATCATCTCGCCTATGGTCTCGCTCATCGTCCGCTCCTTGCAGGTTGGATAGGGACGCCTCGGGGCGCGTCAGCCCAGGTGCGTGGTGATCGGAATGCCGCGGATGACGCCGCCCGAGCTGTCCGGACGGTCGATGTCCTGCTCGTGCACGAACGCGAAGCGCATCGTCCGCCGCCGCGCGCCCGTTCCCTGCTCGGTGGGCCCGATGGAGCCCACCCCGGCCACCCCGAAGCTCAGCAGCCGCTGCACCCCCTGGCGCACCCGCTCGCCCGAGAGCGCGTCGAGCGCCGCGTCCGACAGCGACGCCGCGTCGGCCGCCGTCGCGGCGCAGGCGTCCACCCGCAGCACCCCCGCCAGCCGCTCCACCCGCCGCTCCCACTGGCCCACGAAGTACTGCGCGACCACGGTCCCCGTGGGCGGCAGCGCGGTGGCGAAGGTCAGCGTTCCCGTCCCCGCGTCCGCCGTCACCGCGCGCGGGTTGCCGTTCAGCGTCACCGCCAGGTCGCCCGGCCCCAGCGGCCCCTCGGTGCCGTCGGCGCGCACCAGCCCACCGTGCGGGAGGACCAGGATCTTCCGCGTGCCGTCGAGCAGGTTGAACGACGGGTCGTCGGGGAGCACGGGATGGGCGACGTCGATCGTCGCCTCCCAGCGCAGCGCCCCCGTCATCAGGCTGCTGCGCTCGCCCACGCCGTTCCCCGCCACGCTGGTCTCGTCCAGCGACAGCACCAGGGCGGGGAGGTCGTCGGCGTCGTCGGGCTCGGCGGGGCCCACCTGCGCCGGGGCGGGAGACAGCCCCGCGCCGGAGAGGTGCGTGCGCACCGCGGCAAGGAAGGAGCGCTCGGACATCTCACTCGCCTCCCAGCAGGTTCTTCAGCGGGTCCAGCAGCGAGGCGGCGCCCGCCAGCGTTCCCTTCAGCTCCTCGGCGGCGGGCTGCAGCGGCTGCAGCAGGTCGCCGATCTGCGGGAGGTCGGGGAGGATGGCGGGGATGTCGAGCATGTCGAGCCCGAGGTCCGCCAGCAGGTCCAGGTCGGCGTCGAGCTCCAGCCCCAGGTCCATCGACGGGGTGGGGGGCTCGGGGGGCTCGGTGTACTCGCGCAGCACCACGTGGTAGCGGAACGAGTCGGCGCTCCCCGCCACCTCCTCCACCCGCAGCTCCTCGATC
Organism: Longimicrobium sp.; assembly: GCA_036377595.1. Lineage (NCBI taxonomy): Bacteria > Pseudomonadati > Gemmatimonadota > Longimicrobiia > Longimicrobiales > Longimicrobiaceae > Longimicrobium > Longimicrobium sp. Next base: position 142,573 of record DASUYB010000089.1, on the reverse strand, counting down.
AGCACCTGCTCCAGCTCGCTCTCGGCCACGATGTCGGCCACGAAGTCCACCGGGTCGCCGGCCAGGAAGCGCGTGCGCACCTCCTTCAGGAAGGCGTCGCGCGCCTCGTCGCCGTTCATCGAGCCGGTGATCTCCACCGCCAGCGCGCCGCGCCCCAGGTCCTGGTGCAGGTCGCCGGAGAGGCCGGGGACGGGGAGCACCGCCAGGCGGCGCGCCTCGACGGCCGCGATGCGCTCGATCATGGGCGGCTCCCACCCGCCGATCATGGGACGGACGATCATGGTGTCGCCTTTCTCACGCTTCCCACCGCACCGCCCGCAGCGCCGCGCGCTTGGCGGCCAGGGACGAGCGGACCAGCTCCCAGAACTTCGGCACCGCGTCGACGCCTGCCGGGTCGGGCAAGGGCGAGTTCGCGGGGTGATGCACCAGCGCCACCAGCAGGTACGCCTTGTACGCGGGGTCGCCGCCCGCGTCGGGGTCGGGCGGGTTGAAGCGGAACGGGGCCAGCGCGTGGTCCTGCGCCGCCACGTGCAGCGCGCTGTGCGTCGCCCGTCCCGCGACCGGGGTGACGGGGGTGACGGCGGTCCACTGCGCCTGCTTGAAGCCGTCGTCGTCGGCCACGGCCTGGAAGAGCTCCACCTCCACGTCCACGTCGAGCCGCGAGGGGTTGAAGACGCGCACGAAGAGGGTGTTGTCGCCCCCGCCCTTCAGCTTGTCGTCCGCCCGCGGGTCGGCGCGGTTGGCGAAGGCCGCGTGCGGGTCGCCGGGGACGGGGCCGGCGGGGGGGATGATGATGATGTCGGGGCTGCGGCCGCCCCAGGCCACGTCGCCCGAGTGCCCGCTGTCCTCGACGCCGTCGCGCACGTAGACGGGGAAGAAGTCGCCCGCGGAGACCACGCGCAGCGACGCCCGCCGCTCGCCGGTGAGGAACGCGTCCACCCCCGTCGCCGCGCCGATGGGCGAAGGAACGTCCCCCGCGCGCGAGGCGACGGCGAGGAGCGCGACCCGCTGTCCCGCGACCGATGCGGGGGGGATGAAGTCGAAGCGCACCACCCGCGGCTCGCCCGGACGCAAGTCGACGGCGAGCGCGGCGGCGCCGACGCGCACCCACGGCGCGGGGACGGGGTCCGCCGGGAAGCCGGCCCAGGCGGGGAGCTGGGGGACCGCCGGGTCCGCGCCCGGCGCGGGGACGGGCACGGGGGCGAAGAAGAGGTGCACCTGCGTGGCCGCCGCCGTGTCCCACCCGCGGTTGTGCACCTGCACGTAGACGAAGTTCACCTCGCCGACGACGAGCGGGTCCGTCGGCAGGTCCTCGTCGAACTCGACGGGATCGACCGTGTCCTCCAGCCAGGTGTACGGCGGCGCGTCGACGCGGATGTCGTAGCCGCTGAACAGGTCGAAAGGGAGCTGCCCGGCCGGCGCGCGGGGATCGCCATTGAGCGGCGCGGCGTTGAGCGCGGCGGGCGCCTGCCGGGGATGCAGCCCGTCGTCGATGGAGTACTGGCGGACGTAGAGGAGCGTCTGCCAGCTGGCGTCGGGCGTCGGCGGCAGGTGGCATTCGAACATCCCCCGCCCCCAGGTGGCCGCGCGCAGCAGCGACTGCGCCGGCCCCGCCGCGGGCGAGAGCGGGTCGGGGATCACCTGCAGGTCGGTGACGACGACGATCGGCATCCCCACGTGGAAGGGGGCCCACCGGGGCACGAAGGCGGGCGCGGCGGGCTTGGCGCCGCCGGGGCCGGGCGGCGGCGGCGCGGGCACCGGCGGGAGCGGGCTCATCAGCACGTACACCCCGGCCAGCGTCCCCGCGTACAGGACGTTGCGGTCCAGCGGGTCGAACACCACCGCGGTGATCGGCGACGACGGGAGCCCGGTGGCGCCCGCGCCGGTGATGTCGATCCATCCGTCGCCCAGCCACCCGTCGTCCCACAGCCACACGTTCTCGTCCACGGCGATGGCCGCCCGCCCGGGGCGCCCCGCCGCGTCGCGGTTGCGGGTGGCGTCGAAGTCGATCCCCCGCACCGGCCGCCGTCCCCAGCGCGGGTTCCCCGGCCCGGCCGCGCCCACCGCCGGCGCGTTGCGCGAGGTCATGTCGTTCCACGTCGGGTCCGTGGGATTGGCGCCCGAGGCGACGGAACCGTTGGCGGTGCGGAACACCTCGCCGCGGTTGGTGCCGATCCACCACTCCTCGCCGGCCGCGTTGGGCGCGTAGGCCAGCGACGCCACCAGCGCGTCGTCGGGGTGGAAGTCCCCCGTCTTCATCTTCCGCCAGTCGTCGCCCGAGTTGGTGGTGAGCCAGGCCGCGCCCTTGCGCCCCGCCAGCATGTGCCCGGCGAGCGTGGGGTGGTGCGTCTGGATCCCGTAGAAGAGCCCCTTCGCCTCCGCGTCGGGGTTGATGGTCTTCAGCAGGATCTTGTAGACGCCGCTGGCCACCGGCGCCTCGGGCATCACGTAGCTCACCTTCGAGGAGCCGGGCACCTTCTGGTGCGCGGTGCCCACGTCGCCGCGGTAGATGCGCCCGCCCGGCGTCATCGCCGCGGCGAAGTAGTAGCGCCGCGGGTCGTTGGGCTCGAACGCCACCGCGCCGCCGTCGCCGCCGCCCACGTGGTACCACGAGTCGCCGCCGTAGCTCACGTAGCTGCCGTTGTCGTGCAGCCCGCCGCCGGTGATGAAGCGCAGGCTGGGGTGCACGGTCACGTCCTGGAACTGCGCGGCGGCGATCCCGTGGCTGCGCTTGCGCCAGAAGCCGCGCGAGGCGGGCGGGCGGCGGGTGTCGGCCGCCGAGATCCCGCCGTCGTTGGCGATCCAGATGCGGTACGGGTCGAAGCGGTCGAAGAACCCCCACTGCTGGTCGGCGTGGCGCGCACGGTCGCCGCGGTCGTAGTCCTCCCAATCCAGCATCCGTTTCCAGCTCTCCCCCGAGTCGGAGCTGTAGTAGAGGTCGACGGTCCCATGGACGACGACGGCGGGGTTCTCGGGGTGGACGAACAGCACCATGCTGTAGTTGGCCTGGCTGCTCTCGGGGAGCTTCCCCCGCTTCTTCCAGGTGTCGCCGCGGTCCGACGAGTGGTAGACCTCGCTGGCCGTCTTGTTGTCGTCGCCCGTGCCGACGACGGCGTAGACGTGCTCGGGGTGCTTGCGGCACGCCGCCAGCAGCACGCGGCCGAAGGAACCGGGGGTGGGCACGGGGAGCTTCGCCCGCCACTCCATGGGGAATGGCGCCGCCACGCCGCGGTCCAGCCGCCCGCGGAACACCCCCTCGCCCCAGATCCCCACGTACAGCAGGAGGTACTGGGGAACCGCGCCGAAGCCCAGGTTCACGGTGGCGGCGCTGCGGGTGTCGTGGACGACGAGCACGTCGGTGGCGTAGTCGTCCGCGCCCAGCGCGGGGACGTTGGCCGCGGCCAGCGCCGGCTCGCCCGCGGGGGGGCCGGCCATGGCGGCGGCGGGAAACTCGCGCGTCGGCGGCGCGTGCGCCGCGGCGCCCACCGGCGCCACGAACTGGAAGCGCCAGAGCCCGTCGGGCGACGCGCCCCAGAAGCGGTTGCCGTCGTCGGGGTCCACGGCGATGGCGGTGTAGCGCGCGGTGATCCCGTGCGCCGCCATCCGCAGCGGCACGGGCGCCGGCCCGGCGCCGAAGTCGAAGCGAAAGAGCCCGCGGCCGCCCGGCTTGTGGGCCACGGGGTCGCCCGTCCCCGCGTAGACCACCTCGGGGTGCTGCGCCGACACGCCGATGGCGCCCACCGGCAGCGCGTGGGCGGGGTCGCCCCCGGGCGCCCAGGTGTCGCCGCCGTCGGTGCTGCGCCACAGCCCGCCGGTGGCGCTTCCCGCGTACAGCCGCAGCGGCTGGTTGGGGTGCTGCGCCAGCGAGCGCACGCGCCCGCCCACGCTGCGCGGCCCGATGGGCACCCAGTGGTGCGCGGGCGGCGCGGCGGCCCCGGCCGCCGTGGCGTGCGCGACCGCCCCGTCCAGCTTGTCGGGGTAGTCGTTCGCGCTGAGCGCCATGTAGTCCAGGAAGGCGCTGGTGCGTGCGGGCGGATCGTCGACGACGTCGTCGGACATGCGGGCGCGGGATCCGTTACGGGTTGCGCGGCGCCGGACGCGGCGCCGGGGTGATCGTCATCTCCATCTCCATCTCCATCTTCTTCTTCTCGTATCTCACGGGGCGGGGACCCAGCGCACCGCCCTGAGTGCCGCGCGCTTGGCGGCCAGGGACGAGCGCACCAGGTCCCAGAACTTCGGCACCGCGTCCACGCCCGCCGGGTCGGGGAGGGGCGACGCGGGCGGCAGGTGCACCAGCGCCACCAGCAGGTACGCCTTGTACGCGGGGTCGCCGCCGGCGTCGGGGTCGGGCGGGTTGAAGCGGAAGCCGGCCACCGCGTGGTCTCCGCCCTTCAGCACGTGCAGCGCGGCGTGGGTCGCGCGCCCAGCGACGGGGGTGATGGGGGTGACGGCGGTCCACTGGTCGCGGCGGAAGCCGTCGTGGTCGGCGACGGCCTGGAAGAGCTCCACCTCCACGTCCACGTCGAGCTGCGAGGGGTTGAAGACGCGGACGAAGATCGTGTTGTCGCCCCCGCCCGTCAGCTTGTCGTCGGCGCGCGGGTCGGCGCGGTTGGCGAAGGCCGCGTGCGGGTCGCCGGGGACCGGACCGGCGGGGGGGATGATGATGATGTCGGGGCTGCGGCCGCCCCAGGCCACGTCGCCCGAGTGCCCGCTGTCCTCCACCCCGTCGCGGATGTAGACGGGGAAGAAGTCGCCCGCGGAGACGATGCGCAGCGACGCCCGCCGCTCGTCGGCCAGGAAGTCGGCCATCGCGCGCCCCGCCGCGGGAAGCACGGGGACGTCCCCGGCGCGGCTGGCGACGGCGAGGAGCGCGACGCGCTGCCCCGCGACGGTCGCCGGGGGGACGAAGTCGAAGCGCACCACCCGCGGATCTCCCGGCCGCAGGTCCACGGCGAGCGGCGCGGCGCCCACCCGCACCCACGGCGCGGGGACGGGGTCGGCGGGGAAGCCGCCCCAGGCGGGGAGCGCGGGGAGCGCCGGGTCCGCGCCCGGGGCAGGGACGGCGACGGGGGCGAAGAAGAGGTGCACCTCCGTGGCCGCGGCAGTGTCCCACCCGCGGTTGTGCACCTGCACGTAGACGAAGTTCACCTCGCCGACTACGAGCGGATCGGTCGGCAGGTCCTCGTCGAACTCGACGGGATCGACCGTGTCCTCCAGCCAGGTGTACGGCGGCGCGTCGACGCGGATGTCGTAGCCGCTGAAGAGGTTGAAGGGGAGCTGCCCGGCCGGCGCGCGGGGATCGCCGTTGAGCGGCGCGGCGTTCAGCGCGGCGGGCGCCTGGCGCGGGTGCAGCCCGTCGTCGATGGAGTACTGGCGGATGTAGAGGATCGTCTGCCAGCTGGCGTCGGGCGTGGGCGGCAGGTGGCACTCGAACATCCCCCGGCCGTAGGTGGCCGCGCGCAGCAGCGACCGCGCCGGCGCCGCGGCGGGCGGGAACGGGTCGCGGATCACCTGCAGGTCGGTGACGACGACCAGCGGCATCCCCGCGTGGAAGGGCGCCCAGGTGGCGGCGAAGGCGGGGGCCGCGGGCTTGGCGCCGCCGGGGCCGGGCGGCGGCGGCGCGGGCACCGGGGGAAGGGCGCTCATCAGCCTGTACACGCCGGCCAGCGTTCCCACGTACAGCACGTTGCGGTCGAGCGGGTCGAAGGCCAGGCCGGAGACGGGGCCGGGGGGGAGCCCGGTGGGGCCTGCGCCGGTGATTTCGATCCACCCGTCGCCCGCCCACCCGTCGTCCCACAGCCATACCCGGCCGCCCACCGCCACCGCCACCCGTCCGGGGCGCCCCGCCGGGTCGCGGTTGCGCGTGGCGTCGAAGTCGATCCCCAGCACCGAGGAGGCGCCCCAGCGCAGCACACCCGGCCCCGCCCCGCCGGGCGGCACGGGGTTGCGCGGCGACATGTCGTTCCACGCGGGGTCGCTCCCCCCCAGCGCCACCGAGCCGTTGGCGGTGCGGAACACCTCGCCGCCGGTGGTGCCGATCCAGAACTCGTCGTCGGGAAGGCCGGGCGAGTACGCCACCACGCTGACCTCGGCGTTCGACGGGTGGAAGGCGCCCGTGTTCATCTTCCGCCAGCCGTTCCCCCCGGCGGTGGTGAGCCAGGCGGCCTCCTTGCGCCCCACCAGCAGGTGCCCCGTGCGCGAGGGGTGGTGCGCGTGGATCCCGTAGAACAGCCCGTTCTTCGCCGGGCTGAACAGGCTGCCGTCGGGGAGGGACATCGTGCCGGTGAGCACCTTGTAGACGCCGCTGGCCACCGGCGCCTCGGGCATGGCGTAGGTCACGTACGAGTCGTCGGACACCTTCACCGGCGCCGAGCTCACGTCCGCGCGCCACATCCATCCCCCCTCGGGGCTGCCGGCGGTGGAGGTGTAGTAGCGCCGCGGGTCGTTGGGCTCGAACGAGAGCGAGCCGCCGTCGCCGCCGCCCACCCGGTACCACGAGTCGCCCCCGTAGCTCAGGTAGGTGCCGTTGTCCTGCAGCCCGCCGCCGGTGATGAAGGTGTGCGCGGGGTGCACGGTCACGTCCTGGAACTGCGCGGCCGAGATGCCGTGGCTGCGCTTGCGCCAGAAGCCGCGCGAGGCTGGGGGGCGGCGGGTGTCGGCGAGGGAGATGCCGCCGTCGTTCACGATCCACAGCCGCGCGGGGTCGAAGCGGTCGAAGAACCCCCAGTGCTGGTCGGCGTGGCGCGCCCGGTCGCCGCGGTCGTAGTCCAGCCAGTCGATCAGCGTGGACCAGTTTTCGCCCGCGTCGGAGCTGTAGTAGAGGTTCACCGTGCCGTGGACCACCACCCGCGGGTTCTCGGGGTGGACGAACAGCACCATGCTGTACCACGCCTGCCCCCGGTCGGGAAGCCGCCCCCGCTTCTCCCAGCTGTCGCCGTGGTCCTTCGAGTAGTAGAGCTCGCTGGCCTCGCTGTCCTCGCCCACCCGCGTGACCTTGCTGGCCGTACCCACCACCGCGTACAGGTGCTCGGGGTGGTTGCGGCACGCCGCCACCAGCACGCGCCCGTAGTTGCCGGGGAAGGGGACGGGGAGACGGTCGCGCCACTGCATGGGGAAGGGCGCCGCGGCGCCGCGGTCCAGCCGGCCGCGGTACACCCCGCGCCCCCACACGCCCACGTAGACCAGCAGGAACTGGGGGAAGGGGCCGCGCCCGCCGAGCATCACCGTGGCCGCGCTGCGGGTGTCGGGCACCACCACCACGTCGGTGGCGTAGCTTCCGTTGGCCGCCACCGCCACCACCGGCGCGGGATACGCGGCCAGCGCCGGCTCGCCAGCGGGCGGCCCGCCCGGCACGCCCGCCGCGGGGCCGAACTCCGGCGTCACGGTGGGTACCGGCGCACCCCCCGGCGCGCCGGGCGGCGCCATCTGCACCCGCCACAGCCCGTCGGGCGAGGCGCCCCACAGGCGGTCGCCGTCGTGCGGGTCCACCGCCAGCGCGCAGTAGCGCAGCGTGGTGGCGGCCGGCACCACGCGCAGGAAGGGGAAGGGCGCGCCGGGCGCCAGGTCGAAGCGGAAGAGCCCGCGCCCGCCGGCCTTGAAGGGGACGGGGTCGCCGCTCCCCACGTACACCACGTCGGGGTCGGTGGGCGAGCACGCCACCGCGCCCACCGGCATGGCGTGATCGGGGTTCCCCACCGGCGTCCAGCTGTCGCCGCCGTCGGCGCTGCGCCACACCCCGCCGTGCGCGCTCCCCGCGTACAGCCGCAGCGGCTCGCGGGGGTGCTGCGCCAGCGTGCGCACCCGGCCGCCGATGCTGCGCGGGCCGATGGGCACCCAGTGGTGCGCCGGCGGCGCGGCGGCGCCCGCGGTGGCGTGCCGGATCGCGCCGTCCACCGTGGTGGCGTAGCTGTTCTCGCTCAGCCCCATGCGGCGGTAGAAGGCGGCGGTGCGCGCCAGGGGGTCGTCGACGATGTCGGACATGCTCGCGAAACGCGGTGTGGTCGACGAGTCAGGCGTGCCCGGCGGGCACGTCCTGGTTCAGCAGGAACCCCATCGCCTGCGTCAGCTCGTGGTTGGTGGGGTCGCCCGGACGGCGGCGGATGGAGGTGCTCAGCGGGTCGGCGCCCCGGCGGTGCATCTCCAGCCACTTGCGCAGCACCGGCACCCAGCCGTGGCGGGTGGCCGTCTTCTCGCCGTCGGGGGTGCGGGTGGGCACCGCGTCGGGGTGCATGGCGGCGTCGCGCGCCGCGGGGTTGGCGGGGTCCTTCTCGCTGACCGCCGAGCCGGCCACCAGCATCTGCCACTCGTTGACGCGGCGGCGGTCCAGGTTCCAGTTGCGGAACACCTGCCACACCCGGTCGCCCACCAGCGGCACCGCGTCCTGCACGTGCGAGGCGCCGCCCATGCACAGCAGCGCGGCCAGGTCGGCGGCGTTGGCCAGCAGCGTGTCGTCGGGCTCGTCGCCGTCGGGCGAGTTGGGGGCGAAGGCGTAGCCCAGCGCGTCCTCGGCGCCCAGCCGCTCGTAGTCCTTCCCCCCGATCAGCGGCGAGCCGATGGTGGGGCGGAAGGCCTGGTCCACGCTCAGCAGCGTGTTGGAGACGATCGTGTGCACCGTGCGCACCTGCCAGAAGTCGCCGTCGTGCACGCGGATGCGGTCGCCGGGGATGAAGGTCTCGCCGAAGCGCGTCCCGTTTCCCTTCAGCGTGAAGCCGCCGCCGTCGCTCACCCCCTCCACGCTTCCCGGGCCATCCACGTCGTGGAAGCGGTCCTGCGACAGGCGCGTGTAGTCGGCCCCCGCCGCCACCGCCGCCGGGAAGGCCAGGGAGACGCGCAGGCGGGTGTCGCTCACCACCTCCTGCACGGCGCGCTTCTCGTCGCCCACCTTGATCACGTCGCCGGGGCGGAAGAAGGTGGCGAAGGTGGTGTTCGTACCGACGACGGAGCGCAGGTCCGCAGCGGGCACCTCCACCGTGCTTCCCGCCGGCGCGGCCCCCGCCGACAGGGTGCGGAAGCGGTCGGCCGCCACCGGTCCGCCGGGACCCCAGTGCACGGCGAGGACGGGCTTGGGGGCGTGGTAGAGGTAGTAGTCGCTGGCGTCGGCGCTGGCGGCCAGCTTCACCCACTTGGCCGCCTTCACGTCGTGCTTCGACAGCTCGGTGTCGTCCTCGTCGCCCGTGTCGGCGAAGGTGGCGCCGGCGGGGAGCTCGTAATCGAGCCCCGCGTCGCGCACGTCGGCCACCTGCCAGCGCAGCTTGCCGGCGGTGCCCTCGTCCAGCACCCGGCGGGTCAGGAAGTCGCCGTACTCGGCCACCCGCATCGGCGCCAGCGGCGCGGGGATCTCCTGCGGGTTGGCGCCGTCGGAGGTGCGGCTGAAGAGCAGGCGGTTGCGCTCGGAGCGCACGAACATCTCCCCGCCCCCCTCCCACCACAGCTTCATCAGCTTGCGGCGGCCGGAGGGGAAGAAGGTGCCGCCGTTGGGGTCGGGAAGGCGGTAGAGGGTGGCCTCGTCGAAGAGGCGCACCGTGCGCGGCCGCAGCGCCGCGTGCTGCCCGGCGTACTCGGGGACGATCCAGTCGCGCAGCCAGAACGCCACCACCAGCCAGAGCACGATGGCCACCACCAGCCACCCCGCCCAGGTCAGCCAGAAGGGCGCGGCGGCGGTCAGGTCGCCCGACTCGGCGGCCTCCTCGGCCAGCAGCACGTGCAGGATCAGGTGCAGCGCCAGGCTGAACGCCCAGATGAAGAAGGGGATCAGGAAGATGAACGGCAGCAGCCGGTGCGCGCGCCGCTCGTTGTAGCCCAGGTCGCGGAAGATGAAGATCAGGTGCACGACCAGGAGCCCCAGCGGCACCCCCAGCAGCAGCGCCCAGCGTACCCCGGCGCTGGGATCGTCGGCGTCGCTGTCCACCGCGTAGCCGAAGGAGACGGAGGAGAGGACGAAGCTGATCACCGACAGCGCCCAGGAGAGCCAGAAATAGACGCCGCCCTCGCGCGTGGTCAGCGGGTTGAACAGCGCCGGCCCGGCGATGGGGGGAATCCACCCGCCCAGGAAGAGGGGGAGGGAAAGGAGCTCGTACCACGCCTGCTCGGACCCGTGGTTCGCGTCGCGGGGGAGGAGTCGCTTGCGCCCCTCCTTCAGCAGCAGGATGAAGGGCGGCACCGCCATCAGCGGCCAGGCGAAGAAGATCCCCGAGATCCACAGCCAGAAGCTGCCCACCGTGTGGTCGTAGGCCAGCGGCATGGCCCAGTCGCGGAAGGTGCGGTAGCCGCTCTTCAGGAAGGCCTTCGACTCGCCGGGGCGGGGATAGTCGTCGTAGCGCTCCTCGAACTCGCTGTAGCCGCGCGGCGGGTTGCGCTCGGTGTCGTACGCCCGCTTCAGCGCCTCGTGATAGGCCGAGTAGAACCAGTCCTCCACCTGGTCGGTGGCGGGAAACCAGTCGCTCCACCCGGGCCCCGAGCGGGTGCTGGAGCGCAGCATCACCTGCCTGGAGACGAGGGCGTCCAGGTGCGCCTCGGCCTCCACCGCCGACCTCCCGTCCTCGCTGAAGCGCAGCCGCGACTTGGGGCGCAGGCTCCAGCGGTAGGCGTCCAGGAAGGGCGCGGTCACCACGTCGGTGGCCACGTGCGACAGCCAGCCCAGCACGAAGGCCTGCATCTTCTGCGTGGCCGCCACCCGGTCGCCCGCCGGAAGCAGGCCGATCTCGCGCTGCGCCTCGGTCCAGAAGCGGAAGGCGAAGTCGGTGCTCTGCGACAGCACCCGCTCGCGGTTGGGGTCGGCGTTGCCCGAGTGGACCACGCGCGCCACCCAGTCCTGGTAGGGGGTGAGGAGGGTGGAGAAGGAGGGGATGGCGGGGCCCATGGCGCCCAGCAGCGCGAAGCGCGAGATCCCCTCGCCCACGGTGGTGCCCAGCGGCCGCACCGGCAGCGACCCGGGGTGCGAGTTCACCCGCGTCAGCAGCAGCAGCGTGGTGTCGGCCAGCGCGCGGATGTTCTCCTCCACCGGGTTCAGCGGCACCCCGGCGTCCTTGCGCCCCTGCAGCGTGTCGCGGATCTCGGCGATGCGGTCGCGCGCCAGCAGCAGCACCGCCGCGTGGGTCACGGGTCCGGCCATCGGCGCCTCTCAGGCGGCCAGGGAAACGGAGGCGGACACGGAGACCGACGAGCCTCCGCCGCCGCCGGGGAGCGCGGCCTGCAGCCGCTGGAACGCCTCCACCGTGCGCTCCAGCCCGTCTTCCACCCCGGCGGCCACCGCGTCGAGCGCCGCCAGCAGGTCCACCACCAGGTCGGCCACGTCCAGCTTCTCCAGCTCGGCCAGCACGTGGTCGTAGATGGCCAGCGCGCTGGCCAGCAGCCGCTCGGCCGACAGCTTGTCGAGCACGCGGGCGGCGGCGTCGCGGATGGCCTCGAGCAGCGCCACGATCTCGCCCACGGGGTTGAACCCCGCCAGCTCCTCCTGCAGCGCCTTGAAGGAGGCGATCGGCGTCGCCAGCAGGACGGCGGGGGAGAAGGCGGACACCTCCTCCTTCGCCGCGTCCACCGCCTCCTGCACCGCCTCGCGCAGCGGGGTCAGGTCCACCGCGTTCACCAGCTGGGTGATCTGGTGGATGGCGTCGCGCACCGGGTTGGCCACCGCGTCGATCAGCCCCTCGATGCGCTCGCGGAAGGCGGCGTAGATGGGAACCACGATCCCCGCCAGCCGCTCGGGGGTGACGACGGCGAGGAGCGAGCGGGCGATGCCGGGGAGGCCGTCCTCGACGCCGGTGATCCCCAGCCGGGCCAGGATCCCGCGCAGGAAGCCGCCCAGCGTGCCGAACGGCGTGGCCGCCGCGCGGAAGCGCCCGGCGCCCACGTCGATCTCCGAGAACCCCGTGCGCCGGAGCGTCTCCGCCGCCGCGGCCGACGTCGCGAGCCGCTGCTGGTAGCGCGCGCGCCCTGCCACCAGCGCCGCCATCACCTCCTCGGCGGCGATGGCCTCGGCGGCGGCGCGCAGGCGGTCGCGCCCGGCGCCCGCGGGGAGCGCGGCGATCGCCGCCAGCAGCGCGCGGTGGCCGGCGGCGGTGTCGGCGGCCGCGGCGTCGAGCTCCAGCTCGGCCACGGCGCCCTGGGTGCGCTGCACGTTGTCGGAGACGCGCAGCGCCCGCGCGTTCAGCTCGGCGGTGCCCGAGGCGCCGCCGCCCAGCCACGCCATCACGGGGCCGAACGACGAGCCGTAGATGATGCGCCCGCTGCCGGAGAAGAGGGCAGCGACGAGGGAGCCGAGCCCCGTGCCGAGGGGGAGGTCGGGGAGGAGGTCGAGGAGCGCGGTGGCCTCGTCCAGCGCGGCGCGGATGCGCGGCTCCAGCAGCGCGGGGTCGAAGCGGTCCAGCAGCCCCTTCGCCTGCTCCACCATCCCGTCCAGCGTGGGCTCCCACTCGGCCAGCCGCACCAGCTCCACCAGCTTGCCGCGCGCCTCGTCCAGCGCCTCTTCCACCGGCGTGATCAGCCGCACCGGCGAGTACTCGTCGATGGCCGCCAGCACCTGGTCGAAGGCCGCCTGCACCGGCGCCAGCTGCGCCTCGAGGTCGAAGCCCGCCAGCGCCTCGCGCACCGAGTCGACCGCCGCCTGCACCGGCTCCAGCGCCAGGTCGGGCGCCAGCGTGCGGATCTTCTCGGCCAGGGCGTGCAGCGACTCGTCCAGCTGCCGCAGGTGCCCGCGCGGGTCCAGCCCGCGCACCGCGGCCAGCACCGCGTCGATCTGCGCCTGCACCTCTTCGACGGCCACGGTGAGGTCGGCGGTCATCTCGAAGTGGCCGTCGCGGATGGCCAGCAGCTCCAGTACCTGGTCGCGCGCGGCGGCCGCGTCGGCCTCCTTGATGGGGCGCACCGCGGCGTCCAGCTCGCCCTTCATCGAGTCGGGGATCAGCCCGAAGGGGATGTTGCCCACCACGTCGGCCGCGCCGCCGATGGCGTCGACGGTGGTGTCGAACACGGCGTGCAGCTGGTTGCCGGCCACGGCCTCGCTCAGCGCGGTCACCGCCTGGGTCACCCCGCCCAGCAGCGCGTCCAGGTCCAGGCTCTCCACGAAGGTCCGGGCCTCGGCGAAGAAGGCGTCGACGTCGTGTTGGAAGGTGTCGAGCACGCCCTCCACCTCTTCCAGCGCGCCGGTCACCTCGCCGCCGGCGGCCTCGAGCGCGGTCTGGATGGTGTGCACCAGCGCGCGCACCGCGTCGAGCGCCTGGCCCACGCGGTCCATCACCGCCCGGATGGCGTCGGCCATCTCGTCCAGCGGCAGCGCGCGGATGGCGGCGGTCACCTGCGCCAGCGCGCCCCGCACCGCGCCGCTGGCGCCGTCGATGGCGCTGGTGACGGTGGAGGCCACGCCCGAGACGGCGCCCAGCCCCTGCGCCAGCGGGTCGGAGAGCGCCGAGGTGTCGAAGGCGCGGATGGCCGCGGCCAGCGTCTCCACCTGCTCCTCGATCCCCCGCAGCACCCCGTCCAGCCCGCCCGCCACCTCGCCCGACACGTCGAGCGCGAACACCGGCTGCAGCCGCTCCAGCAGCCGCGCCACCAGCCGCCCCAGCGGCTCCAGGTCGCCCGTGCGCACCAGGTCCAGACCGGCGCGGACCTCGGCCTGCACCCGGTCCACGTCCATGTGCACCAGCGTGGCCTCGCCGAACCCCAGCGCGGCGGAGAGCTTGGAGCGCAGCGCGTCGAGCCGCGCGCCGCAGGCCACGATGGCGGCGGCCGCGGCGTCCACCTGCGCGGCGTCGCCCACGTCCACCGTCGACACGAAGGCGGCCAGCCCGTTCTCCGACAGGCAGGCGCGCACCGCCGACAGCTCGGGGCGGATGGAGCCGGGGTCCAGCTGCGCGGCCATGATCCCGGTCAGCCGCTCGGCCTCGGCCAGCACCGACTCGATGCACATCATCCCCGCGATCACCTGCAGCCCGCCGGCGAGCGCGGGCATCACGTCGCCCCCCGTCAGCGCGCTCGGCGACACGTCCACGCCGGCGCGGCCCAGGAACGAGGTGAGCAGCTCCAGCAGCACCCGCCCCTCGGGGGCGGAGGAGAGCACCTGCCCCACGTTCAGGAGGGCGCCCAGGGTGCCGCCGTGGCTCTCGGGGTCGAACTCGGTGGAAAGCCGCTCGCCCAGCCCGCGCAGCTGCGCCTCCAGGTCGCCGGCGCTCACCGTCTGCACCAGCGCCAGCGCGTCGGTCACCGGGCGGATCACCTCCTGCGCGCCGGGGAGCCCCTGCAGCGCGCCGCCCGCGGCCGCGGCCACCTGGCCGGCCACGTTGCCGATGCCGCCGATCTCCACGCTGCCGGCGAGCTCGGCCGTGGCGCCGATCTCCTGCTCCGACGCGGGCGAGGCGATGGCGGTGAGCCTGCCGGCGGGGCCGGCCAGCGTGCCGCCCAGCCCGCCCACCAGCGAGCCCACGTCCAGCTTCACCGTGAGGTTGGCCTGCAGCGTCGGCATCAGTCGGCCGGGAGAGTCTGGGGGTTCGCCAAGGCGCGGAGGAGGGGGAAGAAGGGTGGCGCGGCGCGGGCCGGTGCGGCGGGCGCCGGGGGGTGCCGCGGGCCGGCGGGCGGCGGCGGAGGGGACGCGCTTCCCGGGGCTCGCGGGGGGTCCGCGGGCGCGGCGGGCGGCGGCCCGTTCCGGGCAGGGGGCGCCCGGTGGCGAGCGGTCGGCGGGCGCAACAAGCACGCCATGCACGGCACGCGCGGGCTCCATGTGAGCGAAGCCGTTCCACCCAGCGGAGCTACGCTTTACGCCTGAAAACGTCGGTTTCCACAAACCCCGTCGCAGTTCTGGGGTTTGGACACCCCACTGCGACATCGACGCCCCGGCGGCCGTGTCCCACCAGACGAAAATTTGAAAATTCGTAGCGGAAGTGTCTGTAAGACGATGTAAAATATTGAGATGCAGGAGATGAAGAAGCGAAAAACCGGAATTCCAGAAATCATCTGCCACGCGATTCCGTCGCAGACACAATGGCGGGATGGGCCGTCGATGTGTCCCCGACGCCCCCTGCCGCTCGATGGGGGGGCGACAGAAACGCGCC
This sequence comes from Longimicrobium sp., assembly GCA_036377595.1. Classification (NCBI taxonomy): domain Bacteria; kingdom Pseudomonadati; phylum Gemmatimonadota; class Longimicrobiia; order Longimicrobiales; family Longimicrobiaceae; genus Longimicrobium; species Longimicrobium sp. Next base: position 127,532 of record DASUYB010000089.1, on the reverse strand, counting down.
GCGTCGGGGATCGAATGCGAATTCAGAAATATCTCCGGTATCAAATACCGGCTGCCGCAATTGATTGTGCATTCCGATCGGATGTCATTCCGAGCGGCGCCGCTGCTCCGGATCTTCAACCGCGCCAATGCCGGGCGCCATGGCTTCGGCGTGGAAGACAGGGCGGCGCAGCGCCTTCGGAATGACATGCCTGTTCCTTCCGCCAATGCACAGTTGATCCGGCGAGTCGGTATCAGCCATCCAGGCTTCACGCAGAGGGCACGGAGAACCACGATCGGCGGAGATCCTTGTCTCGCGGGGAGATGATCGGAAGTTTGGTACGCTGTCGCCCCCGCCGCCCTCACCTCTCCCCTTCCGATGCTGACCGCCCGCTGTCAGTGCGGAGAAGTCTTCCACGCCGAGGAGTCGCACGCCGGCCGGCGGCTGCGGTGCCGCTGCGGGCGCGTCGTGGTGCTCCCCGTGCGCGTGCAGGCGGCGCCCACGCGCCGCGAGACGGCGGAGCCGAGGCCTCCCTCGCAGCCGAAAGCCAGGCCGCGGCGGCGTTCCGGTCCGCGGGTGGAGGGCGGCGCGCGGGCCAGGCTCGCGCGGTGGGTGGAGCGCGTGTCGTGGGGCTACCTGGCCGCGGCGATCGCCGCCTGCGCGGTCCTGTGGGGGCTGGGGGACCGGTGGGTGCCAGCGACGGCGTTCCTCTTCGCGGGGAAATGGCCGCTCCTGCTGCCGCTGGCGGTGCTCGTGCCGCTCGCGGTCGGGCTCCGCGCACGGCTCCTGCTCCCGCTCGCGGCCGCCGCGGGGGTGGTGCTGGTGGGGGTGATGGGGTGGCGTGCGGGCGTGCGGCTCCCGGCCGGCGGCGACGTGCGGATGCCCCTGCGCGTGGTCACCTTCAACGCCGACGGCGGCGCCGGCGCCTGGGTGCGCCTGCCGGACCTGCTCGAGACCTGGCGCCCGGACGTGGTCGCATTCCAGGAGTGCGGCGGGCCGCTGGCCGAAGCGATCCCCGCGCTCCCGGGCTGGCACCACCACGAGAAGGACAGCCTCTGCCTGCTCAGCCGCTACCCCATCGTGGCGGCGGAGATGATGGACCGCTCGGCGCTGCTGCACGTGGCCGAGACCTCGTCCGTCGGCGGCACGGGGATCGTGATCCGCTACACCCTGCGGACGCCCGCGGGCCCCGTCTCCCTCACCAACGTCCACCTGGAGACGCCGCGGAAGGGCTTCGAGGCGCTGGCGGGCTTCGGCTGGACGGCCATGCGCACCAACACGGAGCTGCGCGCCATCGAGGCGCACCTGGCCCGCGCGTGGGTGGACGGCGGCACCGCGCCGCGGCTGGTGGTGGGCGATTTCAACACGCCGGTGGAGAGCCGCATCTTCCAGGAGCACTGGAGCGGCCTCACCGACGCGTGGGAGGCGGCCGGGCGCGGGTTCGGGTGGACCAAGGACAACGGATGGATCCGCGTGCGCATCGACCACGTGCTGATGGGCCGCGGCTGGCGCGCGCGCCGGATCTCCACCAGCCCCGACGCCGCGGGCTCGGACCACCACCCCGTCATCGCCGACCTGCAGCTCCTCGAAAGACGGTAGACGGGAAACGCCGGCGCAATCTGCCGCCACCGAGCACTGCTCGCTCGGTGGCGATAATACTTTCCGCCTGTCTGTAAGATCACGGAGAGTGCCGATGGCGGCATGCCCATCTGTGTAATCTCAAGTGTCTGATTGACTTACTCGTCTAAAAGCTGATTTAGAGCGAATGGCACGCAGACTGCATAGTCCGCAATGCGCCAGTACGGACGGTCTGGAGACGTAACCTTCCCATCAAAGGAGGCGTCATGAGGATCCGGAGCGCATTGGCGGTGGGCATGCTGCTCGTCGGCGCGGCGGTGATGCCGCCGCAGGCCGGGGCGCAGGCCGACGAGCTGCGGGCGATCGCCGAGGCCGCCATGGAGGCACGCGGCCAGGTGCTCATGGGCCGCTCGGCAGAGGCCGCGCTGCAGGGGAACGCGCGGGCACAGCAGATCCGGGCGGCGATGGCCGCGCCGTTCCAGTCGGCCGCGACGGAGCGGCAGGGATACACGGCAGCCAGGCTCCAGATTCCCCGCGTGGAGTCGCAGGTGCGGGTGACCGACACGCGGGTGGAGGGAGAGCGCGCCACCGTCACCGCGAACGTGCAGACCACGGTGCACCTGGGCGGCGTCCAGGGCGCGCCCGACCGCACGGTGGAGACCATGCCGCACGTCTTCACCTACGAGCGGCGCAACGGCCAGTGGGAGCTCGTGGAAGACCGCGTATCGGACCCGTTCCGGCAGGCGGTACAGGATACGTTCCCGCGAGTGGCGCCGCCGGCGCTGCCCGGACCGTCATCGGTGGACCGGAACGGACCGAAGCGCACTCCGCCGCGCGCGCGTCCCGCCGGCGGCGGCTATCTCCCGCCGGCGACGCTGTTCGGCGCGCGGACGTTCGGGACCCTGAACCCGAGCGCCGTGGTCTCCTACGCGCGCAGCTACGCCCTCAGCTACAACGGCAGCTACCGCGACTTCAACAACTCCGGAACCCAGGGGGGCGACTGCACGAACTTCGCATCCCAGGCGATGCGCGCGGGCGGGTGGCCGGACGTGGGCGGATACCTGAACCGCACCGGCTACGAGGCGTGGTGGTACGACACCTTCACCCAGACGTACACCTGGGTGAACGCCCACTACTTCTACGTCTGGACGAGCAACAACCGGGCGTCGCGGGCGGACAACGTCTACAACCTGGAACCCGGCGACGTGCTGCAGATGGACTTCGACGCCAACGGCGACATCGACCACACGACGATCGTGACCAAGAAGGACGCGAACGGCATGATCTATCTCTCCTATCACACGAGCAACACGCTCGACAAGCCGTTCACCACCTTCCAGTCGCAGGTGTCGTCGAGCACGCGCTACTACGGCCACTGGCTCTGGTACAGCTTCTGACGGGGCGCGATACGGGGCCGGCCTTTCCGGGCCGGCCCCGTTCGCACGTGGCTTGCGGGCCCCGGAGGCCGGGGCGCGCAGTCGATGAGGACAGGTCAGGAAAAGACGGAGGAGGGCCATGGACCGAACGAGCACTTCCGGGCGTCGCGGCGTGGGCCGGCTGCTCGCCGCGGCGGCGGCGGGTGGCCTGGGACTGTGCCTCGCGTCGCTGCTGGTGTCCGGGGAGCGTACGGCGGGCACCGGGACGCACCACTGGCGCGGCTTCCCTCGATCCTACCTTTTCTCCTGGGAGGGCTTCGCGGGTGAGGGCGCCCGCTCGGGGTTCAACGCGTTCTATTTCCTGCAGAACTGGGTGCTCTGGACTGCCGTGGCCTCGGCCGCGCTCCTGCTGCTGCGGTCCGTGCGCTCCCGGGGTGCAACCCCGTAAGGCTGCACCGGCGATCGGCCCGGCAGCCACCCCGCTGCCGGGCCATCCTCGTCTCCGGGCGCGTTCTCCGCCGCCGACCTCGGCGCTCAGACGTCTCTCTTCCCATCTCCCCGTCATCTCGACCATCAGCTGTCGAGCTGACGGTGGAGCACAACGCGCGCTCACCTCTCCAGGCTTGCTTTAAAAACCTTCCGCGCCAATTTTCTGGTCCGACGGTTCCCTCCTTGATCATCCCGCCCGAGATGCCCCCGTGATGAAATCGATCCGATCCCTTCTCGCCGCGTGCGCCCTGATCCCGGCGGTGGCCACGGCCTGCGCCGACCGCACGCCGGTCGCCGGCGAGCCGCCTTCCGGCCCGTCGCCTGCGCCAGCCGTCGCGCAGCTGAGGTGCGACGTGGACGTGCGCGGCGGCACCATGACGTGCGGCGGGCCGGCGCCCGCCGCGTCGCGTGGTGACCTGCTGTTGGGCGGGCAGGATTTCTTCGTGAAGCTGCGGTCGACCAACGTGGCGTTCAGCGCGCCGACGCTCAGCGCCGACGTCTCGCTGCAGAACCTGCTGGCGCAGCCGATGGGCACCACCGACGGCACCACGCCGGCGCCCGCCGGGGTGCGCATCTTCTTCGCGGCGCAGCCCGCCACCACCGGCGGCACGGGAAGCGTGACCGTGCAGAACGCGGACGGCACCGACATCTTCACCGCCTCGGGGCAGCCGTACTTCGCCTACCCCGGCATCCTGGCGCCCGGCGCCACCTCGGCCGCGAAGACGTGGCAGTTCCACCTGGACCCGGGCGTCACCTTCTTCACCTTCGTGGTGTACGTCTCCGCCCCGCTTCCCAGGGAAAATGGCTGGGTGGACGTGGTCAGCTTCTCCAGCCTGGCCATGGCGCCCGGGCAGAGCCGGCCGCTCGTCGCCCTGGTGTTCAGCGGCTCCGGGGCGGAGGTGGAGGACGCGCCCGTCGCCTGGGCCACCTCCGACAGCAGCGTGGCCACGGTGGACGCGTCCGGCAGGGTCACCGCGGTGGCGGCCGGCACCGCCACCATCACCGCCACCAGCGGCCCGCGCACGGGGAGCACGCAGGTGACCGTGGCGGCGCTGGACGTTACGCAGCCGGACCTCACCGGCATCGACTTCTCGCCCGACACCGCGGCCCCGGGCGACACGGTGACCGTCTCCTTCGCGGCCTCCGACGCCGGGACGGGCGTGGCCAGCGTCACGGGGACCATTCTCCTCCCGCGGCCGGGATCGTTCGCGCTGCGGGTGAGCTGCTCCGCGTTCGCGCCGTCGGCCGGCACGCGCGCCGCCGGCACCTTCGCCTGCCGGGTGCCCCTGCCGCCGGGCGCCGACAACGGGCCGTGGACGTTCTCGCAGGTGAGCGTCGTGGATCTCCGCGGCAATTTCCGCACGTTCAACACGGCGGGTCTCTCTGCGGCGGGGCTGCCCACCGGGTTCACGGTCACCAATCCCACGCCCGACACCGTCCCCCCGGCGCTGGTGGGCGAGACGGTCACGCCGCCCTCCGCCAACGTGGGCGATTCGCTGACCTTTACGGTGCAGGTGAGCGACGCGGGAACCGGCGTGGCCAGCGTCCAGGCGGGGATCGACGACCCGGCGGGCCGGCAGCTGACGTGCACGGCCACGACGCCCGTGGCGGGGACGGCGAACAGCGGGACCTACACCTGCAAGATCCCGATCCCCGCGGGCTCGCGTCCAGGGAACTGGCAGCTCTCCGGCATCTTCATGACCGACCGGACCGGCAACTCCGACATCGACGGAGGCACGTTCGTGATCCCCGTGGCCGGCCCGGCGCCGGACACCACGGCGCCCACGCTGCGCAGCATCGCCTTCTCCTCCACCGTGTCGCGGGTGGATTCGCTGACCGTCACCATCGGCACGGCCGACGCCGGAGCGGGCGTGGACCGCGTGGTCGCGGAGTTCAGGGCGCCGACGTACAACCAGCGAGCGAGCTGCGCCCGGTCCACGCTGGCCGGCGGCACGGCGGCATTCGGCGTGTTCGAGTGCCGGATCGGGTTCAGCGACGTTGCCGAAGCGGGAACGTGGGCGGTGGAAGGGGTGGTGCTGTTCGACGCCGTCGGCAACTCGCGGGAGGTGCGCACGGGCAGCCTGCAGGCGCTGGGGTATGCCACCACGCTCCAGGTCACGCCGTAGAGGTGGGGGAATAACGAATTCGGAAAAAGATTGCCTCACGCAGAGCAGCAGAGGCAGCAGAGATGAGTTCTCCGCTGCCTCTGCTGCTCTCCGTGAGACAGCTTCTTTCCCCGGATTTATTTGTAAGGATGAGACCTGCTGAGGGCGCGGCTCACGTCGCCTCGCCGTCCATCTCCCGCGTCATCTCGATCATCGTGCGGCGGAAGCCGGCGCGGGCGAACAGGCGCTGCGCGGGCTCGTTGCGCGCCGCGGTGGAGAGCACGACCCGCGGCGCGCCCTTCGCCTCGAGCGCCGCCAGCGTCGCATCGAGCAGCATCCGGCCGACGCCCCGGCCGCGATGGGTGGGGTCGACCACGATGTCGTGCAGCACGCCCGCCGGCCCGCGCAGCGACATGTAGTCCCATCCCTCCACGCCCGCGAAGGTGTAGCCCAGCACCTCGCCCGCCCGCTCGGCGACGAGCACGACGACGCTCGGCTCGCCCAGCTGCGAGCCGAGGAACGATGCGTAGCCGTGCTCCGTGCGCGGCGTGGCGGGGATGAAGCGCTGCGGGTCGAACTCGTGGTGCGTGCGCACCAGCAGCGCGCCGAGCCGTCCGACGGCCGGCATGTCCGCGGCCTCCGCGGGGCGGACGACGATGGCGGGATCGGCGCTCACGACGCCTCCGCCTCCACCCGGTAGCGCAGCCAGAGGACGTCGTCCGCGCGCCGCTCGACGGATTCGAGCGCGAGGCGGCGCGGCGCCCCGTCGTCGCCGTCCACGTCGAAGAGCGCGGCCATCCCCATGCGTCCGTCGGCGACGGGGGCGACCAGCAGGCTCACCTCGTCGATCAGCCCCGCGCGCAGCATGGCGCCGTTGATGCGGCCGCCGCCCTCAAGCATCAGCGTGCGCACGCCAAACCGCGCGGCGATCTTCTCCAGCGCCAGCGGCAGGTCCACGTCGCGCGCTCCGGCGAGGAGGTACGACACGCCGCGCTCGCGCAGGAAGGCGAGGTACTCGTCCGGCACGCGCTCGGAGAGGATGGCCACGACGTGGTCGCCGTCGATGTCGTTCGACGCCCAGGCGAGCCGCCCGTGCGCGTCGACCGCGAAGGCGAAGGAGTCGTGCTCCCCCGGCGCGACGAAGTCCTCACGCGGCGCGCCGCCCCCGTGCTCGCGCGCGACCTCGGCGTCGGGGCGCACGCCCCCCGCGAACGGCTCCATCGTCACGCGGCCGCAGATCCATCCATCGGGCTCGTAGCTCGCGTGCACGCGCTCGTACTCGCGCCGCCCCTCGGCAGAAATCGGCCAGCGGTCGACCACGATCCGTCCATCGACCGACGCCAGCATGTGGCAGATCACCCGCGGGCGCTTCTCCGAAATCTCCATCCCTGATCTCCTCGTCCTCCGCTCCGGGAATTTGGTTGATGCGCCGGACCGATCCCACGCTGACGTCATCCTGAGGCCGGTCAGACCGCAATCAGCGTCTACGCAAGCGTTTGCAGGCCGAAGGATCTATCATCGCGTCTGCACAGGATTCGGTTGGACGCACCATTACCTCACCCGGACCTGGTATCGGCCGCGTCCAGTCAGATCGCGTGCTGAGCCGGCTACAGATCCTTCGGCCTGCAACCGTTCGTGCAGACGCTGGTTACGGTCTGGCCGGCCTCAGGATGACGTCAGCGTTGGGTCGGCCGACGGCATCGACAAGCGGATATCGTAGCCATCGAGGGCACGGAGAGGGAACGTCGCGCGCATCCTTCTCTCACCGATCGATCATCCGCTGCGCGGTCTCGGAGTAGCGCGCGCCGTGGACGTCGATGCGCGACGCGGCGCTCTCGATCTCGCGGAGGTCGTCGGGCGTGAGCTCGACGGCCGCGGCGCCCAGGTTCTCCTCCAGGCGGTGCAGCTTCGTGGTGCCGGGGATGGGCACGATCCACGGCTTGCGCGACAGCAGCCAGGCGAGCGCGATCTGGGCCGGCGTGGCCCGCTTCCGCGCCGCGATTCTCGTCAGCAGGTTGATCATCGCTTGGTTCGCCCGTCGGTTCTCGGGCGAGAAGCGCGGGACGGTGTTGCGGAAGTCGCTGTTGTCGAAGGTCGTGGTCTCGTCGATCTTCCCCGTCAGGAACCCCTTTCCCAGCGGGCTGAAGGGGACGAAGCCGATCCCCAGCTCCTCGAGGGTGGGGATGATCTCCGCCTCGGGCTCGCGCCACCAGAGCGAATACTCGCTCTGCAGCGCCGTCACCGGCTGCACCGCGTGGGCGCGGCGGATGGTGCGCGCGCCCGCCTCGGAGAGGCCGAAGTGCTTCACCTTTCCCTCGGCGATCAGCTCCTTCACCGTTCCCGCGACCTCCTCGATCGGCACGTTCGGGTCCACGCGGTGCTGGTAGTAGAGGTCGATGGCCTCCACGCCCAGCCGCTTCAGCGACCCTTCCGTCATCCGCCGGATGTAGTTCGGGTGGCTGCTGAGGCCCGTCTGCTTCCCCTCGTCGTCGAACGCGAAGCCGAACTTGGTGGCGATCACCACCTGGCCGCGGAAGGGCGCCAGCGCCTCGCCCACCACCTCCTCGTTGACGAACGGGCCGTAGACCTGCGCGGTGTCGAAGAAGGTGACACCGCGCTCCACCGCCGCGCGGATCAGCGCGATGGCCTGCTGCCGGTCCGTGGCCGGGCCCAGGCCGAAGCTCAGCCCCATGCACCCCAGGCCGAGCGCGGAGACTTCGAGGCCGCTGCTGCCCAGTTGCCGCTTCTGCATCGTCTTCTATCTCCCTGGATTACTTGAGCCGTACTGCTCGTCGGTGACGTGTTCCATCCACTCGACCGCCTTCCCGTCGAGCGTCTCCTGCACGGCGATGTGCGTCATCGCCGTGGTGGGCGACGCGCCGTGCCAGTGCTTCTCGCCCGCGGGGAACCAGACCACGTCGCCGGGGCGGATCTCCTCGATCGGGCCGCCCTCGCGCTGGGCCAGGCCGCGCCCGGAGGTGACGATCAGCGTCTGCCCCAGCGGGTGCGTGTGCCACGCGGTGCGCGCGCCCGGCTCGAAGGTGACGTGCGCGCCGGCCACCCGCGCCGGCTCGGGCGCGTTGAACAGCGGGTCGATGCGCACCGTCCCCGTGAACCAGTCCGCCGGCCCCTTCCCGGACGGCCGCGACCCCGCTCGCATGATCTCCATGATCGTTTCTCCCTTTCTCGAACCAGTCACCGGCACAGTATCCTGGTGACGTCACCAAACCAGGATCCCGAACCCCCTCCGATGTCATCCTGAGGGAGGCGCCGTGCCTAACCTTCCATCGCACCATCGGTTGGCGCCGACCGAAGGATCTGCTCGCCCCCGCGGAAAGGCCTGCCCGTTCGAGCCGACATCCAGCCGGCCATGCAAGATCCTTCGGGCGCGCAAGGATTCGTGCGGCCGCGATCACGGTGCTCCGCGCCCTCAGGATGACAGCCGGCGGAGCGCACTCCCGCACATCGATTCTCAGTATTCCTGCCGCGTGGGGCGGAACAGGATCTCGTTGATGTCCACGTCCTCCGGCTGGGCGATGGCGAAGGCGACGGCCCGCGCGAACGAGTCGGCGGGGATCGCCACGTCGTCGTAGAGCTGGTTGACGCGCGCGGCCACGTCCGCGTCGGTGATGGTGCCCGGCAGCTCGGTGGCCACCGCGCCCGGCGAGATCACCGTGGTGCGGATGTTGTGCGGCTTGACCTCCTGCCGCAGCCCCTCGGAGAGCGCGCGCACCGCGTGCTTCGTGGCCGCGTAGACGGCGCTCCCTGGGCCCACCTTGTGGCCCGCCACGGAGGAGACGTTGACGATGTGCCCGCCCTTCTGCCGCTGCATGTGCGGCAGCGCCGCGGCGATCCCGTACAGCACGCCCTTGATGTTGACGTCGATCATCCGGTCCCACTCGTCCACCTTCAGCCGCTCCAGCAGCGACTGCGGCATCAGCCCGGCGTTGTTGACGACAACGTCGACGCGCCCGTACGCCTCCACCGCCGCGTCCACCAGCCGCTGCACCTGCGCGCGGTCGGTGACGTCGGTCTCGATGGCGAGCGCGCGGCCGCCGGTGGCGTTCAGCTCGTCGGCCAGCGCCCGGATGCGATCCCCGCGCCGCGCGCCCAGCACCACCGCCGCGCCCTCCGCCGACAGCAGCCGCGCGGCCGCCTCGCCCAGCCCGCTGCTGGCGCCGGTGATGACGATGACTTTCCCCGCGATGTTGTTGCTCATCTCCCTGGTTCTCCTCTTCGAGCCGTCTGCCGCGCCTTCTCACTCCGGGAGAAGAAGCTAACGGAAGGGAGATGGGGGATAAACTTGACAACGCTTCGCAGGGTGATAAGCTCTCCTTCACAATGGAAGACGACCTGGATGGGATCGCCACCTTCGTGGCGGTCGCGGACGCGAAGGGGTTCCGCGCGGCGGGCGCGCGGCTGGGCGTGAGCGGCTCGGCGGTGAGCCAGGCGCTGCGGCGGCTGGAGGAGCGGCTGGGCGTGGCGCTGGTGCAGCGCACCACGCGCAGCGTGCGGCTGACCGAGGCGGGCGAGCGGCTCTACGCGGCCGTGCGCCCCGCGCTGGACGAGGTGCGCGCCGCGGTGCAGGCGGTGGGGGAGATGGCGGACCAGCCGCGGGGGACGCTGCGGCTCAGCGTGTCCGGCTCGGCGGAGAGCTTCCTGCGCGGACCGGTGCTCGAGGGCTTCCTGCGCGCGTATCCCGAGGTGCGGCTCGACCTGATCGTGGGGCGGGGGCCGGCGGACATCGTGGCGGGCGGCTACGACGCCGGCGTGCAGCTGGGCGAGATGATCGAGCAGGACATGGTCGCCGTGCCCGCGTCCGGCAAACAGCGAATGGTGGTCGTCGCCTCACCCGCCTACCTCGCACGGCACGGCGCGCCAGCGCACCCGCGCGACCTCACCTCGCACGCCTGCATCAACTGGCACGCGGGGCCGGGCGCGCCGCCGTATCGCTGGGAGTTCACCGAGGACGGCCACGACTTCTCCGTCGGCTTCGAAGCGCGGGTGGTGACGAACGACGTGCCGCTGATCGTCCACCTCGCGCGCACCGGCGTGGGCCTGGCGATGGCGATGGAGGAGATCGTCCGCCCCTCCATCGCGCGCGGCGAGCTGGTGGAGGTGCTGGGCGAGTTCTCCACGCCGTTCCCCGGCTTCTACCTCTACTACCCGCAGCGCCGCACCGCCTCACCCGCGCTGCGCGCGCTGATCGACTACCTGCTGCGGCTGCGGCAGGAGGAGCCGCCCGTTCCCTGATCCCCATAAAGATCGAGAAGGCTCACACGGAGGAAACCGAGGGAACGGAGGAAAGACCAAAGTCCTTCGTTTCCTCCGTGTCACCCCTCCCACAATCGTTTCAACCGCTGCTAATGCTGTTTTAGCTGCAATCTACGCAACCCGGCGAAATGCGGCACTCTAGGGGTGGATAGATGTGTGATAGGTTCATACGGTTTTCTTTAGGTGGCGTTCACCCTCCGCAAGATTAGCGCGCATGCTGCGGCGTTGCCTCCGCCGCCTTGGTCCGCACCCGCTCGTTGTTCGGGTTTTGGTAGATGCGTTCCCGCGTAGCGCTATCGGTGTGGCCGGAGATGCGGTAAACGCGGCGCTGTTCGCGTGAGCGAAGCGAAACCGTTAACTATTGAGGTGCTTTCGTCGTGTCTCCATCCGGCGCGCTATCGCCGCGCTGGCCGAGTTCTCGATGGAGCCCTCGGCCGAGGAGTGGGCCTGCTTCGCGCTGCGGCTGAGCCTGACCTGGCCAACTCTCTAGACTCGTAAACGCGGCCTTCGGCAACCAACCCAAACGCCCGCTAACTTCCGAGCACACGTACAGCCACTCGTCCGTACGTTCGAGGACGTAGACGACATCGCCGGTGCGAATAACACCTAAGGAGTCAGCGTCATTCCTTGGTTCAACTCTGTGCTCAACCGCTTGTTGCACATAGCCAACGTCGATGGCAGCTCTGGCGGCAAATACCGAAGGAAGGCGCCAAGTCACGATGCGCAGATAACCTTCAAACACTTTGATACTGAAGACCCTAGAATCGAAGGCTTGCAAGGTTTCTGCAAGCGACTCCAGTCCTTCGGCGTCCCTCACAAGTCCTCCTCCGCCCCCAGTGACGCCGAGCCCCAACCAGCCAAGCTGAAACGAGGCGCGACCGATTGACAGCTGATCCACCGCAATGCGGAGGTTTCCGGCATCCTTGGCCACTGACATACCGAGCGCCTGATTGTGCCTAGAGCCATTGGAATCAACAGATGTCGTAAAGAACTGGATGTAGTCGGGATGGAGTTCGACGCAATCCACGGTCAAGGCCGCGGAATCCGCGCTGAGTATCAATGATAGCGTGGCTGTCAGTTGTTCCTCCGTTAGGACATACTCACGCTTTAGGATCGGCGGAGCCTGCGTCAAGTCGACATACAATTCGGCGATACGACGCGCTTCTGCGGGGTGGAGAGGAGAAGCTTTGCCGCAACGAGAAATCAGCGGGTGATTGCCGCGAGCGATCGCTAGCCGTGTCATAGCGCCTATTTGGGTGGCGACCTTGTCACGCCTAGCTTTTGTGTAGTTGGACACGTCGGAGAGGGTTGAGACTTGTTCCGATGTCGCGCTCCGACCAATTCGTCCGACGGGAGCGCGCATCGATAACCGTACCTTTAAGGTGGCATTCCATGACTCTGAGTCGCAGCTTTTCAAGAAAACGGTCATCAGGACACCGGTCATCACCAACACGACGCGTGCGACGGCCGCCAGCTGTTCGGATCGAGGTTGCGTGCGAGCGAATGCTCGCATTCGTCTCACGCCCTGACGAACTTGCCGTAGAACCAAATGCAGCTTCCATCGCTGGCCGAAGTGGATGCGGCGGCTCGACAGATAAGTCAAAGCGCGAATGATGGCAACGAGAGCCACGAACGACACGATGAAGCTGAGAAGGAATAGGAAAACCAAATTGATCGCCGTCTGGAGGAGTGCGCCGACGAATGACACACCGAGACTGCCGAAACTTATGACGTTGTAGGCACCAATGAGCAGAATCAGCCCTGCCCCAATTGATGTGATGATCGCGAGCGAGAGTTGCCAAACCAGTTTCGTAAGAAATCCCGCGAGCTTCCAAGCGAGTACCCCCGACCAAGGCAACGGAGGCGAGTCGCTCACAGCGGCCATTTTTTCTGTTTCCATTTGGATACTCTACACAAAGGAGCGAGTGCTCTGGTGGGACCGCAACATAGGTTCGAGAATTACATTTTCAGGGGGATAGCCGAATCCCCTACAACCCAGATAATGCTCCTCCCCCCGAACGTCAAGCGCCAGTAAATCGCACGCATCCAACCCGGTGGCTGGTCGGAGAGGCCTTCGAGGTGGCGTTCACAGAAGCGTTGTCACCCTTGGCTTGGCGCGGATGACTTCGGTATAGGAGACGGTGTAGCGCCGGGCGGCAGCTTTTGCGACGGCGAGCCGCGCGGATGGGATAGATTGTGGGATAGGTTTACCGCGAAAGTGCGGCATCGTGGCGCGGGATTTCCGGGAGGCCCTTCGGGCACATCTAGGATTTACAAGGGTTTTCGGCACCCGCGCCGATTCCTCGTTCGACGTGCGGAGGCGCGATCAGAATCGCTCGAAGTGGTACGCCAGCTCGGGTCGCTCGTCCCCCTCGTACGCCAGCTGGGCGACGAGGAGGGCGAACGGCTCGGTGTAGCGGGCGATCCGCAGCGGGCCGGCGTCGACCGGCTCGAAGCCCACGTCGCGGATCAGCCCGGCGGCGACCTTCTTCGCGCCCTCGTCGTCGCCGCAGTAGACGAGGCTGGGATGCGTCTTGTGCTCGCGGCGCTCGAAGACGTCGAAGAGCACCTCGCTGGGCACGGTGTTGAACGCGGAGACGACGCGGGCCTTGGGGATCCGCTTGGCCAGATCCTCGGCGCCGGATGAGGTGTGGGCGACGACGAGCCGCGAGTCGTCCTCGCTCATCGGGAGCGAGCAGGTGACGACGACCTTGCCGGAGAGGTCGCCGGCCTGCCCCAGCACGTCGCCGAAGCGCGACCAGTGCACGGCGAGCAGGAGGGCGTCCGCGTCGCGCGCGGCCTCGGCCGGGGTGCCGGGGCGCGCGTTCCCGCCGGCGTCGCGCGCGAGCCCCTCCAGCTTCTCGCGGCTGTGCGAGTAGCTGAACACCACCTCGTGGCCTGCGCGGGCGAAGAGCGTCCCGAGCTTGCCGCCCATCAGCCCCGACCCCAGGATTCCGATCCGCATCTTTCCATCCCCCGATGACGTAGTGGTGACGGTGCCACGGACGCGGGACCGGCGCGGCGGTATCCATGATGCACCACCCACCGTCACCCCGAACGCGGAGCGACGACAGCGATGAGCACGACGGATTCAGCCGCGGATGCCGGCTCCCGCGCGCACCTGGGGAGCGACGCCTTCACGCGGCTCGTGGAAGAGGTCGATTTCCCCGGCTTCGTGCGCGACCTGATCCTCGGCACGTTCAAGGCCGTGGTCGAGGTCTCCGTCCAGCAGATGCACGACTACTCCAGGCTGCTGGACCAATCGGCCGCGGGGATCGGCGAGTTCGTGCAGGAGAACCTTCCCGCGACCGGCCGCGACTGCCTCGCCCGCTTGCTTCCCCCAGGCGCACCGAAGGACTGACCCCCCGATACGATGATAATCTCCATGGCCTCACGCGGAGACGCGGAGGCGCGGAGAATTAACCGCAGCGCTGAGTTCTCCGCGACTCCGCGTCTCCGCGTGAGGCAACGCAGTCAGGTCGAAACGATCCCCCGCAGTCCCATCATCTCCCCGACATTTTCCGCCGATCCGCCGCATCAACCTCCGCACTGACGGGGGATTGATCCGCTTGCGGCACATTGTCTTCCGCGCGGCGCACCCCGTGCCGCGGTTTCACCCATCCCCGACCGGAGACAGAAACCATGAGCACGACCATCAATGCCACCCTCACCAACGACGGCGACGGCGTGGCGTCGCTCCCGGTGGACCCTCCGCTGCTCACCTACGCGGACCTGCGCGGCCTGGCGGAGTATGCCAGCGGCGTGCGCAAGGGCGTGACCGTCTGGCTGGCGGCCTACGGCGACGGCCGCATCGAGGAGGTCCCGGACGGCGCCCCGCGGCCGGGCGCCCTGGTGGTGGGCACCGTGGTGGGAGAGGGGAGGGGGAACCGCGATTCGGTGGAGTACGCCTGGATCGGCCCGTTCGAGGACGGGAAGGAGGCCGTAGACCTGCTGGAGATTTGGCATGACGGCGAGACGATGAAGAGCGACTCGGTGTTCTGGACGCAGTCGGCGGTCGAGAAGTTCCTGCTGCCCTACTACGCCTCGGTGGCGGGCGGCCACGCCGTCACGAAGATCGAGAGGCTGCTGGGGCTGCTCGGCAGCACCGTGACCGTGCGCGCCAGGGGGCCGAGCGAGCTGGCGCCGATGGAGGGCGAGGTGTTCGCGCTGATCCACCTTCCCCAGTCGGAGTACGTGGCCAGGGCCGACGATGGGCCGCTCCCGACGGACCTGGCCGTGGCGATCAAGGGGAAGGACGGGAAGGCCCGGGCCGTGCACGCGCTGGACCTGGTGTGGCCGTAGCGGAAGCCGGCGCCGCGGTCATGACGCCGCGGAAGAGCGGGTCGCGCGCCAGGTACGGGCGGAGGGCGGGGCGGTACGCCGCCACCCGTTCCAGCAGCAGGCGCGCGCCGGCGGTGTCGGCCAGCAGCAGGCGCACGTAGGCCTCGTCGTAGTCCAGCGAGGCGCCGAGCTCCGGGTCGGCGCCCGCTTCCCGCCGCGCCCGGGCCACGATGGCCCGGGCGCTGTCGGCTGCCCCGGCGCGCGCCAGCACGGCGGCCGCCACCATGCGGCGGTACACCGGGCTGTAGGCGCGGCCCAGCGACCGCGCGCGCCCGGGCGGGTCCATCCGGTCCAGCTCGGCCACCAGCCGCCACGCCGCCGCGGGGTCGGCGGGGCGCGCGCGGTCGGAGCCCAGCAGCGTCAGCGCGCACTCCACGAACCGCCAGTCGGTCGGGAACTGTCGGCGCCCCCCGTCGCACTCGGCGCGCGCCTGCGGATAGTCGCCCATCCGCAGCGTACTGAAGAAGAGCCGGTGGCGGATGTCGGCGGCATCGTCGAGGTACGCGTCCTCGGCCAGCGCGCGGCGGGCGGCCAGGTCGCTCTCGGCCAGGCGCCCGCGCACGCGCAGGAGCTGGCTGAGCGTGGCCCACGCGCTGGCCAGCGACGGGTCGCGCGCCACGGCGGCGCGCAGGTCGCGCTCGGCGGCGTCCAGCTGCGCGCGCTGGCGCAGGGTGTCGCCCGCGGCCAGCGCCAGGCGGTAGACGGCGAGGCCGCGCAGCTCCAGCGCCCCGGCGTCGCCGGGCGCGCGGGCGAGGACGCGCGCCGCCCGCCCCGCCGCGTCGCGCAGCAGCGAATCGCCCGACGCACTTGGGATCCCCGCCACGGCCGCGCGGTCGGCGCCGACCCAGCCGCGCAGCAGCGCCGCGCGCGCCCATCGCGGGTCGGCCGTCTCGGCCGCGGCCAGCAGCGAGTCGGCGCGCGCCAGCAGCCGCGCCACCGAGCCGGCGTCGAGCGTGTCGCGCGCGTCCTCCATCTCCCGCGCGTCGCGGCGGAGCTGCTCGGCCTGCAGCACCCGCTCCAGCGCCACGGCGCTCCTCGTCTCGCCCGCGGCCTCGCGCAGCCGCACCTCCTCGCCCAGCCGCCGCCGGAGCGAGGCCGACACCTCCTCGGCCACGGCGCGCTCCAGCGCCACCACGTCGCCCAGGGGCCGGCCCAGCACGCGGCTCTCCAGGTGCCCGCGGGTGTTGGCGTCCACCAGGTCCACCGTCACCCACACGCTGTCGCCCGAGCGCTGGATGGTGCCCTCCACCACGCTTCCCACGCGCAGCTCGGCCACCATGCTGTCGAAGCGCACCGCGCCGCCGCGATACGCCTTCACCCCGCCGCGCGAGACCACGTCCAGCGCGCGCACCTGCCCCAGCTCGTGGATCAGCATCTCCGTGAGCCCCGCGGCCAGGTACTGCAGCTCGCCGCGCGGGCTCAGGTCGTCGAAGTAGAGCACGGCGATGCGCCGCGGGTCGTACGCCGCCGCGGCCTCGCGTGCCCGCCGCTCCGCCGCGCGCACGCCGAGCACCGACAGCGCCATCCCCAGCACCACCCCCGCCATCCCCGCGTAGTAGGCCGCCCCCGCGCGGACGCGTCCCCCCGCCCCGCGCCGTCCATCCCCCCGCTTCTCCATCTCCCGCGCCACGTCTTCGCGGTCCTGGGGGATGGGAGATGACGGCGCGTCCGCCACCTCCCCGCCGTCTCCCGACTTCTTCGTGGGGACGGGATCGAGCGGGAGGGGATCGAACGGCTGCGCGGCGAAGGGCGGCTCCCCGGGCCCGGGGATGGGCGGGCGGGGGAGGGGAGACGGGGGCGACGCCTCGCGCGCCGGCTCCGCGCGCAGCCGGGCGACGAAGGCCAGGAGGTCGGGGTCGGGATCGACGCCCAGTTCCTCGCGCAGGAGCGTGGCGTGCGCCTCGGCCGCGCGCAGGGCCGACGGGCGCTCGCCGGCGGCGTCGAGCGCGCGCACCAGCCGCAGCGCGGTGCGCGAGCTGAACGGGTCGTGCGCCGCCAGCCGCCGCCACCAGTCCACCGCCCGGATGGCGCTCCCCTCCGCCTCGGCCGCCTCGGCCAGCCCCTCCACCGCCTTCGCGTACAGCCGCGCCAGCCGGTCGCGCTCGCCCTCGGCCCAGCGCTCGAATTCCGGCGCGTCGGCCACGTAGAAGCCGTCCAGCAGCCGCCCGCCGTACGCCCGCACCGCCGCCTCGGCATCTCCCGTCTCCAGCGCGGCCTGGAACTCGGCCACGTCGCTGGCCACCACCGCCGGGTCCAGCGCCACGTCGCCGGCGGACGCGGAGACGAGCGCCTCGTCGCCCAGCTCCTTCCGCAGCACGTACAGCGACTCGGACAGGTTGTGGCGCGACGCCTCGGTGGTGAGCTCGGGCCAGAGCAGGCCGATCAGCCGCTCGCGCGCCACCGGCCGCCCGCGCGCCACCGCCAGCACGGCCAGCAGCGCCACCCGCCGCTTGTGCGCGGCGCGTCCCTGCACGGGCCCGCGCGGGCCGGAAAAGGCCGGGTCGCCCAGCAGGGAAAGACGGAAATCCGGGGGCTTCACGACGATCAACCTGCGGGATGATGGCGGGGGGCAGGGCGGGTTGACGGAGGGCGATCAGAATCTGTCCGCGCATCGGGGCACCGGCAAGCGGCCTCGTCGCGAGCGGCCAGTCCGCCACCCGTCACCCCCGGAGCCGGAGCATGATCCCCTCCCCCCTCGCCGCCGGACGATCCGCCCGCACCGGGCGCCGGACGCGCTTGGCCGCGGCGGCGGCGCTGGCGGCCGTGCTGGCGGCTTCGGCCGGGGACGCGCAGTCCGCGGCGGATGTGGGGGGGCGGGGGCGGCTGCGCGCGATGTCGGAGGGCGGGGGATTCCCGGAACCCGCGTGGCTCTCGCTGGCCAGCGCGGTGGCGTGCGGCGTGGCGGGCGCGGCGGCGGCGGAGCGTGTGGCCGGCGCCGCGCGGCGGAGGGGCGAGCGGGGCGCCGCCGCGCTGGAGAAGCTGGTGGTGGGCTCCGCCGCCCCGGTGGCGCTCCTCGCGCTGAACCCGCCGGGGAACGCGTGGTGGGCGCTGGCGGGAACGGCGCTGGCCGCGGGCGCCGGCTCCCAGGCCCTGCTGCTGGCGGTGACGCACGCGCGCCACGCGCTGGCCGCCGAGTTGGGGCGCGACGCCGCGGACGAGGGCGCCCGCCGCGCCGCGGTGCTGGCCGGCGAGCAGGTGGAGACCATGCGCCGCCTGGCGGTGGAGGGCGGCGCGGGCGGCGACGCGTGGGCGCGGATGCTCGACGTCTACGCCGAGCGGGCGCGCGCGGAGGTGATGCGCGTGGCGCGGCGCGGCGGAGAGGTGCCGCGATGAGCGCGATCCGGAGCGACGCCCGGGCGCGCGCGCCTCCGCCTCGGGCCGCACGCAATCCCGCTGGACGGACCGGCCGAGCGGCCGATCCGCATCGCAAACACATCTGCCACAGGAGTGCACCATGAAGATCAAGCTCGATCCCCAGATCAAGCTGTACGTCACCGGCCACAAGGGCGACGTCACCGTGCGTTGGGCGAACGACAAGCCTCTCCCGGTGGGCGAGTGGACCAATGTCGCCAACCTGGTCGACAACGGGACCCATCTCTGGGGGTGGGTCTACTTCGGCAGCGAGCCCGGGCGGTTCGAGTACCAGATCTACCACGAAACGCAGCAGTTCGGCAGCGACTACGCCTTCTTCGGCTGGTACGATCCCAACTCCACCCAGCCCGACTCGAACCCGAGCCCTTTCCCGGACGGCGTCGCCACCGCCGACACGGACGGCAGCTACGTGCTGCTCCGCGTGCCGCCCCGGTGAGCCGCCCAAGGCCGGGGTGCACCAGGCCCCGGCCGGCAGGCCGGCGCCCGCGGCGCGAGTAGCCCACGTGAAACGACCCGGCAGCCATCGCCCGCTGCCGGGTCGCTCGCGTATCGGGATGGGCTGGAGATCAGGTCACGGCGACGCCGGCGGCCCGGCGGCGCGCGGCCCGCGCGGTTGCGATGCGCAGGAAGACGATCGAGAGTACGAAGCCGATCACCGCGCCGGTCACGGCGTCCACGGCCTGGTCGGGGCCAGAGACGGGACCCACGGAGATCAGGAACGCGTCGTTGGCCGGGATCAGCCAGCCGAGCACCCCGCCCGCCACCGTTCCGGCGCCGGTGCCGGCCAGCGCCAGCCCCACGGGAACGCGGCGCATCAGCAGCCACGCGGCGGCGGGGAAGAGCGCCATCCCGAACACCGCGCCCACGACGGCGACGAACCCCACCGCGCCGTGGGCGAAGGCATCCTGCAGGTTCCCGCGCAGCGCGGTGCCGATCAGCAGCGACGCCACGGCCGACGCCGCGCCGAACAGCGCCCCGCCCGCGAACAGCCCCGCGGTGACCACGAGAATCCGTGCCGTGCGCTTCATGCCGCCTCCCCGCGTTCGAGGGTTCGTGACGCCATGGCCGACCAGCGGTACCGCGTACCCGTCCCTGCGGTTCCGCCACCGCATCGGATCACCGAAACACCTTATACGAAATCCGGGAATTTCGTTGATCCACCCAGACCAATGCCACGCTGACGTCATCCTGAGGCCGGCCAGACCGTAATTAGCGTCTGTGCAAGCGTTTGCAGGCCGAAGGATCTATCGCTGCGGCAGCACGAGATCTGGTCGGACACACCAATACTTCACCCGGGTTCGGTCTTACCCCCGCAGGTGGCGGTGGAACCACTGCACGGTGCGCGGCCAGGCGGCGCGCGCGGCCTGCAGGTTGGCGCCGTTCTGCCCGTCCTGCTGCCGCAGGAAGCCGTGCCCCGCGCCGGGGAAGATCTCGTGCTGGTAGGTGCGCCGCAGCGCGCGCATGGCCGAGTCGGCGGGGGCGATGGTGGCGTTCACGCGCGCGTCGTTCTCGCCGTACAGCCCCAGCACCGGCGCTCGCACGCTCGCCAGCTGCGCCGGGGCGGGGGAGACGCCGTAGTAGACGACCGACGCGCCCAGGTTCGGCGCGTGAACCGCGTGCGCGAACGAAACGCCGCCGCCCCAGCAGAACCCCACGATCCCGTAGCGCGGCAGCGCCGCGGGGAGTGCCATCGCGAAGCGCGCGGTGGCGTCGATGCGGCGCTGCACCTCGCCCGCGTCCAGCCGGCGCACCGCGGCCGTCGCCGAGTCGCGCACCGGCTCGCCGTCGGGCCCGGTGGGGACGCCCTTCCCCGACAGCAGGTCGGGCGCGATGGCGATGAAGCCGTCCGCCGCCAGCTGGTCGGCCACGCCGCGGATCCAGCTCGACAGCCCGAAGATCTCGTGCACGACCACGACGACCGGCGCGCGATCCCGCCGCTCGGGGTACACGACCCACGCGCGCACGCTGTCGCCCGAGCCCGCGTCCACCATCGCCCACTCGCCGTGGCGGGGCGACGCGGCCAGGCGCGCCTGCGCCTCCGCCGCGCCCGCGGGGATGGTCGTCTGCGCGCCCGACGAGCCGGCGGGCGCGCCCGTGCGCGGCGCGCACGCGGCGAGGGCGAGGACCAGCAGTGCGGCGAATCTGCACATGTGTCGCGCTCCCGGTGCTTGGGGTGATTGCGGTTGCGTGGTGCGAAAGTGCGAAAGTGCGTGAGTGCGCGGGCTGCGACGATGATACCTGACAATGAGCTGGACCCCGTTCTACCAGTCCACGTCCGTCCGGGCCTGCTTGAACTTCACGATCGCGTCGGTGACCTCGCCACCCATCTCGCGGGTCAGGTCGCGGTCGCGGTACTGCTCAGGCCACGCCGCGATCCTCGCGGCGAGGTACTCGATGAAGACTCGCCCGGGGACGCGATGCTCCTCGCGTTCCGTCTCCGAGAGCTTCACCAGCAGGGAGAACCCGGCCGCGCCCTGGTCGCAGTTGACGTCGAGATACCAGTCCTCGGCGCGCTCCTGGTCGCCCAGCAGGAACCACGCGCGGGGGCGGAATTCCCGCACGTACAGCGTCATCGCGCGCCGTACGCCGGGCGGCGGAGGATGCGCTTGGGGATCATCACGTGCACGCCCACGTTGCCGTCCACCAGCTCGGTAATCTCCACGTCACAGGCCACGCTGGTGAGCATGTACGCGTCGTCGCGCGAAAGGCCCTGCGTGGTCACGAGGAAGTCGATCGCCTGGCGCACGGCGATCCTGGTGGCCTGCACCAGCGACGTGTCCATCCCCATGGCGATCCAGTGGGTCGGCGTCTCGGCGCGCGGCCAGGCGAGGTGCATGTCCTTGCGCACGGTGACGCGGAAGGTGCCCGTGAGCGACGTCTCCAGCGCGGTGATGTCGACCTCGCCGTTCCCCTGGCCGGCGTGCCCGTCGCCGATCTCCAGCAGCGCGCCGGGGGTGTGCACGGGGATGTAGAGCGTGGTGCCGGCCACCAGCTCCTTGTTGTCGAGGTTGCCCGCGTGGATGTCGGGCGGCGCGCTGTTCACCTTTCCCCGCGCGCGCGGCGGCGCCACGCCGATGCTGCCGAAGAACGGGCGCAGCGGCACGTCGATCCCCGGCGCGAAGCGAGCGACCATGCGCCGCCGGTCGAGGGGGATGATGCGCATCCGCGCGTACGGGAAGTCCTCGGGAAGGAAGCCGCGGTTCACACCGAATGCGTTGTAGGCGTAGGGGATGGCGAGCTCCACGCGCTCGATGCGCACCTCCAGCACGTCGCCGCTGTCGGCGCCCTCGACGTAGATGGGACCGGTGAGGATGTGGCCGCCGGGGCCGCGGTTGGTAACGGTGCGGTAGATGTCGCGCAGCGCCGGCTCGACCTGCGCGGGCGGCACGCCGGCCGCCTGCAGCCGCTCGGGGCTGGAGGTGATGAGTGTGCCGACGACGAGCCGGTCGCCCGAGCGGATGCGCAGCACCGGCGCCGCCGCCGCGTCGTAGTAGCCCCACGCCACGGTGGTCGGAGACGGCATCAGGCGGTGCACCGCCTGCGCGTCCGCGGACGCGGCGAAGAGCGCGGCGAGCGCGGCCGCGGCGGCCGGAAAGCGGACCATCGGCACTCCTTCCAGCGAGGAGATGGGAGCTTCGCCTGCGTGTGGGCCGGGAGACGGCGATCAGGCTACGCGCGGCGGCGGGATCGTGCAAGCGGAGACGATATTGTCCGGCACCCACCGGGTCTGGGGGCGACGATCATCCCGGGCGGGTAAACCCGCGGCTACGAGGAATGGGAAGCCTGCTGCGCAGGCTGCGGACCCGGCCTCGGCACGCGGGCCGGGGATCCGCGCCCATCCACCTCGAGCCGCGGCCTCGACAGGCCGGCGCTCATCCGTCACCCCGCGCCGGCCATTCCAGCAGGTCCATCGCGCTCGCCGTCTCCGTCCTCCACCGGGATCTCGCCCGGCCGGTTCACCCGCGACCAGGTCAGCCGCCGCTTGCGCAGCCAATCCTCCGCGGTTCGCAACGCAGCCGGCTCCAACTGGCAGGTGCGCACCCGCCCGACCTTCTCCGAGCGCACCAGCCCGCTCGCCTCCAGCACCTGCAGATGCTGCATGGCCGCGGGTAGGGAGATGCCCAGCGGCTCGGCGAGCGCGCTGACGGTGGCCGGCGCATGGCACAGCCGCTCCACCATCGCCCGCCGCGCCGGATCGGCGAGCGCGTGGAAGACCTGGTCGACGGGATAATAGTTAAGCATCCACTTAAGTATCGTTCGCCGTTTCAGACGGCAACCCATCCCCCACGCCGAAGCTTCCGGGACGGACTGTCATCGGCCGCCACGCCTCCCTGATCGCCGTCAGTTCAGATCGCCCGCCACGCAACAGAAAGGCGTGGTGCAGGAGAATACAACCCGTTGCGCCACTGTCACATAACGCGACACGGCCGGATCCGCGAATGCAGTAAAATCCCCGTGGTGACGATGTTCGTCGCATGGCCTGCAACTTGGACGCGTGCACGCCCCATCCCGCGGCAGCGGTTCCGCGGGTGGAGGAACCGAGCCCACCGGGGAGGTGCACATGCGCGTTCGCTTCAGGGTCACGCTTCCGCTGGTCCTTGCCGCCGCGGCGGCGTGCGACCGGCCGCCGCAGCTGCCGGACGATCCCGCGCTGGCGCGGGGCGGCGTCGTGCGGGCGATCTGCGACGCCGACAACGCCGGCCTGACACTGCCGGGCGGCTTCTGCGCGCTCGTCGTCTACGACGCCGGGCGCCCCGACGGAACCACGCCCGCGGCCGCGCGCCACATCGCCGTGGCGCCCAACGGCGACGTGTTCGTGGCGATCCAGTCGCCCGGCGGCGGCGTGCTGGCGCTGCGCGACACCAACGGCGACGGCAAGGCCGACCAGACCGCCACCTTCGGATCGGGTCCGGGGCACGGGATCTTCTTCAAGGATCCGTATCTCTACTTCGCCCCGAACGACCGGGTGGAGCGCTACCGGATGTCGCCGGCCAGCCTGACGCCGGTGTCGGGCCCCGAGGTCATCGTCTCCGGCATGCCCGCGACCGGCGACCACGTCACCAAGTCGATCGTAGTCACCGACGATGGGTCGCTGTTCGTGAACCTCGGCTCGGCGTCGGACGTGTGCCAGGTGGTGAACCGGCAGCCCGCGTCGCCGGGGGTGGATCCGTGCCCGGAGCTGCCGGTCCGCTCGGGCATCTGGCGCTACGACGCCAACCTCACCGGGCAGGTGCACAACACGGCCGCGCGCTTCCTCACGCAGACGCGCAACGTGGTGGCCCTGGCGCTGAACTCCGCAAACGGCGAGCTGTACGGCGTGATGCACGGGCGGGACAACCTGAACTTCTACTGGCCGGCGCTGTTCACGCCCCAGGACCAGGCGGAGCTGCCGTCGGAGGAGTTCCTCCGCTTCCGGCAGGGCGCGGCGTACGGGTGGCCGTACTGCTACTGGGACGGCCGGCAGAACACCAAGGTGCTGGGCCCCGAGTACGGCGGCGACGGCCACACGATCGGGCGCTGCGCCACGGCCGAGCGGCCGATCTTCACCTTCCCGGCGCACTGGGCGCCGAACGGGCTGCTCTTCTACAGCGGCACGCAGTTCCCCGGGAAGTACCGCGACGGGGCGTTCGTGGCGTTCCACGGCGGCTTCAACCGCCCCGACCCGTTCCGCGACGAGGGGTTCGACGTGCTGTTCGTCCCCTTCCGCAACGGGTTGCCGTCGGGCGGCTCCGAGGTGTTCGCCGACGGCTTCATCGGCCCCGGCGCGGTGAACCTCCCCGCCGACGCGGACCACCGCCCGGTCGGGCTGGCGCAGGGGCCGGACGGCTCGCTCTACATCACCGACGACCGTGGCGGGCGGATCTACCGCGTGCTGCACGCCAGCCGCCACTGAGCGCGATCGCGGCGGCGTGAACGAGAGGCCGGTCTCCGGGAGCTGCTCCCGGGACCGGCTTTCGCTGCACCGCCGCCGGCAGCGCGGCCGCAAAGATCGCCAACTGCGTCATCAGGGGGGTCGGTACCGGGAGGGCATCCGTTTGTGTCCGCTGTCCCCGGTGCTGGACGGGAGGTCGATGCCCCCACACCGATCCCACCGCCGACGTCATCCTGAGTCTGAGGCCGGCCAGACTGTAATCAGCGTCGGCGCAAGCGCGTGCAGGCCGAAGGATCTATCTATAACCGCGGCAGCACGCGATTCAGTCGCACGCACCGAATCCTATTACCCCCGATAGTTAAGCATTCACTTAAGTATCGTTCGCCGCTCAGAAGACAACCCATCTCCACTTCGAAGCGTGCGGCGGGCCGTCATCGACTTCGCACCCACCCGATCGTCAATTTCAATCCCCGGCGACATGCGAAGAGACGGTGTCGCTCCGTATCCCCGATCACCTCGTCACCCGATAGTTAAGCATTCGCTTAAGTATCGTTCGCCGTTTAAAGGACAACCCATCCCCACTTCCAAGCATGCGGGACGGGCCGTCATCGACGGCGCACCCACCTGATCGCCGTCAGTTTCAATCCACGGTGGCACTCGAACAGACGCAGTCGGCGCCGCATCCTCGATCACCTCGTCACCCGATAGGTAAGCATTCGCTTAAGTATCTTTCGCCGCTCGGAGGACAACCCATCCCCACTTCGAAGCGTGCGGGACGGGCCGTCATCAACTTCGCACCCACCTGATCGCCGTCAGTTTCACTCCCCGGCGGCACTCGAACACACGCAGTCGGCTCCGTATCCCGATCACTCGTCGAGGATCGTGAGATCGAGCGCGCGCAGGCGTTCGGGGTCGGCGATGGCATCGATCCCCACGATCTTCCCGCCGGCGATGGTTGTCGCGAGCACGATGCGCAGCTCGCCGCCAACGACCACGGCGAGGCCCACGCCGTCGCCGACGAGCGCCGGGCGGGCTGCCCTTGCGCGGCCCTTGAACGTGGCCGCCACCGCCGCGGCGCCGCGCAGCTCTCCGTGTCCGCCCATCGCCGCCGCCACGCGGTCGGCGCGGAAGACGACGTCGGGGTCGAGCACCGCCAGCAGCGCCTCCAGGTCGCCGCCGCGCGACGCGGCGAGGAACGCCTTCACGATCTCCTGCTGGCGCGCGCGGTCCGGCGCCGCGTCCGCGCCCCGCACGCGGCGTCGCGCGCGGCTGGCCAGCTGCCGCGCCGCCGTGGGCGTGCGGCCGACGATCGGCGCGATCTCGTCGAACGGCAGGTCGAACATGTCGTGCAGCACGAAGGCCACGCGCTCGGCGGGCGCCAGCTTCTGCAGCACCACCAGCAGCGCGAGGCCGACCGAGTCCGCCAGCAGCGCCTCGCGCTCGGGATCGGCCCCGCCGCCGCGGCCGATCGCATCACCCGGCGCGGCGTCCAGCGATTCCTCTCCGCGCGACCGGCGGGTGCGCAGCATGTCAAGGCAGACGCGCGCCACCACCGTCGTCAGCCATCCCCCCAGGTTCTCCACCCCGCTCGTGTCGGCGCGGGCCAGGCGCAGCCACGCCTCCTGCACGGCGTCGTCGGCCTCGGCCGCGGAGCCGAGCATCCGGTACGCCACCGCCCGCAGGTGCGTGCGGTTGGCCTCGAATCGCCGTGCTAGCCAGTCGGTCTCGGTCATCGGTCACGTTTCCGGTTCGCGTTCCGTCAACGCTCTGACGAACGGAACGCGGCCGATGTGACGAAGGGGATTCGGCCGGCCGCGTCGTCGGATCGAGCCCGAATGACCGGGCCGGCAAGCGAACACTGGAGATCAGGGAGAAACGAGCGATGGAAGCACGCATGAGCAACCCGGCGGTGTTGGTTCCCGAGGCGCTGAAGGCGCTGCAGGCGCTCAACGTGGCGTCGGAGAAGGGAGGCGTGCCGGTGAAGACGATGGGGCTGGTGCACCTGCGCGCCAGCCAGATCAACGGCTGCGCGGTCTGCCTGGACCAGCATCCGCGGATGATGCGGAAGGCGGGGGAGACGGACGAGCGCCTGTTCGCGCTGGCCGGGTGGCGCGACGCGCCCTACTACAGCGACGCCGAGCGCGCCGCGCTGGCGCTCACCGAGGCGGTGACGCGCATCGGTGACCGCGCCGACCCGGTGCCCGACGAGGTGTGGAACGAGGCGGCGCGCCACTACGACGAGCAGGGGCTGGCGTCGCTCCTCCTCTCCATCGCCACCATCAACGTGTGGAACCGCCTGAACGTGGCCACGCGCCAGGTGGCGGGGCTGAGCTGGAGTTGATACGAAATCCGGGCATGTGGTTGATGCACCCAGCCCGATACCACGCTGACGTCATCCTGAGGCCGGCCAGACCGTAATCAGCGTCCCTGCAAGAGTTTTGCAGGCCGAAGGATCTATCATCGCGGCAGCACGAGATTCGGTCGGACGCGCCCATGCTTCACCCGGACCTGGGGTGACGCACGGAAGGGAGCAGGGAAGACCGGTCTTCCCCTGCTCCTCGATCTCCGCGGGTGTCGGGCGAATCAGTCCAGGACCACCGCGGCGATGACGATGCCCACGATGATCGCGAGGACGAGGGCGATGAACTCGCCCTCCACCATCGCCCCGCGCGAGCCGCGCGACTCCTCGGCCGCGCGCACCTGCGCCCGCACCTCGTCGCGGGTGGGGAAGAGCGAGGGCGCGGGGGCCTGCGCCGGCTGCTCGTTGGCGGCGGCGGCCACGGGCTCCGGCGGCGCGGCGGGGCCGGACTGCTGCGCGGCGGCAGGGGCGGCGCACAGCGCCAGCAGGGCGACGAACGCGAGGGTCTTCCGCATCGGGATTTCCTCCGGCAAGGGGTGATGGGGATGTCGGCTCCCGCGAGCCGCAACCTTCGTGCACGAAATCGCGGGCCCGGGCGGTGGAGGCCCGGGCCCGCGTGCTTCGCGTCACCCGCTCACGCGGGGCAGGTGACCGTTTCCGGACAGCAGGGCGTGGTGAAGCAGAAGGTGCGGCAGGAGATGTTCTGCGTGGCCTCCTCGTTCGCGCGCACCGTTCCGCGCGCGGTGGGTGTCGCCTGCGCGGCGAAGCTCTCCACGCGCAGCGCGTCGGGATCCAGCCTCAGCTTGTCGTTCATCGCTCACCTCGCGGCAGATGGGAAAGACCGCGCCCGCCCCGTAGCGGGCGCCGCGCACCCGGCGGGAGGTGGGCCGCCGCCGACCTGCGGATGGTGGGATCACCCGCCACGCTAACGCGCCTTATCCGCCGTCGCAACGATGACGCGCGCCAGCTTCGTTCGACCGCCGCTCGGGTTCAGAGTCCGTCCTCGCGCGCCGCAGGTTCATCCGCGTTGCCAATGGACGGGCCGGAATCGGGGCATCCAGCCTCCTCGGCCGATGTGGGCGCCGCCTCGCCATTCTCCGGAAGCGAAGCGGCGACCTCGCGAATGATTGCCCGGATCTTCGCGAGCTCTCCAGCGGGATCGATCGCTCCCCCATGCGCCTTCGCTTCGAGTCGTGCGGCCCGCTCTATGGCGGGGCTGGTTCTTCGGAGGTTACCCACATTCATCCCCTGGAACACGACGTTCTTGATCGCGGCACCGGCGATCACCAGGTGAGCGGGGTCGGAGGAGCCGCCGCCGATCGCTTCCAGTGGGCCGGTATGCGGCACGGCTCCGCCGGGCATGTCTTTGTGGTCGAGACGAAGAAATCGCTGCTGGGCGCCGGAAATGAGCAGGTAGGCGAACGCACCGTCGGAGTTGATCCCGAAGCCTTCAAGGCGGCCGCGATAGAGGACATGGCGGCCGTCGTACCCGAGGTCCGCGAGCACGTGGACGTAGCGGATCGTCTCCGCCCGGCCGGGATCGAGTTCGTACACCCAGCGATGTTGTGCCAGGAATCGAAGCGGCGCACACGATTTTCCGCGCAGCTTCACTCCGACCACGAGCATTCCCGCCGCCGCTCCGCACACCAGCCCGGCGGCAGAGCTCATGACGATGTAGGTCGTCACGCGCCACGGGTGTTCTGCGAAGGCACGCGCAGCCGCAACGGGCCCGGACGGCGGTGAGAGCTGGACCACCGAGAGTGCGGCCGCCCAGTCCACGCCAACCCCCGTCATCGCGGAAATTGCGGTGAAGACCGAGTGTGTCACGAACGAAACGAGAACCACGGCGGAGAGCGTCCCCAGCGGATTGCGGGGAGCCAGGTCGCGGGAGAACCCCTCGGGCGTGTTCAGCCCGGTAAAGAACAGGAACCCGGGCAGTAGCAGCGCCAGCACTGCAACGGTGGACCACGCGATCGAAGGCATCGTGAGGTCGGAGCCGGGATGAATGAGTAAGCGCCCGGCAGCCGGGTCGGCCGCCGGGCGCTCGTGGAAGCCGCCGCCAGGGAGTCAGCCACCAGCTGCGATCTGTCGCTCCAGTTCTCGCTCTCTCTTCCTCAGGATCGTCAACAGCACTTCGGCTGCTTGCGGCGTACGCCCAACGCGCCGGCGCGTCTCGTGGATCGCGGCTTCGAAGGCCCCTTCGCTGCCGGCGACCCGGACCAGCTGGTCCACAATCCGGCGCTCCCTCCGGGGCATCAGGCTGATCACTTCGTTCCTCCTTGCGCGGCGGTCTACTTCGTTCAACCTAAACGTCGGGCCGAGGTTGCGCAAGTGTGTCCGGTTTGCGTGCTCACGGTGGCCTGAAAGGGCGCGGGAACGAGCATCCACAAAGCCGTGGCGTACGTTGTGCAGGTGCGGGCATCTACTTGCGATTCAGGGACTTGCGACCACCCCGACTGCGACAATGGCAATTCTCCCGGGCAACAGGCGCCAGGCGGCGGCCCTCGCGAGCGCCGCGCTCGCCACAGCCGGGCTCGTGGGCATCGGCTGGGCGCTCGACGCGGCGCGGCGCGAGCGCACCACGCGGCTGATGCACCGCAAGCTCGTGGACCTGCTCCTCAACGCGCTGACCGCCGACGACCCCGTGACCGCGCGGCACAGCCGGCGCGTGGCCGACCTCAGCTTCGCGCTGGCCCAGGCGTGCGGCGGCCTGTCGCGCGACGAAATGGCCACGCTGCGCGTCGGCGCGCTGCTGCACGACATGGGGAAGATCGACGACCGCTTCTTCGTGATCGTGCACTCGCGCAAGCGGCTGAACGAGGCACAGCGGGCCGAGATCAAGCACCATCCCCACCAGAGCGCGGCGATCCTGGCGCCGCTGGAGGAGATGCACCCCGGGCTGCAGCGCATCGTGGGCAGCCACCACGAGTGCTGGGACGGCAGCGGCTATCCCAACGGCCTGGCGGGCGAGCGGATCCCGCTGGCGGCGCGCATCATCACCGTGGCCGACGTGTTCGACGCGATGACGCAGCCGCGCACCTACAAGGACGCCATGCCGGTGGAGGAGGCGCTGGAGAAGCTGGACGAGGGCGCCGGCCGGCAGTTCGATCCCCATCTCGTGGAGCTGGTCGAGAGCCCGGCGGTGCTGGCGCGCTGGACGGAGATCGCGCGAGAGGGGCTCGACGAAGAGCGCCGCCATCTCCGGCACCCCAACCCGACCGAGGCGGTCATCCGCGAGGTGTCGGCGGAGGTGTCGGCCGGGGGATAGCGATCCATCGACGGCGACGGCCAGAGAAGCGAGGAGGGCGCGGGGGACACGATCCCCCGCGCCCTCCTCGTCTTCTCCGGTGAAGTTGTCAATCCTTGCGGGGGGACGGCGCCCGCGCGTATACAAACATCCATTCATCGCACACCCGGCGCGGACCGGCGGCCCGTCCGCCGCCCCGCGCGTTCCCCTCGTCTCCCACCCCGTTCGCGGACATCCACCGGACGGGCCTTCCCGATCCACGCATCAGCAGGAGAACGCAGATGCCCCCAACCCGAATGCGCCGGCTGCTCGGCGCGGCGGTGCTGCTGGCGCTGGGCGCCGCGGCGGCGCCCGCGGTGGCCCAGAACGCCTACACCCTGCGCGGCACCGTGGTCGACGCCGCCACCCGCCGGCCGCTGGCCGACGTGAGCGTGAGCCTGCGCGGCACGCAGGCGCGCACCACCACCAACGCCACCGGCCAGTACACCCTCGTCGCCAGCGTCTCGTCCGGCGCGTACACCGTGGTCGCCGCGCAGCTCGGCCGCGGCCAGGGCACCAGCACGGTGACGCTCGGCGCCGAGCGCGCCGTGGAGGTGCAGCCCATCACCCTGCAGGAGACGGCGCTGCAGCTGGAGGGGATCGTGGCCACCGGCACCGGCGCCCCCACCGAGCGCCGCGAGGTCGGCAACGTGGTGGCCAGCGTCAGCGGCGAGGCGGTGAACCGCGCCCCCGGCGCCAACGCCGTCGACCAGGCGCTGCAGGGAAAGATCACCGGCGCGGTGATCTCGCAGAACACCGGGCAGCCGGGCGGCGGCGTCAGCATCCGCCTGCGCGGCACCAACTCCATCCTGGGCGGGTCCGAGCCGCTGATCGTGATCGACGGCGTGCTGGTGGACAACGGCAGCGACGCGCTGGTGGGGCTGGGCGCCAACGCCGGCCGCGGCAACGCCGCCATCAGCAACCGCCTGAGCGACATCCCGCCCAGCGACATCGAGCGGGTGGAGGTGCTGAAGGGCGCGTCGGCGGCGGCGCTGTACGGCTCGCGCGCCAACGCCGGGGTCATCCAGATCTTCACCAAACGCGGACGCCCGGGGCGCCCCTCGGTCTCCTTCCGCACCGAGGCCAGCGCGGCCAGCACGGGCGCGCGCCTGCCGCTGAACATGGTGCCCATCGCCAACCGCGCCGACTCGATCGCGGCGGGGGGAGCCATCCGCGTGGGCGCGCCGGTGCAGCGCTTCGACTACCAGGACCAGCTCTTCCGCACCGGCTACGGCACCATCAACGACCTGGCCATCTCCGGCGGCAGCGAGTCGGGAACGCAGTACTACCTGTCGGGCAACTGGACGCAGAGCCAGGGGATCTTCGAGAGCACGGGGTACGACCGCGCCGGCGTGCGCGCGCGGCTGAACCAGCGCCTGTCGGACCTCTTCGAGGTGGGCGCCACGCTCAGCTACCTGCACACCCGCAGCGACCTGGTCCCCGAGGGCGAGCAGACGCAGGGGGTGCTGACCAGCGTGCTCTTCACCCCGCCCTACTTCAATCCCGCGTTCGACCCCAGCACCGCGCGCTACCCCTACAGCCCGGTGATCGGCACCAACCCGCTCGACGTGATCGCCAACTGGATGGCGCGCACCGACGTGAACCGCTTCCTGGGGAGCGCCCAGGCCAGCTTCACCCCGGTGCAGAACCTGACGCTGACGGCGCTGCTGGGGATGGACCAGGGCAACGAGCAGGACACCTACTTCCAGCCGCCGCTCTCCACCAGCACCGGCTTCACCGGGCTGATCCAGAACCCGGTGCGCGACGTGCGCCGCATCAACAGCGACCTCACCGGCAACTACGAGCTGGGGCTGCGCCCGGGGATGCGGCTGACGTCGACGCTGGGGATGCGCTACACCTCCGACCGGGTGAACACCATCGCCGCGAGCGCGTCGAACCTGCCGCCGGGGGGAACCACGCTGATCGGCGCCACGCAGTCGGTGTCGCAGGGGATCACCGAGCTGCGCACGCTGGGCGGGTTCCTGCAGGAGCGGCTGTCGCTGCGCGACCGGCTGTTCATCACCGCCGGGCTGAACCGCGAGGCGTCGTCGGCGTTCGGCAGCAACCAGCGCTGGCAGACCTTCCGCCGCCTGGGCGCGTCGTATAACCTGAGCGACGAGCCCTTCTTTGCCGACTCGCGCTTCGGCAACGTCTTCAGCACCCTCCGTCTTCGCGCCGCCTGGGGCGAGACCGGCGCCCAGCCGCCCTCGCCCTACGCGTCGCAGACCACCTACCTCAACGTCTCGTACAACGGGCTTCCGGGACTGCGGCCCAACGTGTCGGCGCCCAACCCCGACCTGAAGCCCGAGTTCCAGCACGAGTGGGAGGCCGGCTTCGAGGCCGGGTTCCTGAAGGACCGCGCCTCGGTGGAGTTCACCTACTACGACAAGACCACGCGCGACCTGGTGCTCTCAGTGCCCCAGGCGCTGACCACCGGGTTCAGCTCGCAGCTGCAGAACATCGGCACGCTGCGCAACCGTGGGGTCGAGATCACGCTCAGCACGGTGAACGTGCAGGGGAGCCGCTTCGGGTGGACCAGCCGCCTGGGCTACGCGGCCAACCGCAACCGCATCCAGAAGCTGAACGCGGCCAGCGACACGCTGATCTTCGACTACCTGAACGCGGTGATCGAGGGGCAGCCCATCGGCGTGTTCTTCGGCGCCTATTATCCGCGCGACGCCAACGGGAACATCATCCTGGCCGGGCCGCGCAACGCCGGTGGGTTCTGGCTCCCGGGGCCGCGCGTGCCCAGCCGCGCGCGCGGCTTCAACGCGGCGCGCGGCGACTCGTCGACCATCCTGCGCAAGGTCATCGGCGACCCCAACCCCGACTTCACCGCCTCGTTCCAGAACACCTTCACCTTCGGGCCGAACCTCGAGCTCTCCGTGCTCCTCGACGGGCGCTTCGGCAACGACGTGGCCAACTTCACCCGGCGCAGCGGCGACTTCTTCGGCTCGTCCGCCAACGCGGGGATCGAGTCGCGCGGCGACACGGTGGCGGGCACCTTCACCCGCAACGCCGACCGAAACCTGCTGTACGAGGAGTTCATCGAGGACGGCACCTTCGTGAAGCTGCGCGAGGTGGCGCTGCAGTTCCGCTTCGACCAGCCGTGGGTGCGGCGCTTCACCGGCGCGCACGGCGCGTGGCTGCGCCTGGCGGGGCGGAACCTCCACACCTGGACCAGCTACTCGGGGATGGACCCCGAGATCAACCTGTTCGCGGCCAGCACGGTGTCGCGCGGGGTGGACTTCGCCACCACGCCGATCCCGCGCACCTGGTCCGTGGGCCTGGGCTTCGACTTCTAAGGAGTTGACGACGATGAAGAAGCCGATTCTCCGGCGCCCGCGCGGCGCCGCACCGCGCCTCGGGCTCGCCATCGCCATGGCGGCCGCGCTCGGCGCGTGCTCGCTCGACCTGGTGAACCCCAACGCCCCCGCCGAGGAGGGGGTGATCAACTCGGCCGACGGGATCATCACCCTGGCCGTGGGGCTCGAATCGCAGTACGCCGACAACCTCAACATCTTCCTGCGCGCGCCCTCGCTGGTCACCGACGAGTGGGGAACGCGGCAGCTGGCGCTGGCCGCCGACGTCTCGCTGGTGACGGGGACCACGGACCCGACCTTCGGCGTGGTCTCCGACCCGTTCGCAGCCGGATACCGCATCGCGCGCTCGGCCGACATCCTGGTGGCCAACACCGGCGGCAAGATCGGCTCGGCGGCCACCGAGGCGGGGATCGTCTCCATGGCCAAGCTGTTCAAGGCCATGGCGCTGGGGAACCTCTCCCTGCAGTACGTGCAGCTCCCCGCCAACTCGGGAGAGGGCGCGCTCCCGCTCCCCCGCGCGCAGGTGCAGGACAGCGTGCTGGCGCTGCTCGAGTCCGCGCGGAGCGACATCGCCAGCTACAGCGACGCCGACCTGGCCGGGTTCCGCACCCGGGTGTCGGGGCAGAAGTTCAACCTGCGGGCCACGATCGACGCCATGCTGGCGCGCTACTACCTGTTCCGCGGCCGGTACGCCGAGGCGCTGGCCGCGGCGCAGCGGGTGCCGCTGACCGTGCTGTCGGTGCTCAGCTATCCGGGCGCGGCCATCAACCCGATCTACAACTACTCCGGGGTGGCGCGGTACACGGGCGCGCGCAAGGTGCTGTTCACCGAGGCCGACCCGGCGGACAAGCGCCCGGCGTACTGGGCGGTGCGGACGGCGGGGGCCGTGGGGCAGCCGGACTCGGTGTTCGACTTCGCCAAGTACGGCGGGCGCAACGACGACTATCCGCTGTACCTGCCCGACGAGATGCGGCTGATCATGGCCGAGGTGTACGTGCGCCAGAACAACTATCCGCAGGCGCGCACACTGATCAACGCCGTGCACACGCAGACCGCCTCGCCGGTCGACGAGCCGAAGGCGGGGATGCCGGCCATCCCCGACGCCAGCCTGGCCACCGAGGCGCAGCTGCTCACGCAGATCCTCTACGAGCGCCGCTTCGAGCTGTACGCGCAGGGATTGAGATGGGAGGATCTGAGGAGATTCAGCGCGTACACGAGCAAGCGCCCGTCGCTCGACTTCCTCCCCTACCCGCAGAGCGAATGCGACGTGAACCCCGCGAACCCGTGCGGGTGATGTCGGGCGGGTAGGAGGATCGGGTGATCGACAACGAAGGGGCGCGGCTCGCGGGCCGCGCCCCTTTCGTCCGTGCTGCGGTGATGTCGCTCTGTCGCCGCGGTTCAATCCAGTGGCCCGGAAGCTGTCATTCCGAGCGGCGCCGCTGCTCCGAGGCTTCACCCGCGCTGATCCCTGGCGCCGCCCGAGGAATCTGTGGCATGCCTCCGAGCGACA
The DNA here is from genome assembly GCA_036377595.1 of Longimicrobium sp. Classification (NCBI taxonomy): domain Bacteria; kingdom Pseudomonadati; phylum Gemmatimonadota; class Longimicrobiia; order Longimicrobiales; family Longimicrobiaceae; genus Longimicrobium; species Longimicrobium sp. The sequence goes on along the minus strand of DASUYB010000089.1, from coordinate 92,668 downwards.
AGCGGCTTGTTGCTCGGAAGCCGGTCAGAGATTCCTCAGGCGCCTCGAGTTGGCGCGGAGGATGGGTTGGCGCAGCGCCTTCGGAATGACATCGCTCGGTGGATCGTAGTGATCCGGAATCACAGGTCGTAGCACTTGCACACGCCGTTGATGCAGTCACCGCCGGCGTGGCCGTGCGAGACGCAGATGAGGTCGCAGCGCTCGCTGCCGCACACCGCGGCGGCCTTCTTCGCCGCGCCGGGCGAGGCGAGCGTCTGCGCGGCGCCGAACGCGAGCGCGGCCAGCACCAGCGCGGGGAACGCGGCGCGACGGATCGATCGGGCTGCACGGCTCATGAGTCCCTCCAAGGCAAGGGTTCGGTCCCCGCGCGGAGAGGCCGCGCGGGAGCGCATCGGCAGCATGAAGTTCGGGAGAGACGACTCGGCGGTGAACCAGATTGGGGCGGATCGTGGATGCCGCGGGACGAACGCCGGGTCGACGGCGCGATCATCCCCATCAACGCTGTCCCCTGTCCCTGTTCCCTATCCCCTGCTGTGAGATTTGACGCGTGCCGGTCCGGCGGGTACGCTACGCACCATCTTCCCACCCCAGCCGGCCCGGCGGATGGAACACACGCTCTGGAAGTTCGCGCTCCTCTGCTTCACCTCGCTGCTGTCGATCATCAATCCCCTGAGCGCGGCGCCGATGTACCTGGCCATCACCGACGGCTACACGCGCGAGCAGCGGCGCCGCACGCTGCGCGCGGGCGTGGTGACGGCGTTCGTGATCTTGGCGGTGTTCGCGCTGGTGGGCGGGGCCATCTTCCAGCTCTTCGGCATCACCATCGACGCGTTCCGCATCGCCGGCGGATTCATCTTCTTCGGCATCGGCATGGACATGCTCCAGGCCAAGAGCCGGCGCGGCAAGGCGACGGAAGAGGAGGAGCAGGAGGGGCGCGTGCGCGAGAACGTGGGCGTCACCCCGCTCGGCATCCCCATGATCACGGGCCCCGGGGCGATCACCACGGTGATGGTGCTGATGACGCAGGCCGGCACGCCGCTACGGGTGGGGCTGGTGTTGGGGGCGGTGATCGTGGTGCTGGCGATCACCTGGGCGGTGCTGTCGGCGGCGCCGCGGCTGGTGCGCTTCTTCGGGCAGACGGGGCTGAACGTGATGACGCGCGTGATGGGCCTGCTGGTGACGGTCATCGCCGTGCAGTTCATCGTCGACGGCGCCACCCCCATCATCATCGAGATCATCCGCGCCGCGAACGCGAAGTGAGGACAATTGAGAGATGATAGCAAATCTGCTATTTTCAACCATGAGGCGGCTCGATGGCGGACAGGAAGCCGATTCACTTCATCGGGAGCGCGCACAAGGATCTCCGGTCGATGCCGGAAGATGTGAAGGATGCGTTCGGCTGGGCGCTGCTCGACGTCCAGTACGGCGATCGTCCTGAAGGCGCGCGTCCTTTCGGGGAGGGACTTCCCAGCTCGGTGATGAAGCTGGCGGAGGATTTCGATGGAGATACGTACAGGGCGGCGTATACCGTGGAATTCGTCGGCGCGGTCTACGTCCTGCACGTCTTCAAGAAGAAATCGAAATCAGGGATCGCTACGCCGCTGCCGGATCGGAATCTCGTTCGTACACGGTTGAAGCTGGCAGAAGAGCACTACCGGATCCACTACGCGAGGCAGGCCCAGGATGAGCGATGAGACGACCGTGCACGACAGCTCCGGCAACATCTTCGAAGACCTGGGCCTGCCGAATCCCGAAGAGCGGCTGGCCAAGGCCGAACTGGCGCGTGTGATCCGGAATGTGATCCGCGAGCGGGGACTGACGCAGGCGCAGGCGGCCGACGTGCTGGGGGTGAAGCAGCCCGACGTCTCCGATCTCACTCGCGGGAAGCTGGCGCGCTTCAGTATGGAACGGCTGGAGAGATTCCTGAACGCGCTCGACATGGAGGTTCGCATCCAGGTCGGTCCGCGGCCCGCGTGGAAGGAGCAGGCCGGCGTGACCGTAGAGCTGGTTTCCTCGTTCTGATGTAAGTAGTCCTGAGGGAATTCCTCGATACGTGACTGACCTCGCGGTAGCCTCCGGGCCTGTGGTCGGTCATGACGGGGTAAAAAGGCCCACCCACGCATCGGCGCGGGTGGGCTTTCTTTCAATCCGGCTACAATCCCCCGGACTGCCGGCGGGCCAGTTACGCTGACGCGGAGACGATCAGCAGCACCACGTCGCACACGTTCGTGCCGGTCGGGCCGGTGACGAGGAGGTCGCCGGCGGCGCGGAGGAGCGGGTGCGAGTCGTTCGCGTCCAGCGCGTCGCGCGCGTCGAGGCCCTGCGCCGCCGCGTGCGCCGTCGTGCCGCCGTCGACCAGGGCGCCGGCGGCGTCGGTCGTCCCGTCCGTCCCGTCCGTCCCCAGCGCGGCGGCGACGATGCCGGCGCATCCCTCCAGCTCGATGGCCAGCGCCAGCGCCAGCTCCTGGTTGCGGCCGCCGGCGCCGCGGCCGCGCACCGTCACCGTCGTCTCGCCGCCGAGCAGAAGGGCGAGCGGCGGATCGCCGGACGCGAGCGCGCGCTGCCGGTCCAGCGCCAGCCGCGCGATCCCCGGCGCCACCTGCCGCGCCTCGCCCTCCAGGTCGTCGGCCACGATCTCCGCGCGGTAACCCAGCCGCTCCGCCTCGGCCGCGGCGCCGCGGAGCGCGTCCAGGTTGCTCGCGACGACGTGGGCGGACGCGCGCGCGAACACCGGATCCCCCGGCTTCGGCGTCTCGGGCTCGTCGCCCGCAGCGCCGCGCTGGAGATACGCGACGGCGGCCGGCGGCGCGGCGACCTCGTACGCGCGCACGATCTCCAGCGCGTCGCCGAACGTCGTGGGATCGGGGACGGTCGGCCCGCTCGCGATCACGTCCAGCGGCGAGCCGACCACGTCCGCCACGGCCAGCGTCACCACGCGCGCGGGGTGCGCGGCGCGCGCCAGCCATCCCCCCGCGATGCGCGACAGGTGCTTGCGCACGGCGTTCATCTCCCCGATGGCCGCGCCGGCGCGGAGGAGCGCCGCGGTCAGCGCCTTGAGATCCGTGAGCGACACGCCGGCCGGCGGGCACGGCCAGAGCGCCGACGCGCCGCCGGAGAGCAGGCACAGCACGAGATCGCCATCTCCCGCCCGCCGAGCCACTTCGAGCGCCGCCGCCGCGCCCGCCAGTCCGTGCGTGTCCGGCACCGGGTGCGCCGCCTCCCACACGTCGATCCCCGGCACCTCCGCAGCGTAGCCGTCGCGCGTGGCGATCGTCCCGCTGGCGATGCGGTCGCCCAGCACGTCGCGCGCGCCGAGCGCCATCCCCGCCGCCGCCTTCCCCGCGCCGACCAGCCAGATGCGGTCGACGGCGGCGAGGTCGATCCGCTCGTCGTCCATCACCATCAAAACATCCCCCTCCACCCGCAGCGCGCGGCGGACGGCATCGCGCGCGTCCGCCGCGGCGATGGCGGCGTCGAGGATGCGGCGGGCGTCGTCGCGCGGGCTCACGGGAGGCGCACGGGGGTGAGGGGCGGGCGGCCGGAAAGCACCGCGTGCACGTTGCGCGCGGCCAGCATGGCCATGCGCGTGCGCGTCTCGCGGGTGGCCGAGCCGACGTGGGGGAGGAGGACCACGTTGGGGAGATCGAGGAGCCCCGGCGCGATCTCCGGCTCGCGCTCGTAGACGTCCAGCCCCGCGCCGGCGAGGCGGCCGTCGCGCAGCGCGTCCACCAGCGCGGCCTCGTCGATCAATGCGCCGCGCGCCGTGTTGATCAGGTAGCTCCCCGGCCGCATCCGCCGCAGCGCGTCCGCGCCGATCGCGTGGCGCGTCTCCGGCGTCAGCGGCGCGTGCAGCGAGAGGACGTCGGCGCGCGCCAGCAGCTCGTCGAAGGAGACGAACCCGGCCCCGAGCGCCGCCTCCTCGTCCGCAGAGAGTCGCGAGCGGGAGTGGTAGATGGTGCGCATCCCGAACCCGGTCGCCCGCCGCGCCACCGCGCGCCCGATCCGCCCCATCCCGTAGATCCCCAGCGTCGCGCCAGTGAGATCGCCCCCCAGATAGTCCCAGAATCCCCAGCCGTGGAACTCGCCCGCGCGCAGGCTCATCTCCGCCTGCGGCAGGCAGCGCACCGTCGCGAGGATGAGCGCCCACGCCAGGTCCGCGGTCGCTTCCGTCAGCACGTCGGGCGTGTTGGTGACGACGATCCCGCGCGCCGCGCACGCCGCCAGGTCCACGTGCTCGTAGCCGACGACCGCGTTGGCGACGATCCGCAGCCGCGGCGCGCGCTCCAGCAGCGCGGCGTCCACGCGATCGGTCAGCAGGCAGAGCAGCGCCTCCGCGTCGCCCAGCGCCTCGCCCCACCCCTCCGGCCCGGCGACGGCGCCGACCTCGGAGAGGAGCGCGAGCGCCCGCTCGGGGAGCGGGAAAGTGGTGACGACGGCGGTCATCCGTCCCCCAGCCGCTTCTGCCAGCTCTCGTATCCCAGCCCGAGCTGGACGCCCTCCGGCCGCAGCTCCCGGTAGCCGGACACGTACATGATGTGGTGCGGCAGGAACCCGCACTTCATCGGCACCCAGATCTCCCTGGCGCCGCCGGCCGCGAGCGTCCGCTCCAGCGCCGCCAGCGCTTCGTGGAAGAGGTCGTTGGGAGGGTCCGGAGCGAAGAAGATGGGGCCGAGCGCCGCCACGCCGTCCACCTCGCACGGCCAGCGCCAGCTGAACGCCCCGGCGTCCGCCCCCGTCTCGCGCAGCACCGCGAAGGCGGTGACGCGGTTCGCGTCGGCAGCGGACGCGGCCAGCTCGTGGGCGGCGGTGTCGATGCGCGAGAAGTGGCGGAGGTTGGCGGCGGCCAGGGCATCGCCGGCGGCCGCGCGCTGGCGGAGGTCGTCCATCGTCCACTCCGCCAGCCGGCGGACGAGAATGCTCTGGATGCATGGCCGGGCATCGTAGATCGCCTGCAGCCGCGCCTCGTCGGCCGGGCCCGCGCGCTCGAAGCGCAGCCGCCGCGTCTCCGGCAGGGGCCGTCCGGGTACGTTCGTCACGCCGTCCTCACCGGCCTGGACCAGAGCGAGGTGCCGGCCCCAGCGAACCCGAGCTTCTGGTGCTCGGCGATGCTCATCTCCGCGAACCCGAGCGCCCGGACCAGCGGGTGGAGATGGAGAAGGGCGCGCGGGAACGCCGTCCGCAGCTCGGTGACGCCGCCCTCGGCCAGCCACGCCTCCACCGCCGCCAGCGCCTCGCGCGCCAGCCCCCGGCCGCGGTGCGCGGGGACGACCAGGAGGGTGCCGAGCAGCGCCACCCGCGGCGCCGGGTTCCCGCGCCACCAGCCCACGGCGCCCACGTCCTCGCCCGTCTCGCGCAGCGTCAGCACGGCGATCTCGCGGCCGGCCTTGTCGGCGGAGGCATGGATCTCCGCGGACGCGGCGTTGGGGTCCGCGGGGCGGCCGAGCGCGGCGTGCCAGTCGGGCGCGGCGTCGAACACCGCCTGCAGCCGCGCCTCGTCGCCCGGCCGCAGCGTACGGACGAGGAGGCGGGGCGATTCGACGACCTCGGCGGCGGGCGGGGAGTCTTCCACGGGAGCGGACGCGGGTGCGGGTTCGGCCGGATTGTCCGGCGGGGGAGAAGTTGCCCCGCGGCGGGAGCCACCGTCAAGTTGATGCCTCCGCAGACCACACCCCGGGAGGCTCGTGAGCACGCAACTGGAGTCCCGCCACTTCCTGAAGCAGGGCGACAAGGTGGAGCACGTCGGCGGCCGCGCCGGCGTGGTGCTGGAGGCGTACGCGCTGTACGCCGTGGTACGCTGGGAGGATGGGAGACAGGAGGAGGTGGACCAGCTCGACCCCGCCGTCAGCGTCACCGAGCGCGCGGCGAAGGAGTGAGACTTGTCAGGAGTAGGAATGGTTTCTATCATTTCTATAGAAACCTTAGAACTTGGAGATGCTAAATGCCCGGTAAGACGATCTCGGCCTACACTGACGAAGAGACGGCGAAGCTCGTGGAGCACATCGCCCTGGTGGAGCAGCGGAAGCCGTCGCAGATCGCCGCCGCCGCACTCGCGTTCTACGTACGTCTGCCGATCGAGGCGCATGCAGCACTCCGCCGGCTGGAAGCGCTTGCAGCGCCAGAGCACCTCACGCTGATGCGCCGCGAGGTCACCCGCGCGATCAGCGATGCGTCGTTCGATGCAGCGATGGACAGCATGGCCCCGGCGATCAACGAGCGTTATGGAGATCGGCTGCAGACCGAGGAAGAGATCCTTGCCGAAGCGGTGCGGCTCACGGCGGAAGCCGAGGCCGAGAGCTCCACGTCCGTGCGAAGCGCGCGACGGAGTGAGGCCGCGGACACGGAGGCCGTCGCGCGGCGACGGCGCAAGCGGTGAGTCTGCGGCCCAGCGCTGCGCAGCTCCCTTCTCCTCCGATCTTCCGCCTCTGTCTCGACCTGAACATCTGGTGTGCCTACGCACTCGCGAACGCTCGCAAGCGCAACGAGAACACTATCCAGATGCTGGTCGAGGCCGTTCGGCGGGGCGAGTGTGCCCTGGGTCTGACCCAGCTGGTGATTTCGTGGGGATTGATCAACCGGCTGGCGCAGGTGCTCGCGCGAAAGCTCGGCTTCTCGCGCCTTGCGCTTGAAACGGTGCTGGAGGAAATGATCCTCACCAGCCGTCTCGGTCCAGATCCGGGCGACCCGCTGATCATCCTGGGCGGTGCGGGCGTCATTCCTCTCCGCGACCAGGAAGACGTGCACGTGCTCGAGGTTGCCGTCGCCGGGCGCGCAGACGTCCTCGTCACGGGCAATCTCGTGGATTTCATCGGCTACCGGACAGAGATTCTCAAGCCGGACCGCATCGCGCTACATCGCACGCCCGACCACGAGGTGATCATCGCACGGCCGGCCGAGGTGGCGGCGTGGATCCGGAACGGTGCGATCGACCTATCGTCGGGGACGTAGCTCGAATTCACCACCCCCGGGCGACGGGTTGTACGCCGTTGTCCCGCCACTGAACGTGGCTCACGCACAACCCGACATATTGCGCCACCGCGCGCAAGGATTTGGAGACCCCGCCGGACGGGGTCCGGGCGGCGCGCCCAATCGCAGCGTAAGGAAGGATGGGAGCGGACTTGCATGGTGTTCAGCCGTTTCCCGGGAGCGATCTTGTGGCCGGTCGGTAGCGGTGTGATGTCCGTTTCACGTGCGTTCCGAATGCGCCACTGGATCACCGAAAGTGGTGGAAGCTTTCCCCGGGGTCCCCGCTAAGACTATGGCGCGGCAGGGGGTTGCGCCTTATCATACCGTACAATTTCAAAATCCCGGCAGTCCGGGTCCCTCCCTCCACACCCCGCGGCCACTCCCGGAGTCCCGTCGATGCGACCCAAGCGACTCTCCCCGCCGGTCCGGCGCACCGCGCGCCGTTGGCGCACCCCGCCCGCCATCACCACCGGCGCGGAGGCCTACGAAGGGCTGGCCGTGCTCGAGGAGATCCCGGGGCCGCTCGGCTTCCTCCTCTGGCAGGCGGCGCGCGACGTGGCGCTGTGGGCGCAGTTCCCGCCCGAGGAGCGCCCGGGGCTGTTCGAGCCCGGCGCCGACGCGCTGCTGCACGGGCTGATCCGCTCGGCCGGCGTGGACGTGCAGCTGGAGTCGCCGCTGATGACGGTGGTGCGCATGGTGGGCCAGCCCGAGACGGCGCGCGCGGAGACGGTGGAGCTGGCCTGCCAGCACATCGCGCACTGGGCCGACCTGCACGGGCACCTGGCCACGGCCATCGCCTTCGCGCAGGCGGCGGCGCTCACGGTGCCGTACGACGCGGGCGCGGCGTACGCGGTGGGGCGCATCGCCCGGCGGCGGGCCGAGCACTCGCGCGCGGAGACGTGGTACCGCCGCTCCATCGCCCTGGCGCGCCAGAGCGGCGACTGGACGAGCTACGCGCTGGCCTTCTCGGGGATGGGCAACCTGTACATGCAGCGCGGCAACTACCCCGCGGCGCGGCGCTTCCACGTGCGGGCGCTGCGCGCGGCGCGGCGCCACTCGCTGCGCCCCATCCAGGGCTCGGCGCTGCACGACCTGTTCGTGATCGCCGCGGGGGGGAACCACAAGGACGACGCCGAGCGCTACGCCCGCGGCGCCTTCGAGAGCTACGGCCCCGACCATCCCCGTCTGCCGGCGCTGGCGAACGACATCGCCTACTTCTGGGTCGAGCGCGGGCACTTCGCTCCGGCGCTGACGGTGTTCGAGGCGCTGCTGCCGCACATGGCGCGGCAGGAGGACCGGCTGGTGTGCCTGGCCAACATCGTGCGCGCCGCCGCGGGCGCGGGCGAGCGCCGGCAGTTCGAGCAGACCTGGGACGAGGTGTGGGACGGCCTCTCGCGCGACGAAGGGACGGCCAACGCCGCGCAGGTGCTGCTGGAGCTGGCCCACGGCGCCGCGCAGCTGGGCGAGTTCGAGCGCGCCGAGCGCGCGGCCGAGCGCGCGGTGAGGACGGCGCGCGAGCGCGGCGAGGGGAAGACGCTGCTGACCGCCGAGTCGGTCCTCGACTCGGTTCGGCGGGGACGCGGCGCGCGCGGACGGGCGGCGGCCGCGCAGGCCCCGCACCCCGAGGCGCCGCAGGAGACGGAGATGTTCGCCACCGACCTGGTGCGCTCGCTGAACGCGTCGCTGGTGACGCGCTAGAGACCCGCCGCCGGCGCGGCCCCTCTTGCGGGGGCCGCGCCGGCGCCATCCGGATGCAGCCGCGCGGCCCTCGACCGGTACCGAAAGACACACCCGCGCGCCTGCCGTGACACTCAACCATCGGGACACGCCATGAAGATCGCCGCACGCCCCCTGCTGGTGCTGCACAGCAACGAGGAATTCCGCGAGCGCGTCCGCAAGGTCGCGGGGAAGGAGTACACGTTCCAGCACGTGTCCGACTGGTCGGCGCTCGAAGAGGCGGTGCGCGACTCTCCGCCCTCGGCGCTGGTGGTGGTGAACCCGTACGAGGACGGCAACGGGCGCGTGGGCCCGTCGCCGGCGCTGCGCTCGCTGCTGGTGGAGTTCCCGTCCACCGCCGTCTTCGCCGCGCTGGAGGTGAAGCCGGACCGCATCGACGACCTGCGGACGCTGGGGAAGTGGGGCGTGGTGCAGGTGATCTCCATCGGCCACGACGACACCCCGCAGGCGCTGGTGCAGCGCTTCCGCCAGAGCCAGGGGCGGCCGCTGAAGGCGTTGCTGGAGAACACCCTGCCGCCCGACACCCCGGGGCGCGCCCGCGCCATCGTGGACGCGGCGGCCGAGGTGGTGGCGGTCGGCGGCCACGGGCGCGACCTCGCGCGCTCGCTGCAGCTCTCGAGGCGCACGCTGCTGCGCTGGTGCGAGCGCGCGGAGCTGCCGCCGCCCCGCAAGCTGCTGGCGTGGATGCGCATCCTCCTCGCCTGCGAGATGCTGGACGACCCGGGGCGCACGGTGCTTTCCGTGGCCCACGCGTGCGGCTACTCGTCGGACAGCGGGCTGCGGCGCGTGACGCAGAAGTTCGTCGGCTCCAGCCCCACGGAGCTGCGCCGCCGCGGCGCCTTCGCCCGCGCCAGCAAGGTCTTCCTCGAGGCGCTGTCGAAGTACCGCACCCAGCAGCCGTTCTGATCTCCTGATCTTCGATGGAGACGGAGGCCGGCAGCCCCGATGGGGTTGCCGGCCTTTCGCAGCTCTTGATGTCGGTTCCGGACGGGTTGGTGGAATGCGCGCAGAGTGACATATTTCAGACTCATCGGCGGCTCGCCCCGGTCGCGCAGATCCGGCATCGCCCATTCTCAGTCGAGGGAGCGCTCCGTGAGTATTCATCTTTCCCCTGAGCTCGAATCTCGCCTCGCCGAAGAGGCGGAGGCCCGTGGCACCACGCCGGACCTGCTCGCGGAGCAGGTTCTCCGTAAGCACCTGCCGGCGGGCCCGGATCCGGAAGTCGAGCCCGGCAAGTCGCTCGCGGATCGCCTGAAGGACTTCATCGGCGTCCTCCACAGCAGCGAGCACGTACCCGGTGGGGCGCGGATGTCGGAGCGCACGGGAGAGCAGTTCGCGGCAGGAATGCTAGAGAAGCGAGCCCAAGGTCGGCTGTGACTCTCACGGACGCGGGTGCGATCGTCGCGCTCCTCGATGCGGACGATCCGTACCACGAGCGGTGTGCCCGCACGGCCGCCGCTCTCCGGGACGGGCCGATGCTCACGACATGGCCGTGTTACACAGAGGCCATGTATCTGCTGGGCAGGGCTGGCGGATACTACTATCAGGCGACGCTATGGAGGCTTCGCCGGGAGGGGCACCTTGTCCTCCACGATCTCTCGGAAACCGAGGTGGATCGCGCCGCGATGCTGATGGAGAAGTATCGCGACGCTCCGATGGACCTGGCCGACGCGACCCTGGTTGCGGCCGCGGAGACCCACGAGCATCGCCAGATCTTTACGCTCGATCAGCACTTCCGGATCTACCGGCTGGCGGATGGGTCCGTCCTGGAGATGGTGCCTGCCTGACGAAGATCTACTCTGCATCAGGTTGAACAAAACGGCCGCCGCGCGGATGACGGAGATCCGCGCGGCCGCCGGCTACAGATTCCACAGGCGCCAGGGTTCGGCGCAGCGACAGTTTCGGTGCAGCGCCTTCGGAATGACAGACCTCAGCTTCTGATCCCTCCCTCCCCTCCGCAGTTCTCCGCGGCTCCGCGTGAGGCCATCAGTGCAGCGGCAGCCAGTAGGTCACCTTCAGCGCGAGGAAGTTGTCGCCGGGCTCGTCGAGCGTCTCGAGGAGCGAGCGCGGGCCGACGAGCGAGATACGGTCGCGGTCGCCGGAGCGGTCCTGCTGCCAGACCAGGTAGAGCGTGCTCCCCGGCCGCCACTCCCAGCGCAGCACCGCGTTGCTGCGGAACGAGCGCACGTTGAAGTCGTTCACCGTGCGGCTCTGGTCCCCCAGCTTCACCCGCACGCTGTTGCCGTCGCGGACGACGCGCATCGTATCCCCGTCCAGCGGCCGCAACTCGCGCGCGCGGGCGGCGCCCAGCTCGCCGAAATCGTGGTAGCGGCCGCTGCTGGCGAACGGCTGCGCATACAGCTCCAGCGACAGGTCGGGGGTGAACAGGTAAGTCAGCCGCACGTCGGCGAAGAACTCGCTGCGGTCCATCGACGCGAACACGTAGCTGCGCCCGAACGTCTCCGCGGGACCGCCCTCGAACGTCGCCACGTACTGCCGCGTGGGCGTGTAGCGGAGGTAGTTGGGCTCGATGGACAGCTGCCAGCGCGGCCCCGGGCGCACGGAGAGGCGGCCGCTGTAGCGCTTGGTGACGGCGCGGGTGTCCGTCATCCCGTAGTAGATGCGGCCGCGCCACTGGAAGCGCGCCGCCGCGCTGTTCTGCAGCAGCCCGATCACCGCCCACGAGCCGGGCGTGCCCGCCAGCGGCCCGCCGCGGGTGAGCGTCTGGCTCTGCGCCGGGAAGACGCGGAACGCGGTGAAGGTGGTGCGCCAGAAGTTCTTCAGCGTCGCCTCCCAGTCGAGCCAGAGCTCCTGGTCTTCCAACACCCCGCCGCCGTTCCACTGCGCGATCGGGGTGACGTACGTGGCCCAGCGCCGGAAGGGGCCGCGCGGCGTGGTCTCGCGGTAGCGCAGCTCGCCGGAGACCTGGCGATAGTCGGCCACGGACTGCGAGCCCGCGTCGTTCAGCTCGAAGCCGGGCGAGCGCAGGTCGCCGGCGACGGTCCACAGCCAGTGCTTCCCGCTGATCTTCTGCGCGGAGAGCGACGCGGTGTAGCCGGAGAGCGTGGTGCGGGACGGATCGTAGGTGACGTAGTCCGCGTCCGGCCGCTGGAGATACCGCGCGCTGGAGCGCTGAATGCGCAGGATCGCCAGCGAATCGCCCGCGACGTGGCTGAAGCCCAGCGCGCCGCTCACCTCGTACGTCCCGCCGCCCAGGCGCAGGTTCCAGTCGGCGGCGCCGGCCACCGCGTCCCTGTCCAGCCGCGCGCCCAGCGGCGAGTCGTCTCCGATCGCCCGGTGCACGCCGGTGAGGATGATCCCCGCCGTCGAGCCCGTCTTCCCCAGCTCCTGCTGGAGACGGACGACGCCGAAGCCGGTCGCCGGCTCCACCTCCACCCGGCCGAACTCGCCCGTGGTGGCGTCGAAAGTGCGCGCCCGCTCGCGCGCCGTCACCGCGCCCAGGACGCCGACGGAAAGGCCGCTCGGCAGCCGCCCCGTCAATTTCGCCGCGCCGAGGATGGTGCTGCTGGAGGGGGTGGAGACGAAATCCCCGCTCGCCACGCCGTGCGGCGCCGCGCCGATGCGCCGCGAGTAGAAGTAGCCCGCGCCGCCGCCGGAGAGGAGCCCGCTCCCTTCGGTGAAGAACGGGCGCTTCTCGGCGAAGAAGGTCTCGAACGCGCTCAGGTTCACCTCCGCCGGGTCCGCCTCCACCTGCCCGAAGTCGGGATTGACCGTGGCGTCGAGGGTGAGGTTGGGGCCGAAGCCCACCTTCACGTCGGCGCCCGCGCGCACCGTCTGCTCGCGCGGCGAGTGGAAGGGGTCGACGGGATCGACGCCCTGGCTGAACGACGCGCCGGTGGCCACGTACGGCGACAGCTCGATCCGCCGCTCGGGGTGTACGCCGGTGATCCCGCCCAGCTCGCCGAAGCGCGACGCCCACGCCGACACGCTCTTGGGAACGACGATCCAGTAGTCGTCCTCCTCCTTCTGCGGGATCCAGCGGCGCGCGTTCACCCCCCACGTCTGCGCCTGGCCGGGGTTGAAGCGGAGCTGCGAGAGGGGGATGCGCATCTCCGCGGTCCACCCGGCGGTGTCGCGCGCCACGCGGGCTTCCCACACGGGGTTGAACTGCGCGTCGCCGGAGTCGCTGTCGCGGGGGTGATAGACGTCCCCCCGCGTACCCGCGGCGGTGACGGCGAAGGTGTACGCGGTGCGCCGGTCGTGGTAGGTGTCCAGGGAGATGGAGATGAACTCCGCCGCGTCGGTCACGTCGCGCCGCGAGACAGGCGCCCGGATGCGCGCGGGGTCGCTCGACCACATCCGCGCGCCGACGTAGAGCGCGTGGTCGTCGTAGAGGATGCGGACCTCGGTGCGCTCCGTGGCCGGCGCGCCCTCGCGCGGCTCCTTCTGCCAGAAGCCGCCGAGCGCCGGCGCGGCCGCCCACGCCTCGTCGTCCAGCCGCCCGTCGAGCTCGGGCGCGCGGCCCTGGATGCGCGCGGCGTCGGCGCGCCGGGGCCGCGTGGCCGCCGCGGTGTCCGCGCGCGCCGTGTCCGCCCGCTGCTGCGCCGCCGCCGGCGCGGCCAGCAGCAGCGCCAGCGCGGCCGGGGCGAGCGCGGGGAGTGCGCGGTGCATCACCGCCCCCCGTTCACCAGGAAGGAGAGGGCCAGGCGCCGCTCGGTGTCGGAGCGCATCCCGCCGACCACCGCGCGGTAGGCGTCCGTCACGCGCGGCGAGCCGAGCAGCCCGGAGGGGACGCGGGTCAGCACCAGCCGCTTCTCCGTGTCCGACCCCATCTCCGCCGCGGAGCGCAGCGCGGCGACGGCCGTCGGCTCGGACGCGCGCTCCAGCGCGGAGACGAGCACGAGCCGGCGCTCGGTGTCGCTCCCGATCCCGTCCACCGCGCGGAAGAACGCGGCGCGGAAGCCCGCATCCGCCAGCGCGCCGCGGCGGAGCGCGGTGAGGAGGACGAGCCGGCGCTCCGTCCCGCTGCCGATCCCCTCCACGGCGCGGAAGAAGGCGTCGCGCGCCGCCGGCTCGGCCAGCGCGTTGCGCTCGGCGACGCGGGTGAGGACGAGGCGCGTCTCGGTGTCGCTCTCCATCCCTCCCGCCGCGCGGAGGAGCGCCGCCAGCCCGCGGCCGCCGCTCACCCGGTCCGCGGCCTCCACCAGCACCAGCCGGCGCTCGGTGTTCGAGCGAATCCGCGCGCCCGCGTCGTCCATCACCCGCGCGAAGTCGGCGTCGGACATGGGGCCGCTGGCCAGCAGCGCGCGGTAGTACAGCCGCCGCCCGGTGTCGGTGCGGAGGTCGGCCATGTCGGCCAGCACCCCCGCCACCCCCGCGCGCCGCCGGATGCGGGCGACGCGCGCGTCGGCGCCGATCCCGCTCTCGCGCGTGGCCTCGCGGATCGTGCGGCGCGCCCAGTCCCGCCCCGCGGCGTCGAGCGGGCGCTCGCGGCCGTTCACCCGGTAGCGCATCTCCACGCCGTCGCCGTCCGAGCGGAACTCGATGCGCTGCTCGCGGCCGCCCTGCTCCTCGCGCACCGTCAGCGACGCGCCGGGCTCCATCGACTCCACCCAGTCGCCCGCGTCGTTGAACTCCACGCGGCCGCGGGCGCGCACCTCCAGCTGGCGGCCGTCGTGCGACGAGACGATCTGCGTCTCGCCGTAGCTGTGGCGCTCCTGTGCCCGCGCGGGCGGCGCCAGGAGGAGGAGGGCGGGGAGGATCAGGGCGGCGGTTCGCATCGTTGCTCCGGGGAGGGTGGTTGCAACTGTTGAAAAATCAGCATTTGAGACGAAAAGGACGGCGGGCGCGCGGGGCTCGCGCGCCCGCCGCGATCAGCTGCCGGTGAACTCGCGCACCAGCGCCTCGAACCAGCCGCGCGCGGGGCCGTCGTAGCCGCGGGCGCGTCCGTCCACCGTGTAGGTGTAGACCGGGCGGCCGTCCTCGCCGGGGCGGGCGGTCAGCCTGCGGACGGTGCCGCCGCGCGTCTCCTGCGCCACCAGCGAGCCGCCGCGCCGGATGCGCACGATCTCCCAGCGGTTGCGGGTGAAGACCACGCCGCGCGTGCGGAGGATCACGTCGCGCCCGTCGGCCTCGATGTGCGTGTCGGCGTCCCACGTCTGCTCGCCGCGGGCGGCGGAGGGCTGGGCGGCGGTGGACTCGCCGCGTGCGCCCGTGCCGCCGCGCGAGGACGATCCGCCGGCGGCGCTCAGCAGCGCGTTCAGCGCCAGCATCCGCTCCGAGTCCGAGCGCATGGCGCGCGTGGCGGCCACGTACGCATCGCGGTTGCGCGCGTCCATCCGCTGCGTGCTGGCGGCGGTCATCAGCACCAGCCGCCGCTCGGCGTCCGAGCCCATCCGCGCCAGCTCGGCGAAGAGCAGCGCCAGGCAGTCGGCGTTCAGCCGGTGCGCGTCCAGCAGCGCCGACATCACCAGCCGCTCGTCGGTGTTGGAGGAGAAGGCGGCCAGCGCCTCGTAGAAGACGTGGGGGACCGGGTTCGAGGGGAAGGCGCGGTGATGCAGGGCCGCGTCTAGCACCAGCCGGCGGTCGGTGTCGGATTCGATCGTCTTCGCCGAGCGGATGATGGCGGTGACGTTGTCCGCGCTCAGGTCGCCCTTCTCCAGCAGCAGGGTGAGGATGAGGCGGCGGTCGGTGGACGACTTGATCTCGTCCGCGGCGCGGATGATGGCGGCGTACAGCCCGGGATCCGCCGTCCCCAGCCGGCTCATCAGCGTGTGCGTGTCCGCGCCGGCCAGGCTCGCCACGGCGGCGGGCGGCGTATCCGCCGGCGCGGTCGTCACCGGCGTGCGCTCGGTCGCCGGCGCGGCGGCGGCGGGGACGGCCGGCTGCTCCGTCGCCGCCGGCGTGCCGCCGAGCCCCAGCGCCTTCGCGGCGGAGCGGCGGACCGACGCGGAGGAATCGCGGATCTTGCCGGCGATCCCCCCGTCCCGCGGCGGCGGGGCGTCGATCCCGGCGATCCTCACCGTCAGCGTGGACACGTCCTCCGGCGCCGGCGTCGCCTGCAGCGCGGCGGCGGGCGAGGGGACGGCGCGCAGCGCGGCCAGCGGCGCCACCGCCGCCGCCGCGACGATCAGCGCGGCGAAGCCCAGCCCGCGGCTCACCCCGCCGCGCGGCGTGGCGGCGTCGAGGATGGCCAGCAGGCGCCCCTCGAACTGCGACCGGCGCGCCATCGCCAGCGCGGCGGCGGGGCCCTCGGCCTGGCCCAGCGAGCGGACGATGTCGAGCAGGTGGTCGGCGTACGCGACCGGGCGCGTCCCCAGCGACAGCACCGCGTCGTCGCAGGCGTGCTCGCGCTCCTCGCGCATCCGGCGCGCGGCCAGCCACACCAGCGGGTGGAACCAGAAGAGCGCGATCGCCACGTGGGCGATCCACTGCGTCGCCGGGTCCCACCGGCGCACGTGCGCCAGCTCGTGGGCCAGGACAACCGTGCGGCGCTCGTCGTCCCACTCCTCCGCGTCGGCGGGAAGGAGGACCACCGGGCGCACGATCCCCCACGTCATCGGCACCAGCGCGTGCGTCTCGCGCAGCAGCGTCACCAGCCGGCCCACGCGCAGGCGCCGCGCGAGGCGGTCGGCGATGTGGACCCATCCCTCGTCGGTGATCTCCGTCGCGCGGCGCTCCATCCACCACACGCGCGCCAGCCCGTAGCCCAGGCGCACGACGAGCAGGATGCCGCCCGCCGCCCACAGCATCGTCATCACCCGCTTCCAGTCGAACGGCTTTGCGGGGGATGGAGATGTGGGCGCGGGGGCGAACGCCGTCCCCGCGGCGGGCGTGGCGGCGTCCGCGAGGGGCTTCGCGGGGGATGGAGATGGCGTCGCCGGCGCGGCGGCGGCCGCGGGCGTGGCGGCGACGAACTCCGTCGCGGGCCGCAGCGGCGCGGGGACGGGGACGACGCGCCACGCGGGAAGGAGGCGCGTGACCAGCGGCAGCGCCAGCATCGACGCCAGCGCCACCACCCAGACCAGGTGGCGCGCGGCGGCCGAGCGGCGGCGCATCAGGTGCGTGGCCGCCAGGGCGGCGACGAGGACGACGGACCCCTTCAGCGCCGCGTCCGCCAGCGCGGCGAAGACGGCGGCGGGCAGCGCGGCGCTCATGCGGCCTCCTCCTCGTCGGCGCGGGCCCGGGCGATCAGCGCGGCCAGCCGCTCGAGCTCGGCGGCCGTGGGCTTCTGCTCCTCGAGCAGCGCGTTCACCACCTGCTCGGTGCTGCCGCCGAAGAAGTTGCGCACCACGTCCTTCAGCGCGGTGGTGCGGGCGCGGCTGCGCGGCGTGGTGGGCAGGTAGACGTAGCGCTTGCCGTCCATCTCGTGCGCCAGCCGCCCCTTCTCCTCCAGCAGGCGCAGCGCGGCGCGCACCGCCGAGTAGGTGGGGGGATCGGGAAGCTCGTCGAGCACCTCGGCGGCGGTCACCTTTCCGCGGCGGTACACGATCTCCATGATCTGGCGCTCGCGGCGGCTGAGCCCTGCCAGGTCGATCTCGGGCATGGGGACGGCGGGTGCGGTGTGCGGCTGCGTTCGCGCGGCGGACAGGGCGGCGGGGACGGTGCCTCTCCGGGGCGCGCTCGGTGGAAACGTGCGGAAAATTCCGCACGTGCTGAATTATCAGCAGGTAGACGCGCCGGTGTCAAGTGAATCGATCCATCGCGTATCGCGCCGGTGGGGGAAGGCTTGCGGCAACTCGTTCGCCTGTAGAGATTTGCATCTCCCACGGTCGAAATCCGCATCTCCCGCAGTCCCCCGGTCTCCATGCCCGATCAGACCGCAGACGCGCCGGCCTCCGGCCAGCTGCCGATCCCCGATCTCCACGTGGCGCCGCCGCCGGCGAGCACGCTGGGGCAGACGCCGCACGAGCCCGCGGTGCGCCCGTGGGAGCTGGAGCTGCTGATCTCCGGCGCGCTCGTCTTTTCCATGCTGCAGATCCCCGGGCAGCTGGACGCGTGGCTCCACGGGATCGAGCCGCGGATGGACGGCGCGCGCTTCCAGATGGTGTTCCTGGCCTGGTTCTACGTGAAGCTGGCCGTGTACGCGCTGGCCGTGGGCTTCAGCGTGCACCTGGCGGTGCGGGGATACTGGGTGGGCGCCATCGGGCTGGAGGCGGTGTTCCCCAACGGCATCGTGTGGGAGCGGGCGCGCGGCGGCCCCATCGTCCGCGAGATGCAGCGGCAGCGCACGCCGCGGATGCAGACGGTGATCGACCGCGCCGACCGGCTGGCCAGCATGGTGTTCGGCGGGGCGTTCGCGCTGGCGCTGCTGCTGGTGTACGCGCTGATGATCGGCGGCTCGGCCATGCTGCTGGGGTTCGCCGTGGCCGGCGCGTTCGGCGCGTCCGACCGGGGGCCGCTGCTGATGGAGGCGGTCATGGCGCTGTACGTGATCCCCATCATGGTGGTCACGCTGCTGGACAAGCGGCTGGGCGACCGGCTGGACCCCGGCAGCCGCCTGGCGCGGGTGATCCGGGGCGTGGGGCGCGCCTACACGCGGATGCAGGAGGTCGTGCCGTTCACGCCGCTGATGATGACGCTCCTGACCAACCTGCGCGGCCGCCGCGGGCTGCGGGTGGTCACCGTGCTGCTGGTCGTGGGCGGGGTGGGGATCGCGGCGAAGAAGGTGGTGGACGAGACGGGCGCGGTGCACACCGACGGCTACGACTTCCTCCCCGACGCGCCCGGCGCGCTGGGCGTGGCGCGCGGCTACTACGACGACCGGCGGGGAGACGGGACGGACTTCGCCGAGCTCCCCTTCATCCAGTCCGACATGGTGCGCGACCCCTACGTGCGGCTGTTCGTCCCCTACCGGCCGCGGCGGCACAACCAGCTGGTGCGCGAGCGCTGTCCGCGGGTGCGCGCCGCTGTCCCCGCCGGCGGCGTCTTCGGCGCGGAGCGGCCGGAGGGCGACCGCGCGGGCCAGGCGGTGCTCGCCTGCCTCGCCTCGCTGCAGCCCGCGACGCTGGACGGGAAGCCGATCGCCTCCGCCTGGCGCTTCGCCGCCGATCCGAAGACGGGCGTGCGCGGGATCGTCGCCTACCTCCCCGTCGCCGCGCTGGCGAAGGGCGAGCACGTCATCACCGTCGCCAAGCTGCCGCCGCGCGATCCGGAGGAGGCGAAGAAGCCGAACCCGCCCTTCGCCATCCCCTTCTGGCTGTGAGGCGCCGGGCTTGGCGCCCGGCGATGGGAGTGCCCAGTGCCCAGTGCCCAGTGCCCAGTGCCCAGTGCCCAGTGCCCAGTGCCCAGTGCCCAGTGCCCAGTGCCCAGTAGCGCGGGGACTGGGCACTGGGCACTTTCACTTCATCCCGCCGCGGCGTACTTTCCCGCGCCTCACCGATGCGCCCGCCCGGGCGCCGCAGTCCGACCCTGACCCGACCGCCCACGCCGATGCAATACCCGCTCAGCCTGACCTTCAAGCTGTTCGCCCTGTCGCCGCAGATCTCGGTGATCGACGCCGCGGGGGTCCTGAAGATGTACGTGAAGCAGAAGGCGTTCAAGCTGAAGGAGCAGGTCACCGTCTTCGCCGACGAGCAGCAGACCCGGCCGCTGTACCACCTGCAGGCCGACCGGGTGATCGACTTCCGCGCCCGCTACCACTTCACCGACCCGCAGGGCAACTACATCGGCTCGGTCAAGCGCCAGGGCGCCCGCTCCATCTGGCGCGCGCGCTACGACATCGAGGTCAACGGCCAGGTGATGCTGACCATCCAGGAAGAGAACCCCTGGATCAAGGTGGCCGACGCCGTGTTCAGCGACCTGCCCATCGTGGGGATGTTCGCCGGCTACGTCTTCAACCCCGCCTACTCGGTGACCGCGCCCGACGGCACCGTGCTGATGCGGCTGGTGAAGGAGCCCGCGTTCATGCAGGGGAAGTTCCGCGTGGAGGAGATCGTGGACCTTCCCGAGCACGACGAGGTGCGCATCGTCCTCTCGCTGCTGATGATGCTGCTGCTGGAGCGCCGCCGCGGCTGACGGGCCGCTCTCCGGGAAGGCCGGGACAAGGATGCCGCCGCGGCCGCGCTCCTCGCGCGGGCCGCGGCCTCGCCGAGACGCTGGAGCGATGCGCCCGCTTCGATATTCCATCAACGTCACCCTGGACGGGTGCTGCGATCATCGCGGGATCATCCCGGACGAGGAGCTTCACCGTCACGCGGCCGGGATCATCGCCCGGGCCGACGCCCTCCTCTTCGGCCGGGTGACGTACGAGATGATGGAGGCCGCGTGGCGGGGGCCGGCGCCCGCGGGAGCGAGGCCCGACTGGATGGAACCCTTCGCCCGGACGATCGACGCGGCGAAGAAGTACGTCGTGTCGAGCACGCTGGACCGGGTCGACTGGAACGCGGAGCTCGTGCGCGGAGACCTGGAGACGGCCGTCCGGCGGCTCAAGAGCGAGCCGGGCAGGGGAGTGTACGTGGGAGGCGTGACCCTCCCGCGGGCGCTGGCGGAGCTGGGATTGATCGACGAGTACGAGCTCATCGTGCATCCCAGGCTGGCCGGCCATGGGCCCACGTTGTTCGCGGGGCTCTCGAAGCCGATCGACCTGACGCTCGTGGGCCGGCTGGAGCTCGCCTCGGGGGCGGTGGCGATGCGGTACGAGCCGAGAAGGCAGCCATCGCCGGGATGAGGTCCGCGTCCCCCCGGATCCGGCGGCACCCTCCCGAGGCCGGATGCGAGGCGCGGGTTGACCGATCCGGCGGGGGGGATTATCATCCTGTCGCGCCTCCGTGGCGCCGCGGCGAGTTCTGGCGATTGCTCCGCGTTATAAATGTGCTAAACCGCCCGGGGGTCCCCGGCGGTGCACGCCGGGGACCCCTTTGACATTCCTGGGATCCGGCCCGCGGCTTCGCGGGCGGCGCGGGCGCTTTGAACAGCGACAGCTTGGCGGGCCCGCGCCAGCAACGGATCGCCGCCTAAAGCGTCGTCAGGGTCCACCGTCCCCATGCGACGGCGGACCCTTTTCGCGTGCCGGACCCAAGCGCCCGCGCGCCCAACCCCAATCTTTCGCGAGACCGGGAGACCATGAGCACCGTCCTCGACCCCACCCGCGCCCCGGCCACGGTGGCGTACACCTTCACCAGCGAGTCCGTCAGCGAGGGCCACCCCGACAAGGTGTGCGACACCATCGCCGACTCCATCCTCGACGCGCACCTGGCCGCCGACCCCGCGAGCCGCGTCGCCTGCGAGGTGCTGTGCAAGGAGAACCACGTGGTGCTGGCCGGCGAGATCACCTCGAACCACGGCGTGCACTACGAGGAGTTGGTGCGCGAGGTGGTGCGCGAGATCGGGTACGTGGACGCGGACCAGGTGTTCCGCCCCGACAACCTGAACATCCACCTCTTCCTGTCGCGCCAGGCGGCCGAGATCGCGCAGGGGGTGGACGCCGACACCAGTCTCTCCGGCGAGCAGGGCGCGGGCGACCAGGGGATCATGTTCGGCTACGCGACCGACGAGACGCCCGAGCTGATGCCGCTGCCGATCCTCCTGGCGCACAAGCTGGCGCGCTCGCTGGCCGACCACCGCCGCAAGGGCTCGGCGGCCTGGCTGCGGCCGGATGCCAAGACGCAGGTGTCCGTGCGCTACGAGGGCGGGGTGCCGGTGGCCATCACCGACGTGCTGGTGAGCACACAGCACGCGGCCGACGCCGACCGCGAGACCATCCGCCACTTCATCGCGCTGAACGTGGTGCCCGAGGCGCTGGGGCAGTGGTACCACGACGACATCAACCTGATGGTGAACCCCACCGGCAGCTTCGTGCAGGGCGGCCCGTCGGCCGACGCGGGGGTCACCGGGCGCAAGATCATCGTCGACAGCTACGGCGGGATGGGGCGCCACGGCGGCGGCGCGTTCAGCGGCAAGGATCCGAGCAAGGTGGACCGCTCGGGCGCGTACTTCTGCCGCTTCGTGGCCCGCCAGGTGGTGAAGGCGGGGCTGGCGAAGCGCGCCGAGGTGCAGGTGGCGTACGCGATCGGCGTGGCGCAGCCGGTGTCGGTGAAGGTGGACACCTTCGGCACGGGCGACGAGCGCGCGGCGGCGGAGTTCGTGAAGCAGAACTTCGACTTCCGCCCGGGCGCCATCGTGGAGCGGCTGGACCTGCTGCGCCCGATCTACCGCCTGACCACGAACTACGGCCACTTCGGCAAGCCGGAGCTGCCCTGGGAGCAGTAGGACCCCTCATCCCCCCGACCCCCATCTCCCAAACTGCGGGAGAAGGGGGAGAACGACGGGAAGCTTCGGCGCGCGCTGAGTAGCCGCGAGCGAAGCGAGCTCCCGTCCCTCCCCCAGTCTGTTTTGGGGGAGGGACCGGCGCGAAGCGCCAGGGAGAGGGCCCACGGAGGCGGCGGAGACGCCGTTCAGCGGTCGCAGTCCACGAAGATCGAATCACGAGCACGAACGAACGAGCAGATGAGCTTCGCCCGCGTCCACACGATGATGTGCAGCATGTGCATGTGCCGCCTCCCCAAGGGAGACGGGACCGGCGCGGCCGCACCCATCGGACGCGTACTGGCAGGATGACCGCGTAGCCGGATCTCCCGGCACGGTCGCACGCCACCCCGGCCCTCTCCCCGCGAGAGGGCCGGGATTTTTTTACCCCTGAACCACGGGAGACACGAGGATGAGCACGATCATCGATTCAAGCGAGCGCAGGCTGGGGCTGGGCACGCTGGCCGTCCGCAGCGCGCAGGAGACGGCGGACCCCGCGACCAACGCCCGCGCGGTGCCGATCTACGCCACCACCAGCTACGTGTTCAACGGCCCCGAGCACGCCGCCAGCCTCTTCGGGCTGCGCGAGTTCGGCAACATCTACACGCGGCTGATGAACCCGACGAGCGACGTGTTCGAGCGCCGCATCGCCGAGCTGGAGGGCGGGGTCGCCGCCGTCGCCACCAGCAGCGGGCAGGCGGCGCAGACGCTGGCGCTGCTGAACCTGGCGCAGGCGGGAGATTCCATCGTCGCCTCGTCGCGCCTGTACGGCGGCACCTTTACCCTGCTGAAGTACACGCTCGGCCGGCTGGGCATCACCACGCGCTTCGTCGACTCGTCCGATCCCGCGGACTTCGCGGCGCAGATCGACGAGACGACGAAGGCCGTCTACGTGGAGACGATCGGCAACCCCAAGCTCGACGTCCCCGACTTCCGCGGGCTGGCGGACGTGGCGCACGCGCATGGCGTTCCGCTGGTGGTCGACAACACCTTCGGCACGCCCTTCCTCGTCCGCCCCATCGAGCATGGCGCGGACGTCGTCCTCCACTCCGCGACCAAGTGGATCGGCGGGCACGGGACGGCAATCGGCGGAGTCGTCGTCGACGGCGGCACCTTCGACTGGGCGGCCAGCGAGCGCTTCCGCGGGCAGTACGTCGATCCCGAGCCGGCGTACCACGGGCTGTCGTTCGCGTCCACGTTCGGCAACCTGGCGTTCGCCATCCGGCTGCGCGTGCTGCTGCTGCGCGACGTGGGCGCGTCCGCATCTCCCTTCAACACCTTCCTCTTCCTGCAGGGGCTGGAGACACTCCATCTCCGCATCCAGCGCCACAGCGAGAACGCGCTCGCCATCGCCCGCTTCCTCGAAGGCCATCCGGCGGTGACGTGGGTGAGCTATCCGGGCCTCGCATCCCACCCCAGCCACGAGACGGCGCGGCGCTACCTGCGCGGCGGCTTCGGCGGCGTGCTCACCTTCGGCGTGCTCGGCGGCGACGCGGCGGCCAAGCGCGTGATCGCGGAGTCGAAGCTCTTCTCCCTCGTGGCCAACGTGGGCGACGCGAAGAGCCTGATCATCCACCCGTGGAGCACCACGCACGAGCAGCTGGCCGACGAGGAGCGCGTGGCCGCGGGCGTCACCCCCGACCTGGTGCGGCTGTCGGTGGGGATCGAGGACGTGGACGACCTGGTCGACGACCTCGACCGGGCGCTGCGAACGGCGGTGGGATTGTGAGCGCGCGCGAACGCCGCCTGCACCACACCGGCCGCTTCGAGCTCGACGGCGGGGACGTGCTCGACGGCGTGGTGCAGGCGTACCGTCTGGACGGCGAGCTGAACGAGGCGCGCGACAACCTCGTCATCGTCTTCCACTCGCTCACCGGCTCGCCGGACGACGCGGGCGGGTGGTGGGGAACGGTGGTGGGGCCGGGGAAGACGGTGGACACGGAGCGCTACGCCGTCCTCTCCACCAACCTGCTCGGCTCGTGCTACGGGACGACTGGCCCGCGCGAGGTCCGTCCGTTCCCCGCCGTCACCCCGGGCGACCAGGCGCGGCTGGTCCAGCTGCTGGTCGACGAGCTCGGCGTCCGCTCCGTCGCCCTGGCCACCGGCGGCTCGCTGGGCGGGATGGTGGCGATGGAGTGGGCGGCGCGGAACCCGACGCTGGCGCGCTCCGTCGTCGTCTTCGCGGCGCCGGCGGCGCACACGGCGTACGCCATCGCGTGGAACCACGTGCAGCGCGCGGCGATCGAGGCGGCCGGCCAGCGCGGGCTGGAGATCGCGCGGATGGTGGGGATGATGACGTACCGCACCGCGGCCGAGCAGGCGGAGCGCTTCGGCCGCGCGCGCGATGGAGATGGGAGCTGGTCGATCGCGTCGTATCTCGACCACCACGGGCGCAAGCTGCTGGACCGCTTCGACGTGGACAGCTACGTGGCGCTGACGCAGGCGATGGACGCGCACGACGTCGGGCGCGGGCGGGGCGGCGTCGCGAGGGCGCTGAGGCGGATCGAGGGGCGGCTGGTCGGCGTCGGCATCCCCGGCGACCTGCTGTACGCGCCGGAGGACGTGCGCGCCTGGGTGGACGCGGCGGGCGCGGAGTACCGGGAGATCGTCTCCACGCGCGGCCACGACGCCTTCCTGCTGGAGCCGGAGCAGGTGGCGGAGATCCTGGGCGAGGCGCTGGAGGCGGGGGAGTCCCGTGCCTCGGGTTGGGACGGGGCGAATGAATTCACGGCAACAACAGCACGAAGTCGCTTCGCGACTGACGCCAGCTATCCGCTCGCAAGGGCGGCTATTGGAGGTGGGAGATGAGCATCGTGGAACCTATCGCGGTGGTGCCGCGGATCGTCCGGCCGCCTCGCGTGGTGCGGATCGCGCTGGCGGGGTGCGGCGTCGTGGGCGGCGAGTTGGTGCGGCTGCTCGCCCACGGCGCGGACGAGATCCGCACGCGGCACCGCCTGCGCTTCGACCTGGCCTCCGTGCTGGTCAAGCATCCCGATCGTCCCCGCCCGGACGAGCTCGACCGGCGCGCGCTGACGACGGACGTGGACGCCTTCCTCGCCACCGACGCCGAGGTGTTCGTCGAGGCGATCGGGGGGATCGAGCCGGCGCTCCGCATCGCGCGGACGGTGCTGGGCGCGGGGCGGCGGCTGGTGACGGCCAACAAGGCACTGCTGGCGGCGCACGGGCCGGAGCTGGCGGCGCTGGCGCGGCGCACGGGCGGGCGGCTGGACTTCGAGAGCGCGGTCGGTGGCGGCATCCCCATCGTCCGCGCGCTCCGCGACTCGCTGGGACTCACCGGGATCTCGGCGATCCGTGGGGTGCTGAACGGCACGACCAACTACATCCTCACCCGTCTCGGCGAGGGGTGGCGCTACGCCGACGCGCTGGCGGACGCGCAGGCGCGCGGCTTCGCCGAGGCCAACCCCGCTCGCGACCTCTCCGGCGAGGACGCGGCGGACAAGCTGCGCATCCTGGCGTGGCTGGCGTTCGGCATCGCGCCGGGCGGGCTGGTGGTGCGCCGCCGCGGCATCACCCCCGATCCCGAGCGGCTGGCGGCGGATGCGGCGCTGCTGGGCGGCATCCCCCGGCTCGTCGCGGAGGTGGTGGACACGGGCGATGGGATCGCCGCCGCGGTGGAGCCCGTGATCGTCCCCGCCGCGTCGGAGCTGGGCCGCACGCGCGACGAAGAGAACGCGATCGTGATCGAGAGCCGGTGGAACGGCCGCGTGCGACTGGCCGGCCCCGGCGCGGGCGGCGCCCCCACCGCCAGCGCCCTCCTCGGCGACGTGCTCCGCTCCGCCGCCCGCGCGGGCCGCCCGCACGCCGCACCGCGCGCGCCCATAGAGGATGCGCGCCAGCACGCCTGGGTCGTCAGTATCGCCCGCGACGACCGCGCGGAGATCACGCTCGACCGAACGCTGCACCGCGCCCGCATCACCGCGTCGGACGTCGTGGCCGACGGCGACCGGCTCGTCGCCGTCACCCAGCCTATCCCTTGGCGCCGCGTGGACCTGGCCGCCCGCGTGCTGGAGTCGGCGCGGCTCGCGCCTGTCATCTCCCGCTGCGAGGTGCGGGTGTGATCCACGCGCGGGAGGCCGGACGCAAAAGTCCCCTTCTCCCTGAAGAGCAGAGAGAAGGGGGAAGATCCATCAGGTAAGGTAATTTGAATTACGGTAATTAGAATTACGTTGTTCTGCTCTCCAGCAGGTCTGCGAGACCCAGCAGCAGGACGTCCGACTCGCGCTGAACGATGGCCGCGAGCTCAGGGGTGAACCCATTGCGCGCGAAGACGAGGTGCACAGGATCTGACCCGGCGTAGTAACGGTTCTTCGCCGCCTCGCTCCGGAGGTCCGCGAGAACGTTGATGCCCGCGGGCTTCTTCCACCACTTGCATTCGCCGGCCACGCGGCGCCCGTCCAGCAGCTCGCCGGCCACGTCCACGTCGTAGTCGGACGACCAGATCTTGCCCACCGGGCCAGCGGGAACGCCGAGCTTCTCCTGGCCGTACAGCGCCACCCACGTCCTGCAGATCTCCTCGAACCGCAGCCCCATGTAGTCGTCCATGTACGGCTCGATCCTGAGCTTCCACACCGCGTCCGCGTGTCCCGACTGCAGCGCCGACAGGTTCGGCAGCACGAAGCGGAAGTGGAAGCTGAGAAAGGGGTCGTCCAGGAAATACCGGGTGTTGCGGCTCTTCTCCGGCGCCTGCACGTCCATCGACCACATCCGCCGCAGCAGCCGCATCCGCTCCAGCCGGTCGATGTAGGGGGTGATGCTGGAGCTCTGCTCGCCCTTGTGCATCACCCGGTTGACGATGTCTCCGCGCTCGGTCAGGCCGTCGGCCACGGCGCGCAGGATGCTGGCGTAGCGCGCCGGCGACTGCAGCTCGGCCTGCAGCAGGTGCATCGGCTCGTCGCGCAGCGGGGCGCCGTCGTCCAGCACCAGCCGGTGGACGTTCGCCGCGAGGTCCTCCGCGGGGTCGCAGAGCGACAGGTAGTACGGCATCCCGCCGAACACGCCGAACCCGCGCAACGCTTCCTCCGCACCCCAGCCCGGCAGCATCTTCGCGGCCTCGCGGTAGGGGAGCGGCCCCACCTCCAGGTCGCGGGACTGCCGGCCGTGCAGCGGGTTGCGCTCCGCGAGCAGGTCTTCCATGAACGCCACCGCCGATCCGCACAGCACCAGCTTCAGCGGCACGCCGCTCCGCCGTACCTCGTCCCAGACCTTCTGGAGGATGGAGGGGAGCGCCTTGTTGTCCTCGCACAGGTAGGGGAACTCGTCGAGCGCCACCACCAGGCCGCCCTCCGCGTCGGATCCCACGCGCGAGACGAGGTACGCGAAGATGCCCTCCCAGCCGGAGACCGCGGCCAGCAGCGGATCGGGCCCGAGCGCCTGTGCGATCGCGTTCCTCAGCAGCGCCTGCGAGTCCGCATCGGTCACGCGCGTGGCCTGGAAGTACACGTGCCTGCGCCCCTCCAGCGCCTTCTGGAGCAGCGTCGACTTGCCCACGCGCCGGCGGCCGAAGATCACTACCAGCGAAGGCTTCGCGCTGTCGAACTCGGCGCCGAGCGCGGCGAGCTCTCGTTCCCGGCCAACGAATACCGTTTCCATCGCCACTCGCTCCAGAGTAATTTCATTTACGGTAATTCAAATTACGCTATAAATGGAGAAAGTCAATCTGAGTAATTCAGATTACCGTAATTTAAATTACTTAATGGTCGCTGGCGTGAGTGTCGTTCATCACCGAATGTGCTGCAGGCGCTGAGTCGATCCCCCATCTCCATCTCCCCATGTCTTTCACGCAGACGCCGCCGACGCTCGGCAACCAGTGGGACGAAGACCTCGCGCTGCGGTCGCTGCTCGCGCGCGTGCTGCCGGGCGACGTCCTGGCCGAGGTCGAGCCGTCGCTGCGGGAGATGGGGCGGCTGTCGGCGGAGCTGTATCCCGCGCAGCTGGCCGACTTGCCGAACGAGCCGCGGCTGGTGCAGTGGGACGCGTGGGGGAACCGCGTCGACCGCATCGAGCTGACGCCGCTCTGGCGCACGGCGGAGCGCATCGCGGCGGAGCACGGCGTCGTCGCCGTGGCGTACGAGCGCGCGCACGGCCGCTTCTCGCGCGTGCACCAGTTCGCGCTGGCGTACCTCTTCACCCCGTCCACCGACATCTACTCCTGCCCGCTGGCGATGACGGACGGCGCCGCCCGCGCGCTGATCGCCGCGGAGAACGACGAGCTGGTGCGCCGCGCGGTTCCGCGCCTGACCTCGCGCGACCCGGAGACGTTCTGGACCAGCGGGCAGTGGATGACGGAGACGCCCGGCGGCTCCGACGTCGGCAACACGGAGACGGTGGCGCGGCGGGGAGATGACGGCGGATGGCGCCTCTACGGGCGGAAGTGGTTCACCTCCGCCGCCACGTCGCAGATGGCGCTGACGCTCGCGCGGCCGGAGGGGAATCCGCCCGGCGGCCGCGGGCTGGCGCTCTTCTACCTGGAGACGCGCGGGGAGGATGGGCGGCTGAACGGGATCCGCATCGACCGGCTGAAGGACAAGCTGGGGACGCGCAAGCTGCCCACCGCCGAGCTGACACTGGACGGCGCGGTCGCCGTTCCCGTGCGCGGGCTGGACGGCGGCGTGCGCAGCATCGCGCCGATGCTGAACGTGACGCGCACCTGGAACGCGGTGAGCGCCGCCGCCCTGATGCGCCGCGGCGTGGCCCTCGCGCGGGCGTACGCGCCGCTGCGGCGGGCGTTCGGCGCGCCGCTGGCCGGGCTGCCGCTGCACGTGGACACCCTCGCCGGCGCGCAGGCGGAGCTCGAGGGCGCGCTGCACCTGACCTTCCGCGTGGTCGAGCTCCTCGGCCGCGCCGAGGCCGGCGAGCTGGACGACGCCGGCCGCGCGCTTCTCCGCATCCTCACCCCCATCGCCAAGCTGACCACGGCGCGGCAGTCGGTGGCCGTCGCCAGTGAGATCGTGGAGTCGTTCGGCGGCGCGGGATACGTGGAGGACACCGGCCTGCCCACGCTGCTGCGCGACAGCCAGGTGCTGACGATCTGGGAGGGGACGACGAACGTGCTCTCCCTCGACACCCTGCGCGCGCTGCAGGACGCGGGCGGTCTGGACCCGCTCGTCGCCGAGGTGGCGCGGTGCGCGTCGGAGGTGCGCGACCCCTCGCTCGGCGCGCCGACGCGCGCGGCGCTGCGGTCCCTCGAGCGCGCGGCGGAGTGGCTGCGCGCCGCCACCCGCGCGGGCGAGCCGGCGGTGCAGGCGGGTGCGCGACGCTTCGCGATGACGCTGGGGCGTGCGGTGGAGACGGCTCTGCTCGCGCATCACGCTCAGTGGTCGCTCGATCGCGGCGATCTGCGCCCCGCCGCCGCCGCGCGCCGCCTGGCCGCGAACGGGCTCGATCTCATCGCCGCGGTGGACGCGGACGATTCGCGGCTACTGCTGGACGCGCGCGTGCCCGAGCCGCAGGACGTTCCTGCCGCGGAGCCGGAGCCATCCGGGGAGGCGAGGTGATTCCCCCGAATGCGACGCGACTCCCCACACACCGCCACGCGCGTCATGGGTAGGAGATGCCGGAATGGCGCACCGGCTGTGGATCGGACGTCCCACGTTGTACCATCTTCTCCTCAGGACTCGTAAGGATCTAATTTTCTGACAGATGTTTCCCGGATTGGACAAATAAGTGTTTCCGTGCGCGTTTGCTTGAATCCCCATCTCGTTCCGCAAAAACGCCTTGCACCACCGGGAACCCGGCACCCCGGATCCGCCGCACGGAGAGCGCCTCACACGCAGAATGTCGCGGGGTCCGGCCCGGCACACATCCTGACTTATCGGGGGTCGTCGCCGGGCTCACCGGCGCAATGCCCGCCTCCGTCACGGCGCGGCGTGGAGCGGCACGCTGCCGCATCGATCGACGGGCGCGTGGCGCCCGGATCGGCCCAACGGGAAACCGAGAAGGATATCCGGACCATGAAGAAGCTGAGCCTGAACCTCGACGACCTGAGCGTGGAATCGTTCACCACCCGCACCACCGACCGCGCGACCGGTACGGTGAACGCGCACGAGTCCGGCACCGAGGCGGGCGCCTCGGACCTCGGCGACGGGTGCTCGGCGTTCTACTCGTGCTACGCCGGTTGCGGTGGCGGCGGTGGCTACTACAGCGCCGGCGACACCTGCGGCGAAGAGACCGAGTGGGTGAGCTGCACGCTCGACTACAAGCACTGCGGCTTCTGACGCGGCGCCTCCAGGAGTAACGAAGGGCCGCGGCTCACCCCGAGCCGCGGCCCTTCGCGCTTTCGGCCGAGGGGCCGGCGATCCTGGCCGGGAACCTGGTGGTGCAGTACCGCACCGCGCGCTCGGGCGCGTCGCCCAACCTTCCCGCGGCGGCGGAGATCCGCATCCCGCACGAGGGGAAGAGCCTGGAGGAGATCGAGCGCGAGGCCGCCGCGGTGACCCTGCAGCTCACCGGCGGCAACCGCAGCGCGGCGGCCCGGCTCCTCGGCATCTCCCGCCCCACGCTGGCCCGCATCCTCCGCCGCGAGCCGCGGGCGGCCAACGGCGCGTAAGTCTCCACCGCTAAAAGAAGGTCTTACGCAGAGTTAGCAGAGTCAGCAGAGAACCGCAGTTCCCTCTGCTAACCCTGCTGACTCTGCGCGAGCCTTTCTGTTTATCGGGATCCGTCACGGGAGGGCGGTCAGCTTCGCGTCGCCGGCGCCGCGGAGGTGCGCGTCCATACCAGGATCACCCCGCACATCGCGCTCGATCCACCCCACTGCGCGGGGACGTTGCCGAAGTACATCTCCACCCCCTCGATCTCCGTCACCCCGAACTCCACGTCCACCGGCCCGCTCAGCGTGTAGGGGAAGCCGTCCACGAAGAAGCGCGGCGGGCAGTCGCCGCCCTGGCTCATCGACAGCGCGCGCGTGGAGCGGACGGTGTTGCCGTCGGGCCCCGGCTGCACGCGCACGCCCGGCACCCCGTAGAACAGGTCGGTGAAGCGGATTGCGTTCTGCTCCTCGATCTTCGCGCGGGTGATGAAGCGGCCCGTGCTGGAGTTCTGTGCGCGCCGGTAGAAGTCCTCGATGCGCCAGTCGCGCGAGCGGGCGCGCGCGGCGGCGGTCAGCGGCGCGAGCGTCACGGAGAGCGCCTCCATCACCACCATCACCTCGCGCTCCTCGCCCGCTGTGAGGTCGATCCGCACGCCGCGCGGAATCCGGCCCATCAGCGTCACGCTGGCCCCGTGGCGGCCGGGGGAGAGGCCTTCGACGCGGACGACGCCCTGCGCGTCTGCCACGCCGCGCCCCCGCCCGTCCACCGACACCTGCGCGCCCGGCAGCGGCGCCTGCGTCTCCGCCGCGAAAACGGTGAAGACGACGGCGCTCCCCTGCGCCGCCGCGGAACGCGCGGGGTACCAGAGGAGGGCGGCGAGGAGGAGAAGGAACGGGCGGGACGCGGTTCTCATGGCGCAAAGGGTCGGGGGACACCGGCGCGGACCGGGAGGCTCCCAGCGAATATCGCGCGGCGCGGACGGCGGCGCGACCGCAGAATGTCGCGAACGCCGCCGCGGGGTGGAGACGGGGGGCGCGGTTGCTCGCGCCCTGCACGGACAGTAACTTTCATCGTTTTTCCGAGCCACAGGCGCGGAACGGTCCATGCGGTCCGGGGCTCGGCTCCGGACCCGTGCCGTGTCCGCGCCGGCTTTACAGGCGTTCGATCCGTGGGCGGCCCGAGGGGCGGCGCCGCCCGGGAGAGGGAGATATGAGCACCCAGGCGCCCGACGTGCCTGCGCCCGGCGGCTACGCGCCGCGGGGCAAGGACAACGGGATCGTCAAGAGCAAGGGAACGGTGAACCTGCCGCGCGCCGAGGGGCGCGAGCCGGTGCACCACCGCGCGCGCAAGCCCGAGTGGCTGAAGGTGCGCGCGCCCGGCGGGGCCAACTACCTGCGGCTGAAGGGGCTGATGCGCTCGCAGGGGCTGCACACCGTCTGCGAGGAGGCGCACTGCCCCAACATCGGCGAGTGCTGGGAGAGCGGCACCGCCACCTTCATGATCCTGGGCGACGTGTGCACCCGCGCGTGCAAGTACTGCGCGGTCGCCCACGGGATGCCCACCGAGCTGGACCGGGACGAGCCGCGGCGCGTGGCCGACTCGGTGGCGGCGATGGGGCTGGAGCACGCGGTGATCACCTCGGTGAACCGCGACGAGCTGTCCGACGGCGGCGCGGCCATCTACGCCGAGACCATCCGCCAGATCCACGAGCGCGTCCCCGGGTGCACCGTGGAGGTGCTGATCCCCGACTTCAAGGGGAACGAGGCGGCGCTGCGCACTGTGGTCGAGGCCGGGCCCGAGATCCTGGCGCACAACATCGACACCGTCGAGCGCCTCTCGCGCTGGGTGCGTCCCGGCGGACGGTACTGGCGGTCGATCTCGCTGCTGGGCGCGGTCAAGCGGATGAACCCGCGGCAGCTGACCAAGAGCGCCATCATCCTGGGGATGGGCGAGACGGAAGACGAGATCCGCCAGTCGATGCAGGACCTGCGCGAGGCGAGTGTCGACATCCTCACGCTAGGGCAGTACCTGCGCCCCAGCGAGCACCACGTGCCGCTGGACCGCTGGGTCACGCCCGACGAGTTCCGCGCGTGGAAGGAGACGGGCGAGCGCGAGCTGGGCTTCGGGCACGTGGAGAGCGGGCCGCTGGTGCGCTCCAGCTACCACGCGCGCGAGCAGGCGCGCACGA
The DNA here is from genome assembly GCA_036377595.1 of Longimicrobium sp. NCBI lineage: Bacteria > Pseudomonadati > Gemmatimonadota > Longimicrobiia > Longimicrobiales > Longimicrobiaceae > Longimicrobium > Longimicrobium sp. The sequence goes on along the minus strand of DASUYB010000089.1, from coordinate 60,025 downwards.
TCGACCCCGACGGCCCCGGCCGCATCACCGAGATCGTCGAGGCCGACGTGGACGGCGACGTGCGCATCGACGAGGCCGAGGCCGCCCTCCGCGCCTCGCTCGTCACCCCGCCCGCCCCGCGCCTGGTGCAGCTCGGGAGCCTGTGAGCGGGACGCCGGCGGGCTCGGGCAGGCTGCGGATCTACGTCGACACTTCGGTGATCGGCGGCTGTCTCGATCCGGAGTTCGAGGCCGCGTCGCGGAATCTGTTCAGCAAGTTCGAGTCGGGCGAGCACGTGCTCGTGTTGTCCAGCGTCACTGTCGGAGAACTGCGGAATGCACCCACCGCAGTGCAGGAAGTGCTCAACCGGGTGCCGGACGATCACATCGAGCGGTTGCAGCTGACGAGTGAGGGCGAGCGCCTTGCAGCGCTCTATCTCGCGGCCGGCGTAATCCCCAAGCGAATGACCGCCGACGCGCAGCACATCGCGGCGGCGACGCTGGCCGAAGTGGACGTGCTGGTGAGCTGGAACTTCAAGCATGTGGTCAACTTGCTGCGGATCAAGGGCTTCAACGCCGTGAACCTCGGATCGGGACTGCGGCCACTGGAGATCCGCACTCCGCAGGAGGTGGTGGACGATGACGACTGAGAAGCCGTTCGACGCTGTGCGCCTGATGCGCGAGCTGCGTGATGATCTGTCCCGCAAGATGGCATACATGACGCCGGAGCAACGCGTCGAGTTCATCAACCGAGAGGGCGAAGACGGTGCGCGGGAGCTGGGGCTTCCGCCTGCCGTTGACCCGCGCGTGGCCGCCGAGCGGGCGCGGGCAGCGCGCGCGGGAGAAGGCACAGCAGCACCTACGCGCGCGGCTTAGACGCGCGATTAACCGATCCGAGATCACCGACACGAACCCGGGAAAATCACTGGTTCGAGATGGATACGATGCCTGAGACCAAGACCCGCCAGCCGGTCGCCCGCGCGGCCGAGCCCTCCCACGACGATGCCGGGCTCCGCCAGGACGGAGCGCCCGCCGCGCAGCCCGAGCAGCAGCAGCCGAAGAGCGACGAGGAGCGGCTGCAGGGGCTGGAGCGCGATACGCTGCGGCAGATGATGTACGACATGCTCCTGGCCCGCCGCTTCGAGGAGAAGGCGGCCGAGAGCTACGCGCTGGGGAAGATCGGCGGCTTCTGCCACCTGTACATCGGCCAGGAGGCGGTGGCCATCGGCGCCATCCACGCGCTGCGCGACGACGACTACGTGATGACCGCCTACCGCGAGCACGTGCACGCGCTGCAGAAGGGCGTGGACCCCGGCGCGGTGATGGCCGAGCTGTACGGCCGCGCCGACGGGTGCAGCAAGGGGAAGGGCGGCTCCATGCACATGTTCCGCGCCGACACGGGGTACCTGGGCGGCCACGGCATCGTGGGCGCGCAGATCCCGCTGGCCCTCGGCGTGGCGTGGAAGATCAAGTACAAGCAGGAAGACCGGGTGATGCAGGTCTACTGCGGCGAGGCGGCGGTGAACCAGGGCGCCTTCCACGAGTCGCTGAACATGGCCGCGCTCTGGAAGCTCCCGCTCGTGCTGATCGTGGAGAACAACCGCTTCGGGATGGGCACGGCGTGGGAGCGCGCCGCGTCGCTCTACGATATCTGGCAGAAGGCCAGCGCCTACGCCATGCCGAGCGCCGTCGCCGACGGCATGGACGTGCTCGACATGTACCGCGTGGCTAAGGAAGCCTCGGACCGCGCGCGGGCGGGCGAGGGGCCCACGCTGATCGAGGCGCGCACCTACCGCTACGTGGGCCATTCGATGTCCGACCCCGTCTCCGGCGTCTACCGGACCAAGGAGGACGTGGAGAAGGAGAAGGCGAACGACCCCATCACCATCTTCGGCGAGCTGCTGGCTCGCAACGAGATCCTGAGCCAGAAGGAGCTCGAGGAGATGGACGCCGAGGCCAAGCGCGTCTCCGAGGAGGCCGCCGAGTTCGCCGACAAGTCGCCCGAGCCGGGCGTGGACCAGGTCTACACCGACATCTACGCCGAAGAGGACGTCAACGGCAGGCTCTATTTCGACATGAGGAATCGCTGAACTGAAGTGCCCAGTGCCAAGTGCCCAGTGCCCAGTAACCCCAAACCCGGGAGGCTCGCTTGCCGGTTTCGAGGTTCGAGGACCTGAAAGCATGGCAGAAGGCGAAGCAACTGTGCGTGGACATCTATCGGGTAACCGGCAGCGGCAGGTTCGCGAGGGATTTTGGGTTGAGAGACCAGATCCAGCGCGCATCCGTGTCGGTGATGTCGAACATCGCGGAAGGGTTCGAGCGGAACAGCAAGCCGGAGTTCGCGCGCTTCATCACCTTCGCGCGCGGATCTGCCGGCGAGGTCCGGAGTCAGTTGTATCTGGCGCGCGACCTGGAGTACGTCGGAGAAAAGGATTTCGGTGCCTTGCTGGAGAAGTGCTCGGAAATCACCCGCATGCTCGTCTCTCTGCGTAAATCGCTGGAGAGAGATAAGCAGTTACTGGGCACTGGGCACTTGGCACTGGGCACTTTAACGGAGAGGAATCGCTGACGATGGCGGTGATCACGTATCGCGAGGCGCTGAACCAGGCGCTCGACGAAGAGATGGCGCGCGACCCCGACGTCTTCCTGATGGGCGAGGAAGTGGGCGTGTACAACGGCGCCTACAAGGTGTCGAAGGGGCTGCTGGACAAGTACGGCGAGATGCGCGTGGTCGACACGCCCATCACCGAGCTCGGGTTCGCGGGGCTGGGTGTGGGCGCGGCGATGACGGGGGTGCGGCCGGTGATCGAGTTCATGACCTGGAACTTCGCCATCCTGGCGTTCGACCAGATCTTCAACTCCGCGGCCAAGATGAGGTCGATGAGCGGCGGCCAGTTCAGCATGCCGGTCACCTTCCGCGGCCCCACCGGCGCCGCCCTCCAGCTCGCCGCGCAGCACTCCCAAGCGCTGGAGAGCCAGGTCGCCCACTATCCCGGCGTGAAGGTGGTGGTCCCCGGCACGCCGGCGGACGCCAAGGGGCTGCTCAAGGCCGCCATCCGCGACGACGACCCCGTCTGCGTGTTCGAGGGCGAGATGCTCTACAACCTCAAGGGCGAGGTCCCCGAGGACGACGACTACGTCATCCCGCTCGGGGTCGCCGAGGTGAAGCGCGAGGGGAGCGACGTCTCCATCATCACCCACGGGAAGATGATCCACGTGGCGCTGCAGGCCGCGGGGATGCTGGAGAAGGACGGGGTGAACGCCGAGGTCGTCGATCTCCGCTCCATCCGCCCGCTCGATACCGAGGCGATCCTCAACTCCGTGGGGAAGACGAACCGCGCGGTGCTGCTGGAGGAGGGGTGGCCCCACGGCGGGATCACCGCGACGGTGGCGGCGCTGATCCAGGAGGAGGCGTTCGACCTGCTCGACGCGCCGGTGCTGCGCGTGACCCAGGCCGACGTGCCGATGCCCTACGCCAAGGCGCTGGAGAAGGCGGTGAAGCCCAGCGCCGAGCTGGTGGTGGAGAAGGTGAACCGGGTGCTGTACCGATAAGTGCCCAGTACCCAGTGCCCAGTGCCCAGGAACTGACCTGCGCGCACTGGGCACTGGGCACTTGGCACTGGGCACTTTCTACTGAAAAAGAAGATGGCGACCAAGGTCTACATGGAGGCGCTCTCGCCCACGATGGAGGAAGGGCGCCTGGCCACCTGGCTGAAGAACGAGGGCGACCACGTCAAGGAGGGCGACGTCCTGGCCGAGGTCGAGACCGACAAGGCCACGATGGAGCTGGTGGCCCGCGGCTCGGGCGTGCTGCGTAAGCGCATGCTGAACGAGGGCGACACCGCCAACGTCGGCACCGTCATCGCCGTGATCGCGGGCGCGGACGAGGACGTCTCCGCCCTCACCGGCGGCGGCGAGGCGCAGGCGAGCCAGGCCGCGTCCACCGCCGAGGCGCCGAAGCAGGAGACGGCGGCTATGGCGGAGGGGTCGTCCGACGTCGGCCGCGGCGCGGCTGCGGTGGCTGCCGCGGGGCAGACGGAGGAGGACTCCGAGAGCACGCCGAAGGGCGCGGCACCGACGGCCGCTCCCGCGTCGGGCGCCGCGGAGGCCGGCGCGGCCGCGGGGGGCGACGCGGCGGGGAACGGGCGGGTGAAGGCGTCGCCGCTGGCGCGCAGGATTGCGTCGGAGGCGGGGATGCAGATCGGCAGCGTGCAGGGCTCCGGCCCCGGCGGCCGCATCATCAAGCGTGACGTCGAAGCCGCGATGCAGGGCGGCGCGCAGGCCGAGGCTCCGGCGCCCGCCGAGGCGCGGCCCGAGGCGGCCCCGGCGCCCGCGCCGGTGCAGGCGGGCGCCCCGGGTGCGGGCGACCGCGACCTCCCGCTCTCGCCGATGCGCAAGACCATCGCGAAGCGGCTCACGCAGTCCATCGGCCCGGTGCCGCACTTCTTCCTCACCGTCGAGATCGACATGGGCGAGGCGATGCGGCTGCGCGCGAAGATCAACGACCGCTTCAAGGACGAGGGGGTGAAGGTCAGCCCCAACGACCTGATCATCAAGGCGGTGGCCGCCGCGCTGCGGAAGCATCCATGGGTCAATGCCGCGTGGACGGGCGACGCCATCCGCTTCCACGACGCCGTGCACGTGGGCGTGGCGGTGGCGGTGGACGAGGGCCTCATCACCCCCGTGGTGCGCGACGCGGATCGGAAGGGCGTCACCGAGATCGCCACGGAGGTGCGCGAGCTGGCCGGGCGCGCGCGGGAGAAGAAGCTGAAGCCCGAGGAGTACACGGGCTCCACCTTCTCCATCAGCAACCTGGGGATGTTCGGGATCGAGGAGTTCACCGCGGTGATCAACCCGCCCGAGGCCGCCATCCTGGCCGTCGGCGCCATCTCGCCGAAGGTGGTGGTGGATGAGAACGGCGACATGGCCGTGCGCCAGCGCATGCGCGTGACCCTGTCCTGCGACCACCGCGTGATCGACGGCGCGACTGGCGCCAAGTTCCTGGAGACGCTGAAGAGCTACCTCGAGGAGCCGATGATGATGGTCGCCTGACGGCGATCGCGCGCGGATGCGAAGGGCCCCGGCTGACTGGCCGGGGCCCTTCCGTATTGTTTGATGAGGAATCCCCCACGATGACGTCATCCTGAGGGAGGCGCCGCACCGGCATTGCGTCCGCGCCGGAGCTTGGCGCCGACCGAAGGATCTATCGCCTGCATCCGAGCGACAGCCTGGCTGGTGCTCGGATGCAGGCTATAGATCCCTCGGCCTGCAACCTACGGCGCGGACGCGGTCACGGTCTGGCCGGCCTCGGGATGACGTCTGGCGGTGTATCGCCGCGATCGCATCACCGGCTGCGGATGTGGACGTCGGCGCCGGCGGTGCGGATGACGATGCGATGGCTGCCGTCGCCGGTGCGGCCGGTGGCGCGCACGCGGCGGTGGTCGTCGTCCCAGTCGTCGTCTTCCGTCACCCGCAGCGGGAAATCGCCGTCGATGACCACGTGGCGGCGGTTGCGCTGCGTCGACGTCTCGATCTCGAACTCGGCGCCGATGCCCCGCGGCAGGTACAGCGTCACCTCGCCGCCGCCGGAGGTGATGTCGACGTCGGCACCGCGCACGAGGGTGGCCACGACCGACCCGCCGCCCGTCCGCAGCTCCAGGTCGCCCGCGGCGGAGGCGATGCGCACGTCGCCGCCGCCCGTGCTGGCGCGGACGCCGCCGTCCACCGTGCCGATGGTGATGTCGCCGCCGCCGGTGGAGGCGCGCACGTCGCCGTCGGCCGAGGGGATGTTCACGTCGCCACCGCCCGTCTCGATGGTGCGCCCGCGGCCGCCCGAGGCCGACGCGCGCCGGACCGTGCCGGAGCGCGGCGAATCCTCGTGGGTCACCGATCCGCCGCCGGTGCGCCCATTCACGCTGCCGGTGACGTTGCGGAAGACGACGTTGCCGCCGCCCGTGGACACGTTGCCGTCGAGCCGCGAGTCGGTGACGTTGATGCCACCGCCGCCGGTGCTCAGGTGCGCCTCGCCCGAGACGTTCTCCAGCCGGATGGCGCCGCCGCCGGTGCTGCCGGAGAACTCGCCCTCCAGCCCGCGCACCGACAGGTCGCCGCCGCCGGAACTCATCCGCACCGAGTAGCGCCGCGGCACGTGCACCTCGAAGCGGTTGTCGGTGCTGTAGCTCTCCCGCTCGCCCTCGAAGCTGACGCGGAGCTCCACGCCGTCGCCCGTGGGCCGCGCGGTGACCACCTGCTCGCGCCAGTCGCGGCCGCCCAGCGTGCCCTGCACGTGCACCTCGTCGCGGTCCCACGCCTCCACGCGCACGGAGCCGCCGGGGCGCAGGTCCAGGTTCAGCGTGCCGCCGGGGCGCGCCGGGAAGGTGCGGTCGATGGTGCTTTCCTGTGCCGCGGCGGGCGCGGTGACGATCCCGCCCAGCGTGCAGGCGAGCAGCGCGGCGCGGAGAGAGAGTCTGGTCATTGGAGGGTCCGCGGGTGAATGGAGGGTGTTCGCAGGGGGTTGGATGCGCCACGGCCTGCGGCGGTTTGAATCGACCGGTTTCGCCGCCTCGATCGTCATCCCCATCCGTCCGCCGCGACCATCTTCATCGCGACGGCGGCGCCGCGTCCAGCCGGATCACGACCGCTTCGTTTGCAGCCAGATCGACATCTCCCTCGACCCGCTTTCCTTCGCGCTCCAGCTCCGTCCCCAGCGCCACCGTGCCGCCGGGGTCGCCCTCGCGGCGGCGGAGGGCAGTGGGCGCGGCGCCCAGGTTCATCACCACCAGGAAGTGCGCATCTCCCGCACTGCGGACGTACGCCAGCACGTCGCCGTCGGCGCGGACGGAGCGGTAGGCGCCGACCGCCAGCGCCGGCTCCGCGCGCCGCAGCGCGATCAGCCGGCGGCAGAGCGAGAGCATCGAGCGCGGGTCGTCGCGCTCCGCCTCGACGTTGATCGCCGCGAAGTCGTCGGCGATGGGGAGCCAGGGCTCGCCGGTGGTGAAGCCGGCGTTCGGCGCGGCGCTCCACTGCATCGGCGTGCGCTCGGGGTCGCGGCCGAGGCCCTTGCCGGGGACGTTCTTCTCGAACGGGTCCTGCACCCGGCCGGGGGGGATGGGAACGTCGTGCATCCCGATCTCGTCGCCGTAGTACAGCGTGGGCGTGCCGCGCAGGGTGAGCAGGAGCACGGCGGCCACCCGCGCCTGCTCCGCGCCAACCCGCGTGGCGATGCGGTGCTGGTCGTGGTTCCCCAGCACCCAGTTGGGCCACCCGCCGTCGGGAATGGCCCGGTCGTACTCGTCCACCATCGCCGCGATGCCGCGCGCGTCCCAGCGGGCCTGGATGAGCTGGAAGTTGAAGGGGAGGTGCGCCCCCTTCAGGTCCGCGCCGTAATACGTCACCAGCCGCTCCACGGGGAGGTAGATCTCGCCGATCAGCACGCGCTCGTCGTACTCGTCGAACAGCGCGCGCATGCGGCCGATCACGTCGTGCACCTCGGGGCGGTCGGTGGTGTAGACGGGCGCGAACTGGTGGAACGGGTTGTCGCCTGCGCGGAAGCCGGGGTTCGCGGGGTTGTCGCGGAACTCGTCGTCCTTGATCAGGTGCCAGATCACGTCCACCCGGAACCCGTCGACGCCGCGATCGAGCCAGAAGCGTAGCACGTCGAGCATCGCGTCCACGACCTCGGGGTTGCGCCAGTTGAGGTCGGGCTGCTCGGGGAGGAAGGCGTGGTAGTAATACTGGCCGGTCGCTTCGTCGAACGTCCAAGCCGGGCCGCCGAAGTTGCTCAGCCAGTTGTTGGGCGGCCCGCCATCCGGAGCCGGATCGCGCCAGATGTACCAGTCGCGCTTCGGGTTGTCGCGCGACGAGCGCGATTCCTGGAACCACGGGTGCTGGTCGGACGAGTGGTTGGGGACGAAGTCGAGCAGCACCTTCAGCCCGCGCGCGTGGGCTTCGCGCAGGAGGCGGTCGAAGTCGTCCATGGTGCCGAACAGCGGATGGATGCCGCAGTAGTCCGACACGTCGTAGCCGAAGTCGGCCATGGGGCTGGGGTAGATCGGGCTGATCCACACCGCGTCCACGCCCAGCCAGCGCAGGTGGTCGAGCCTGGAGGTGATACCGGGGAGGTCGCCCACCCCGTCGCCGTCCGAGTCCATGAACGAGCGCGGGTACACCTGGTAGACCACCCCGCGCTGCCACCACAGATACGTCCCGTCCATCCGCCTCCGGCTCCGTGATTGATCTCAGATCTTCTGCGCGGCCCCCGTGAGACCCTCCCCCCGCGGACCCTCCCCCCGCGGACCCTCCCCCCGCGGCTGGGGCCGCGTACCCCCTCCCGATAACGGGAGGGGGTAACTTCGAGCGCGCCGCCGCAGCCCACGGCGCACCTCGATAATCCGGTGCGATGCGATCGTGGCGGCGAATCCCGCTTTCCGCGCCACCATCGCCGCCGCGCTGAGTGGCTCCCCTGCGCAGCGGGGGAGGGGGCCAACCGCGGCGGACCGGATACATCCCAACTCGCTCCGGACCCTGTCCCCGTGCTGAGGTCTCCCCCCTTCTCCTGCAGTTCGGGAGAAGGGGGGTCGGGGGGGATGAGGGCCCGCGCGAAGCGCCCCCGCCGTTCCCCACGCCAATCCCGATGTCAGCTGGGATCGCGATGAAAACCTCACCCCACCTTGCGCAGCTCCGGCAGCACACGCTCGCCGAAGACGTCGATGAAGCGCTCCTGCTCCGCGCGGTTCACGCAATGGAGATCGATCTCCTCGAACCCCATCTCCGCGTCGCCCAGCAGCCATTCGAGATGGCGCGCGGGGTCGGCGGAGATGCGCATCTTCGCCGCCACGTCGTCGCGGCGCACGTGCTGGCCGGCGGCGTCGAAGTGCGCGGGGAGCTTGAGCTCGGCGAGGACCGGGCTGGGGAACATCGCCGCGCGCCACTGCCGCCACGCCGCCTCCAGCGCCTCGTCGTCCGTCCGCGCGAAGGAGAGCTGCGCCTGCAGGTACAGCGGCTTCCCCTCGCCGCCGCCGCGGCGGAACGCGTCGACGATCTCCCGCATCCCGTCCCGCTCGCCGACGATGGTGATCAGCCCGTCGGCCCACGCGCCCGCCCACTCCGCCGTCTCCGCGCTCAGCGCCGCGGCGATCACCTTCGGCGGCTCGGCGGGGCGCACGTAGAGCTTCGCCTCGTCCACGGCGATGCGGCCGCGGTGCGTCACCGTCTCGCCCGCCCAGAGCGCGCGCATGATGTCGACCGCCTCGCGGAGGCGGGCGTTGCGCTCCTCCTTCGGCGGCCACTCGCCGCCCACCACGTGCTCGTTCAGCCGCTCGCCGCTCCCGCACGCCATCCAGAAGCGCCCGGGGAACATCTCCGCCAGCGTGGCCGCCGCCTGGGCGTGCACCGCCGGGTGGTATCTCCATCCCCCCGGCACGGTGACGACGCCGAACGGCAGCTTCGTGGCCTGCAGCGCGGCACCCAGCCAGCTCCACGCGAAGCCGCTCTGCCCCTCCGTCTCGCTCCAGGGCATGTAGTGGTCCGAGCACATGGCGCACTCGAACCCCGCACGCTCCGCCCGGGTGACGAGCCGCAGCAGCTCGCCCGGCGGGTACTGCTCGTGACTGCAGTGGTAGCCGACGCGCATCGCCATCAGCGGGACGTAGCCTTACCGGCGCCGAACGTCTTCACGTGCTCCTCGCCCATCCTCGCTCCTCTGCTCGGTCGCAATGCGCGGTTTTCCGGGCCGCGGACCGCGTGCACGACGCGTACCGGCATCGGGGCTACGGGGAGGGGTTGGATGGAAATCGGTTGGGGGGGGCGAATAAATTCGCGGCAACAACAACACGAAGTCCCCCTGCGGGGACTACCAGCTTCGGCTCAGACCAGAGAGCGGTGCACGCGACGAAGTTCGGTGAGCACCTCTCCGAAATTTGTCGCGCGCACCGGCATTGCGGCCACACCGTGGCCAGTAGTCCGCGAAGGCGGACTTCGTGTAGTTGTTGCAGCGAATTTATTCGCCCGACAGAGGTTGGTCGGGCGGGATCAGTCGCTCTCGCGCGGAACCCGGGTCCGCGTCGGATTCGCGGTGGCGAGGCGGATGGGCTTGCGGGGGAGGAGCCAGAGGAGGGCGGCCGCGGCGAAGACGGGACGCGAGATGCCGGCCACGACGGGGACGACGAGGAGTGCCAGCCAGAGCAGTGCGAAGAGGATCGCGCGGAGGCGGGCGCGGCGGGCGATGCGGGCCTGCTCCTGGCGCTCGGCCATCCCGGTCAGGTCGCCGTGGCGGATGCTGATCTCCACCAGCCCGCCCGCGGACGCGCTCTCCAGCGTCGACAGCCCCAGCCGGAGCGTTGCGCGCGCGAGACGGTAGATGATCGCGGCGGCGCCGATCAGCGCCAGCAGCCCCACGACCGGGTGGGCGATGATGAATTCGATCGTCACCCCACGAACTTCGCCCGCCCGCAGATGCGGCGCAACCGACCGTGCGGCGGGATCTTCGACGGATACCCAGGGCGCGGGGCGCAGAGGACGGTGCGGCCGCGGCATCCCCGCCCCCCTCCCCGCGCTTCGCGCGACCCTCCCCCCAAACCCGACTGGGGGGAGGGTGATTTCATGCCTACCGCGCGAGCGGAATCGTTCGCCCGCCGCCGATCTCCGCGCGCGGGACGACTACTTCGCCGCCGCCAGCGATGCGAACGCGGACGCGGCGGACGGCTTCGGGGACGGTGATGCGGTAGCTGGCGACGGTCCCGTCCGCGTTGCCGATGCGCACGCCCGCGGGGATCACCAGCAGGTTCACCTCGTCGCCGCCGACGACTTCGGCGCCGGCGGACGGGCCCGCGACGGGAACGAGCGTCAGCGCGCCCGCCGCCTGCGGATGCGCGACGTCCACCCGCAGCTCGCTCCCCGCGGGGACGAAGCGCACCTGCGCCGACGTGCGCGTCTGCGGCGCCACCGGAGCGGCCGGCGCCGGTGCGGGCGCGGGGCGCGGCGTGGTCTCCCGGTGCGTGATCGCCGCCCAGCGCGCGCCCAGCCACTGCGCGATCCACGCGCGCGCCGGCGTCGCCATCGCCGCGGCGGCGAGGAGGAGGACGATGGTGGCGGCCGCGCGGAGCCACGTCGCCCGCGGCCGCGCGGGCGCCGGGCGGCGCGCACGCAGCGGGATCACCTCCGGCTCCGTCTTCGCCGATGCGGGCGCGATCGATCCGGGGATGGGGAAGTCCGCCGCCGCCAGCATCGCCGTGAGCCGCTCGCGGCGCAGGCGGACGCGCGCCATCCGCTCGCGGCAGGCGATGCACGTCTCCACGTGCCGGGCGGCGTCGGCGCGCTCGGCGGGGTCCGCCTCGCCGTCCATCAGCCGCAGCAGCAGCCCGTCGTCGGGGTGCGCGTTCGTCAGCGCGTCGGGTGCCATCCGTCCTCCTCGTCCAGCCGCAGCTCGGCGGCAAGCTTGTTCAGCGCGCGGGCCAGCATCGTTCCCACCGACTGGGTGGTGGTGCCCACCGCCTCCGCGATCTCCCGGTACTTGAACCCCTCCTGCTGCATCAGCAGGATCTGCCGCTCGCGCTCGCCCAGCGCGTCCAGCGCCCGCCGCACCTTCGTGCGCACCTCCGCCGTCTCCGCCGCCGCGTCCGGCGCCGGCGGGGCGTCGCCCACCGGGGCGCGCAGGGGCGCGGACTCGAGCAGCCGGCGGCGCCGTCCGCGCGTGCGCAGCGCCATCCACGCCGCGTTCGTCCCCACGCGGAAGAGCCAGGCGCGCGTCTCTCCCGGCGCGGGGGGGCGCTCCATCAGCCGCACGAACGCTTCCTGCGCGGCGTCCTCCGCCACGTCCGCATCTCCCGTCAGGCGCGAGAGATAGCGGAAGAGCGGCGCGTGGTGCTCCGCGAACAGCCCGGCCGCGTCCATCAGAAGGTCACGCGCAGGCCGGCCAGCGGCAGGCGCGGCAGCCCGCGTCCCCACACGTCGTCGGTGCAGCCTCCGTTGCCGTCGGGCGCGCCGTAGCCGCAGCGCTCGTAGCGGATGCTGCGGTGGTAGCGCGCGGGGTTGTCGCGGTCCAGCGCGTTGTGCAGCTGCGCGTACGCGCCGATCCGCATCCCCCCGATCTCCCGCGACCACTCGGCCGACAGGTCCAGGCTGGCGAAGGCCGGCGCGCGCAGCCCCCCAGGCTCGCCCGAGCTCGGGAGCTCCGTCCACTCGCACCCCAGGTTCGGCCGGCAGGTGGCCACGCCGCCGTAGAAGCGGGTGAACGCGCCGCCCGTCCCCGCCGAGAACGCCGCGCCGAGCCGGACGCCGAAGGGCACGCGCACGCGGGCGGCCAGGTCGAGCGTGTGCCGCTGGTCCGTCTCCGCGGGGAAGGCGAATCCTCTCGCGCGCATGGTCGCGCGGCCCCACGAGTACGAGGCGGACGCGGTCCACGGCCCGGCCAGGCGCCGCAGCGAGATCTCCGCCCCGCGCGCGTCCAGCGTTCCCGCCACGAAGCCGCGGCCGATCACCACCCCCGGCTCGGGGTCCCGGACGGCGACGCCGGTCGAGCGCCGCGCGTACCCCGTGACCGAGGCCAGCCAGCCGCCGCCCATCCACCGCTCCGCGCCGACGGTCGCCACGTCGCTGCGCAGCGCGGGGACGTCGCCGCCCGCCAGGAGCCAGAGGTGCTGGGTGATGGCCTGCTCCTGCAGCTCCGGCCCCGCCTGCAGCGTGTGCCAGCTCCGCCCCGCCGCGGCGGAGACGGTCAGCTCTGGCCCCGTCTGCCACCGCGCCGCCGCCCGCGGCGCGATCCGCACGGCGCCCGCGCCGGGGACGCGCTCGCCCGCCTCCACGCGCACGCCCGCCTCGGCGGAGAGGGTGCGCGCCGGCTTCCAGCGCCGCTCGCCCCACGCGTAGACATAGGTCAGCGCCGCGTCGCGATCCACCGTGCGGGGCGGCAGCGACTCGTCGAGCGGGTAGATGGGCGGGCCGTCGTAGCGCGCCTCCTCGCGGACCGCGCCGATTCCCATCGCCCAGGGTGTGACGGTGGATGGAGATACGGCGGGCTCGACGCGCATCTCCGCGAAGCCGTGGCGGACGCTGCTTTCCGCGGCCAGCAGGGTGGGCCAGGAGATGAGGCCGCCGGAGCGCGGCTCCGCGCTGCCGAGGTCGCGCACCTCGGCGCCGAAGCCGCTGCCGCCCAGCGTCGCCCGCGCGTCGAGCCCGCCGAGCGGCGCGCGGAGGGTGGCGCGCGCGGCGAGACTGCCCCACGTGGGCGTGCTCTCGCGCAGCCAGTCGCTCTGCGGGCCGTCGCCCACCACGTCGCGCTGCCAGAGCGCGCTCGCCTCGACGCCGCTTCGATCCCCCAGCCGCAGGTCGTACCGCGCGGCCACGTCGGCGAAGTGGCGGGTGACCCAGACTTCCTCGTCGCGACTGTGCTTCTCCACCTGCTGCGTCAGCGTCCCGAAGTGGCTGCTGCGCGCGGCGATCATCCACGACTGCGGCCCCGCGCGCCCGTCCAGCGCCAGCCGCGCGCTGGCCAGCGACAGCTCGCCCGCCGCGGCGACCGGCCCGCGCTCGCCGCCCCGGCGCGAGGTGACGTCGAGCGTGGCCGCCGCGCCGCCGCCGGTGGACAGCGGCTGCGCGCCGGGGTGGAGCGCGGCGGCGCCGACGGCGTCGGTATTGGGCCCGGAGAAGAGGCCGGAGGAGTGGACGGGGTTGAAGAGCGGCAGCCCGTCGAAGTAGACGCGCGTGTGGTCCCACGAGCCGCCGCGCGTCCACAGCTCCGCGCTGTAGTCGTCGCGCGCGGAGACGCCGGGAAGGCGCTGCAGGGTCCGGAAGAGGTCGCTCTCCGCCAGCGGCACCGCCTCGTCCACGTCGGCGCGGGTCAGCACGCGGACGTCGGGGGCCAGGTTCGTCCGCTGCCGCCGCCGCTCGGCCTCCATCCGCGCCTCGCCCGCCGCGTCCGCGGCTCCCTCGCGCGCGGCGAACGGGTTGGCGGGCGCGGCCGGGATGCTGCCGGTGGCCGCGATGGGCTGGAGCCGCACCGGCTGCACCTGCAGGCCGAGGGAGACGGACGCGCTCGCCGCGCCCTGCAGCACCACGTCCACCGAGCCGGCCACGTAGCCGATGCGCTGCACCCGCAGCGTGTACTCGCCGGCCGTCACCCCGTCGAACGCGTACCGCCCCGCCGCGTCGGTGCGCGTGGACCGCGCGGCGCCGCCCGCCCGCGCCTCCAGCGCCACGGACGCGCCGGCCAGCGGCAGCTCGCTCTGCGCGTCCACGATGCTGCCGGACACCGCGCCCGCCACCGGCCGCGCCTGCGTCACCGCCTGCGCGCCCAGCGGCGGCCCGGCGGCGGCGGACGCGATCACCAGCGAGACGAGGATGGAAGAAACCTTCACCGTTGATCCGGATTCGATGTTCGATGCCGCGTCCGCGTCCGGACCCGGCGGAGACTGAATGCGCGACGGCTGATCTTTATGACCGGGGATGATATCGGGGGGCCTGTGATCGCGCTCCCGCAACGATGTCATCCTGAGGGAGGCGCCGCGCCCAACTCGCGTCCACACCCCGACTTGGCGCCGACCGAAGGATCTACTCGATCCCGCGGAGATGTTTGCGCTACCGGGCGGAGCTTCCGGCCGCGTCGGCTGGATCCTTCGGGCGCGCGGACATCCGCGCGGTGGACGCGCCGGCGCATGCGCCCTCAGGATGACACCCGAGGGGGTGTCCGCGCCGGCACCATCATCCTCACCGCGCCTCGCCCGCCGACGTGCGGGCGAGGTAGACGGCCTCGGTCTCCCACGGCTGCGCGCGGTACGGCACCACGGCGCCCAGCCCGGCGAGCGCCGGCGCGTTGATCCCCAGGTCGATCCAGCGGTGGAGACCGCGGCTCCAGCGCGCGCGGTCCATCAGCGCGGCCTCGGCGGGGGCGGCCCAGAGGATGAACGACTGGTCGTACTGGATCACGTGCACGCGCTCGTGCGCCCCGGTGCGCTCGGCCCGCAGCGAGTCGCCGCCCTGGCGCACCTGCACCACGCCGGCCAGGTGCCGCCCGTCGTATCCCACCTCCTCCAGCGCCCCGGGCACGCGGAAGACCAGCGCGCCCGACGACAGGCTCTCGCGCGCGTCGAAGCGCGAGCCGCGCGCGGTGGCCGCGAACGCCGCGGCGGCCACCGCGGCCAGGTCGACCCGCGCGCGCACCGCCGGCCCCTCGCCGCGCGGGGCCAGGTACACGCGCACGGGGCCGACGGGAAGCACCAGCCGGTCGAGCGCGCCGCGCCCCGCCGCCGCGTTGGCGGAGATCGACGACCCCACGGCCGCCACCTCGCGCCCCGCGAACCCGGCGCCCTCCACGTGCTCCGCGGCGATCCGCTTCCCCGCGTACGTCACCGCGCCGCCCGCCGCGCCCCCCGCGAACGCGCGCAGGAACGGCCGTCCCCGCAGCCGCGCGCCGATCCCCGCCGTAACGCCGCCGATCAGCGCGTTCCCCGCCAGCGACAGCGCCTCGCCGCGCACGCTGGGCGGGGCACAGTGCTCGCACTGCGCGCGCGCCTCCGCCGCCGGCGGCAACAGGAGGAACAGGGCGATCACGGCGGAGGCGCGGCGGGATGGAAGCATCGGCATGCGCGTACGAGGGGAGGGAGCGGCGGTTCCGTTTCCCCTGCAATGCCCCGCGCATGGGTTCTATGACAAACGAGTCGGCCGCCCTTAAAATCTCCCAAACAGCCTCGCGCGGTTTGCGAGGCTTCCCATCTCCTGTAGCCGCGGCTTCAGCCGCCCGTCCCCCGAGGCGGACCGACAGCAGAATGTCCAATCTTCCGGTGACGGGTCATAAAAATCCGCGGTGGCGAATTCTACAGGTCGAAGGGCGGCGCCGCCCCGGGCCCCGGTACCGAGACCATCTTCCCGAACGCTATCTTCAAGAGGCGACCCATATGCCCAAGCTCCGTATTGCCGCCGTGGCGGCCCTCGTGCTGGCCCTCCCCGCCTGCCAGAACGCCCTGAGCGACGCCCCCGACGGGCCCCTGACCGGCACGTGGCGGTACACGGCCACCGAGTACAGGATGTTCCCCTACACCATCCCGAACATGCACTGCCACGCGGAGATCACCCTCCATCTGCGGCAGAACGGGTCCCACGTCTTCGGCGAGTCCGAGCCGGCGCCCCGCATCTGCGTGCACCCGGTGACCGGGAAGCCCGACACGCTGAACTCCGAGGCGTGGCGGATGGAGGGCGAGGTGGAGAACGGGCGGGTGCACTTCTCCTTCTCGGGCGACTGGCACAGCTTCGGCGAGCTCCACCCGACGCAGATCGAGGGCTACCTCGAGGCGTACGAGGGCCTCGCCAGAGACCAGCCGATCCCGGCCACGCGCAGCGGCCACTTCGTCCTGACGAAGACCTCGGACGTGGGATACGACGGCCCGGAGGACTTCTAGCCTCCACCGCGGCAACGAGAACGGGCCCGGCGCGGGATGCGCCGGGCCCGTCTTCTCGTTCCCGATCGGCGGAGATCAGATCCGCTTGCCGATGTCCAGCACCTCGGCGACCACCGGGTGGCGGCCCCAGCGCTCGGCCTCGCGGCAGGAGTCGACGTACAGGTCGATCTTGTTGCCGTTGATGGCGCCGCCCGTGTCCATGATCACGAAGATGCCGATCAGCTCGCCGTTCGGCCGGCTCACCCGCACCACCGAGCCCAGCGGCAGCACGCGCGGGTCGCCCGCCGCCATCCCGTCGCGGGTGCGGACGCCGGTGCGCATGTGCCCCTTCAGGCAGTACATGGTGGAGCTCATCTCCATCCGCTGGCGCACCGGGAACGCCTCGGCCGCCGCCTGCTCCACGCGCCCCTGCATCTGCGCCGTCACCTCGTCGGTGATCTGCTGGCGCATGCGCGCCACCAGCTGCGCGTCGAGCTCGGCCAGCGTGGCGGGCTGGGCGGGCGCGGGCGCCGCGGCGGCGGGCTGCGGATCGGGTGCGGGGGTCTGCAGGACGGCGGCCTGCGCGGCGGAGACGAAGGAGCTCGATCCGGCGGGCTCTGCGGCGGTGCGGGTGCGCGGCGCGCAGGCCCATTCGGCCAGGGCCGTGGCGGAGATCAGCAGCACGAAGGCGGGAGCCATCACCTTCGCGGGCCGCAGCCGTCTTCGCGGCTGATTGGTATCGTGGTCGACGCGGTTCGTGATCATTTCCCCTCCGGGAACAGGTTTCGGATCCACCCCACCACGCTTCCGCCCGAAACCGCAACGGTGGCGCGGCGCTCCCCTCACCATGTCCAGACCGGCAGTGCTTCACCACGCGCCGCCGAGTTCGCGTCGCCCGGGTGGTCCATGGCGGGGTGGGGAAGCGCGCGTATAGTACGTCCCCAATGGAGACGCCGCAATGAAATGATCCGCATGTTTCCCCTCTGCGACGGTTTGCTGGAGCAGATGCGAGATGGATCGCGCACGCTTCCTGCGATGGAAAACGGCAAGCGAGAGATGCCGTAACTACAACGGAGGAAACGAGATGGGCAAGCGTAGACGGATCCTGAACCTGGCGAAGCGGGCCGGGCTTACGTTCCTGGCGCTGGAGGGCCTCCAGGCGGCGGCCGTCGCGGGCGCCAGCCGCTGGGCGGGGAAGAAGCTGCGCGACAAGGACCACCGCGCGCTGCGCCTGACCGGCCACGCGCTGACCACCGCCGCGGCGCTGGTCCCCATCGCCCGCTACGCCCGCCGCCGCTTCGCCTGAAAGGGCGGGGCAGGGGGATGAAGAAGCGGCGCCGGGAGACGGTTCTCCCGGCACCGCTCGCAGTTCCTCGCATGGCCATCGCTCCAGACCTCCATCGCACACCGCAACCCGCGTCGGCGCAAGCTTCTAGCCCGACAGGCATCTGTTTCGATCGACGTCTTCACCAAGAGGAGATGGAATTTTTGCGGTAGATGCGTCTTGACGAAGAAAAATTTTAGATTAGTCTAAATAAAGACTTCGGACCTGTTGATACCCATGCGCCTGACTGCCACCGTCGAAGACTATCTCAAGGCCCTGCTGGCGCTCGCCAACCGGGCCGAGGAGGCGCGCACGGTGGTGCTGGCCGACCTGCTGGGCGTGAGCGCGGCGGCGGCCACAGCCATGCTGAAGCGCCTGGCCGAGGCCGGCCTGGTGGACTACGAGCCGTATCACGGCGCCCGGCTCACCCTGCGCGGGCGCCACGAGGCCGTCCGCGTGCTGCGGCGGCACCGGATCCTGGAAACCTTCCTGGTGCGCACCCTCGGCTTCCGCCCCGACGCCGTGCATCCCGAGGCCGAGCGGCTGGAGCACGCCGCGTCGGACGAGCTCGTCGAGGCGATGGCGCGCTTCCTCGGCAGTCCCGAGCACGACCCGCACGGCGCGCCGATCCCTGCCCGCCCGGGTGCGGTGCGGAGGACGGTGCCGGACATCATGGGAGCCGCGCCCGGCGCGGCCTGAACGAGAGAGGAACGATGTACGTGGACGACGGCCCCACCGCCGGAGTCGAGCCGGCGCTTTCTACCCCCGGGCTCACCCGCCGCGAGCTGCTGCGCGCGGGCGTGCTGGGCGGCGCCGCGCTGGCCACCGCCGCCGGCGCACTGGCGCTTCCCCGGCACGCCGCCGCCGCCGGGTTGGCGGGCGTAGTGACCGGCGGCGGCCACCTGGGCGCGCATGGCTCGCACGAGAGCATGATGGCCGTGGGCGAGCTGCGGCCGGGCGGGTTCGACCCGGCGGCGTTCCTGGGCCACTTCGACGGCGGCAAGGTGTCGCGCCTGGCCTCGGGGCAGACGCTGCGCGAGTACGAGATCGTGGCGATGGAGCGCGAGATCGAGGTGGCGCCGGGCGTCTTCTTCCCCGCGTGGACGTACAACGGCCAGGTGCCGGGGCCCACCATCCGCTGCACCGAGGGCGACCGCCTGCGCGTGCGCTTCGCCAACGCCGGCAGCCACCCGCACACCATCCACTTCCACGGCATCCACCCCGCCGGGATGGACGGCTCGTTCGAGATCGTGCCGCCGGGGGGGAGCTTCCTCTACGAGTTCGACGCCGAGCCCTTCGGCCTCCACCTCTACCACTGCCACGCCGTTCCCCTCAAGCGCCATCTGCACAAGGGGCTGTACGGCACCTTCATCATCGACCCCCGCGGCGGCCGCCCCCCGGCGCGCGAGCTGGTGATGGTGATGAACGGCTTCGACACCAACCTCGACGGCGAGAACGAGGTTTACGCGGTGAACACGGTGGCGCACCACTACCAGAAGCACCCCATCCCCGTGCGCCTGGGCGAGCTGGTGCGGCTGTACCTGGTGAACGTGACCGAGTTCGACCTGATCAACTCGCTGCACCTGCACGGGAACCTGTTCCGCTGCTACCGCACGGGGACAGACCTGGAGCGCTACGAGTACACCGACACGGTGATGCTCTGCCAGGGCGAGCGCGCCGTGCTGGAGTTCTCGTTCAAGTACCCGGGGAAGTACATGTTCCACGCGCACCAGAGCGAGTTCGCCGAGCTCGGGTGGACGGGCGTGTTCGACGTCCGGGAGGAGCCCCATGCCTGAGACGCTGACGGCGCCGCCCGGGCCGCGCGGAGAGGCCGCGCCTCCCGCGCCGGGCCCGCGGCGCGCGCTCCCGGGGTGGGCGAAGGGCGCCGGCCCGCTCCTCCTGCTGGCCGTGCTGGTGCTGGCCTTCCTGCGCTTCGGCCCGGTCGGCGTGTTCCGCAAGGGCTTTCCGCCCGTCGAGGAGCTCACGGTGGAGCGGATCACCCTTCCCCGGCCGGGCGAGCTGCGCGTGTCGGTGGTCAACAGCGGGCCCGAGCCCGTGACCATCGCGCAGGTGCTGGTGGACGACGCGGCGTGGGCGCACTCGCTCGACGGCGGCCGCACCCTGGGCCGGCTGGAGCGGCGCACCGTGACCATCCCCTATCCCTGGGTGGAGGGCGAGCCGGTGGCGGTGAAGCTGGTGACCGCCACCGGGCTGACCTTCGACGGCGAGGTGGCGGTGGCCACCGAGACGCCGCGGGCCAGCGGCCGCTTCGTGGGCACCTTCGCGCTGCTGGGGATCTACGCGGGGGTGATCCCCGTCTTCCTGGGGCTGCTCTGGCTCCCCTTCCTGCGCACGCTCGAGCGCCGCTGGGTCGACTTCTTCCTGAGCCTGACGGTGGGGCTGCTGGTGTTCCTGGGGGTCGACGCGCTGGGCGAGGCGCTGGAGTTCGCGGGGCGCGTTCCCGGTCCGTACCAGGGAACCGGGCTGGTGCTGCTGGGGGTGGCGGGCACGCCGCTGGCACTGGGCGCGCTGGGGCGGCGCGGCAGGTCCGGCGCGGGCGCCGCCACGCCGTGGGCCGTGGCCACGCTGGTGGCGGCGGGGATCGGGCTGCACAACCTGGGCGAGGGGCTGCTGATCGGGAGCGCCTACGCCACGGGCGAGATCGCGCTGGGCACCTTCCTGGTGGTGGGCTTCCTGATCCACAACACCACCGAGGGGCTGGGGATCGTGGCCCCGCTCGCGCGCGAGCGGCCGGCGCCGGGCCGCCTGCTGCTGCTGGGCGCGCTGGCGGGGGTGCCCACGGTGGTGGGCGCGTGGATCGGCGGCTTCACCCACTCGCCGTTCTGGACCACGCTGTTCTTTGCCGTGGGCGTGGGCGCCATCGCGCAGGTGGTGTTCGTGCTCTGGCGCATGCTGGCCGGGCGCGAGGGCGGCGCGCTCCTGCGCCCGCTGAACGCGGCCGGGCTGCTGGCCGGCCTGCTGGTGATGTACGCCACCGGGCTGCTCGTGCCCGCCTGAACCCACGTTTCCGGGAACGCCTGCCATGAAGCGTACTCTGCCGGTCGCCCTCCTCCTGCTCGCGGCGCCGTCCGCGCGCGCGCAGTCGGCGCCGCCCGCCCCGATCCAGGACAACAGCTTCCTGATCGAGGAGGCCTACAACCAGGAGTCGGGGGTCGTGCAGCACATCAGCGCCGTCTCCCTGACCAGGGGAGGGCGCTCGTGGGAGTACGGCTTCACGCAGGAGTGGCCGCTCTTCGGGCGGCGCCATCAGGCGAGCTTCACGCTTCCCTTCCAGAACGCGGGCGGGGCGTCCGGCGGCGGGGTGGGGGTGGGCGACGTCGCGCTCCACTACCGCTACCAGCTCGCCGGCGCCGCCGGCGGACCGCTGGCGGTGGCGCCGCGGCTGAGCGTGCTCCTTCCCACGGGCGACGCCGCCCGTGGGAGGGGAGCGGGCGGGGCGGCCGTGCAGGTGAACCTCCCGGTCAGCCTCACCCTCTCCGCCGGCGTCGTGGCCCACACCAACGCCGGGGCCACGCTGACGCCCGCCGCCCGCGACGCGGACGGGAACGAGGCGCGCACCACCGGCGTGAACCTGGGCCAGAGCCTGGTCTGGCTCGTCCATCCGAAGGCGAACCTGCTGCTGGAGGCGGCCTGGACGCGCGAGGAGGAGGTCACCGGCCCCGGTGAGCGCGCCGCCGCGAGCAGCCTCCTCCTTTCCCCCGGCGTCCGCTTCGCCATCGACTTCCCCTCGGGGCTGCAGGTGGTTCCGGGCGTGGCGGTGCCCATCGGCATCGGACCCAGCCGCGGCGAGCGCGGCGTGTTCCTCTACCTGAGCCTGGAGCACCCGTACTCACGCGCCGGACGCTGACGCGGAAGCGGGGACGGACCCTTCCGCCGCTGCGCTGGGGAGGGGGCCGCGACGAATCGTCACCCGTCCGTAAGCACGACGGCCTCACGCGTTTCCGCGCGAGGCCGTCGTCTTCGCTCGAGGTGAGCTCGATCAGGATCGCCGGTCCGCCTCCATCACCTCCACCAGCTCCTCCGCCGCGTGCAGGTCCAGCGGGTCGCCGCCGTCGCGGCCGGGAGGATTCGCCGGCCGCCCATCGCCCAGCAGCAGCCGCGCGGCGATCTCCAGCACCTCGCGCGCGTTGTCGTAGCTGATGCTGGCGATGGCCTCGTGCAGCGGCAGCCACACGCACTCGGTGATCCCCTCCTCCAGCTGGGGACAGGTGTCGCCTTCGGGAGATTCGATCAGGTAGAAGTGGCAGTACTTGTGGATCAGGCGGCCGCGGAAGCGGAAGAACCAGTCGATCGTGCGCAGCTCGGGACCGAGACGCAGCTCCTGCAGCCCCGTCTCCTCGACGACCTCGCGGAGCGCGGCGTCGGCGGCGGTCTCCGCTCCCTCGAGGTGGCCCTTGGGGAAGCCCCAGTGGTGGTAGCGGTCGCGGATCAGCAGCACGTGCGCGGCGCCGTCCCTCCAGCGGTAGATGACCCCGCCCGCGCTGGTCTCCACCACCGGCCGGATGGCGCCGCCGCGCCCGCCGCGTCCGCGCCGCTTACCCACCGCCCAGCCGCTCCAGGATCTGCACGGCGTTGGTCGCCGCGCCCTTGCGCAGGTTGTCGGCCACCACCCAGAGGTGGAAGGTGCGCGGCAGGTCGGGGTCGCTCCGCAGCCGGCCCACGAACACCTCGTTGCGCCCCGCGATCTCCAGCGGCGTGGGGAACGACTCCGGCCCCCCCGCCATCAGGATCCCGGGGAACACCACCAGCGCGCGGCGGAGCGAGTCCAGCAGCATCTCCTTCTCCGTCTCCACCATCACCTGCACGCTGTGGCCGACCTCGACGGGAACGCGCACGCAGGTCGCGGCGACGGGAAGGTCGGGAAGGCCGAGGATCTTGCGGGTCTCGTTGATCATCTTCCGCTCCTCGCCCGTCCACCCCTCGTCGTCGAAGTCGCCGATCTGCGGCACCACGTTCCCCGCGATGCGGCGAGTGAAGGGAGAGCCGTCCACCGGCGCGCCGAGCTTCACCGCCTGCAGCCCCTCGCCCTCGAGCTCCCGCAGCAGCGCGTCGCGCCCCGTCTCGCCCGCGCCGCTGGCGGACTGGTAGGTGGTGGCCACCACGCGCGCGAGCCCCGCCGCCCGCCGCACCGCCTGGAGGGCGACGACCATCTGGATGGTGGAGCAGTTGGGGTTGGCGATGATCCCCTTCGGCCGCTCTTCCGCCGCGGCCATGTTCACCTCGGGAACCACCAGGGGGACGTCGGGATCCATCCGCCAGGCGGACGAGTTGTCGATCACCACCGCGCCCTCGTCCGCCGCGCGCGGGCCCCACTCCTTCGAGCGCGTGGCGCCGGCGGAGAAGAGCGCCACGTCCACGCCCTGGAAGATGCCCGGGCGCGGCGCCTCTACGGTCACGTCGCGCCCGCCGAAGCGCACCGTCTTCCCCGCGGAGCGCTCCGAGGCCAGCGCCGTCAGGCGATCGACCTTGATCCGCCGCTCGGCCAGGACGTCCAGCATGGTCCGTCCCACCGCGCCCGTGGCACCCAGTACCGCAACGTGCATCGTTCTCCCCTTTTATCGTTCCGCGACCCCGGCGGCCGTGCCCGCTTCCTCCAGCCGGAAGGCGCCGTGCAGCGCCTGCACCGCCTCGGTCTCGCGCTCCGTGGGGACCAGGACGGTGATGGAGATGGACGAGGTGGAGACGCCCTGCACCTCGATCCCCGCGTCGAGCAGCGCGCGGTACGCCCTGGCGTAGACGCCCGGCCGCCCCGTCATCCCGTTCCCTACCAGCGCGATGCGCGAGAGGCCGGTGTGCGCGGCCACGTGCCCGCCGCCCAGCGGCTCCAGCGCCCCGCGCAGCACTTCCTCGGCCTGCGACGCGCTTTCCTCGGGTACGGTCAGCTGCAGCTGCATCCGCCCATCGCCGGCGAAGCTCTCGTTGACCATGTCCACGCTGATGCCGGCGGCGGCCAGCGCCTCCAGCAGCACCGTCTGCGTTTGCATCCCCGGGGCCAGCCCGCGCAGGACCAGCTTGGCCTGCCCGCCTTTCGGCGCAACCCCGGTCACCACCATCTCTTCCATCGTCCGCGCCCTGTGGGTGATGAGGGTCCCGCGCTCCCCGTCGCCGCCGTCGTCCACGAAGCTGCTCAGCACGCGGATGTCCACGCCGAAGCGGTCGCCGATGTCCACCGCGCGGCCATGCATGACCTGCGCCCCGTTGGCCGCCATCTCCATCATCTCCGCGTGCGTCAGCTGGCGGATCACCCGCGCGCCGGGGACGCGCCGCGGGTCGGCCGTGTAGACGCCGTCGACGTCGGTGTAGATCTCGCACGCGTCCGCCCCCAGCGCGGCGGCGAGCGCGACGGCGGTGGTGTCCGACCCGCCGCGGCCGAGCGTGGTGATCTCCTTCTCCGTCGACACGCCCTGGAAGCCGGCGACGATGGCGATGCAGCCGTCGTCCAGCGCCTCGCGCACGCGGCCGGCCTTCACCTCGCGGATGCGGGCGGCGGTGTGGCGCGTGTCGGTGATGATGGCGGCTTGGCTGCCGGTGAACGAGCGTGCCTCGAAGCCCTGCTCGCGGATGGCCATGGTCAGCAGCGCCGCGGCGATGCGCTCACCGGCGGTCAGCAGCATGTCCATCTCGCGTGGATGCTCGTCCTGCGGCCGCTCGCGTCCCGTCACCAGCGAGGCGAGCGTCGTCAGGTCGTCCGTCGTGTCGCCCATCGCGGAGACGACGACCACAAGGTCGTGCCCGCGCCGGCGCGCGTTCGCCACGCGCATCGCCACCGCGCGGATCCGCTCCGGCGACCCCACCGACGTTCCCCCGTACTTCTGGACCAGCAGCATATGGATCAGGTGATGTGTTGACGGTCAGAACCTGCTCTTCGCCACGTCGCCGTGTCGGGCCTCCGCGCCACCGACGGACGTCAGCCCGAGGCCGGCCACACCGTCATCGCGCCGGCGCCGAAGGTCGCAGGCCGAAGGATCCGTGGCCTGCCTCCGCGCGTGAGCCCGGCTGTCGCTCGTGGGCCGGCGATAGATCCTTCGGGAGCGCCGGAATTCGGTGCGGACGCCGGGTCGGTGCGGCGCTCCCTCAGGATGACGTCTTTGCGCGTGGGGCTGGATGCACCAAGGCTCGACGCACTCACGCACTCACGCACTCACGCACTCACCACTTCAGAACACCTGCAGCTGCCCGATGTACTTCCCGGGATTCTGCTGGATGTCCGCCATCAGCCGCTGCAGCGTCTGGATGGCGCGCTGCGTCTCCTCGTACAGCGCCGGGTCGGCGATCAGGCGGCCCATCGTGCCGTTCCCCTCGTTGATCTTCTGGATCGCCTGGTTCAGCGTGGTCATCGCCTGCTGCGCCTGGGCCAGCGTGGGCGCCACCTGCGCCAGCCCGGGCTGCATCCCCTGGATGGTGCTGTTCAGCGTCGTCGCCGTCTGCCCGAAGGTGCGGATGGTGGTGTCCGTCCTGGCGACGAGCCCGGGGACGCCGCTGGCCGCCGTGTTCAGCTGCCGGCTGAACTGCTCCAGGTTGGCGCTGGCCTGCCGCGCGTTCCCCAGGATCTGCTGCACGTCGCCCGAGTTGAAGTTGCGCCGCACGTCGCGCGCGGTCAGCGTGAACTCGGTGGTGGCCGTGCGGATGTTCCCCGTGGCGTCCAGCACGTTCTGCCCGACCTGCCCGTAGAGGCGCGTCTGCTGGTCGATGAAGCCCTTCAGCTGGCCGGAGATGTCCTCCACGTTCCCCACCGTGCGGCGGATGTCGAGCGCCGTCTGCTCGGTGAACGCCAGCCCGATGCGGTCGGAGAGCGTCTGCAGGTTCCCCGCGATGTCGGCCGCCACCGCTGTCAGCTGGGTGATGTCGGGCATGGTGGCGCCGGGAAGCGCGCGCACGCCGGGCATCTGCACGAAGTCCAGCGTCTTCCACGCCGAGCGCGACACGATGGCCGCCTGCCAGTCGCCGAAGAACGACTCGGGCTCCACCAGCACGCCCGGGTCGCGGGGGAGCACCACGCGCTCGTCCACCGCCATGGAGACGAGCACGCCGTCGCCGCGCGGGGCCAGCTCGATGTGCGTCACCCGCCCCACCTTCACCCCGCGGTACTTCACGGGGCTCCCTTCGGCCAGCACGCCCACCTCGGCGAACACGGCGGACAGCTCGCGCGTGGGGGTGCCGAACGACTTCCCCGAGAGCCAGATGGCGCCGGCCAGGGCCACCAGGATGCCGGCGATCACCACCATCCCCACCAGCGCCTCGTTCTTCAGCTTCATGCATCCCTCCGTGGCTGCTCCAGCGGCTGCTCGGCGTCGTGCGCCAGGTCGGGGCGGCCCTCCACGAAGCTCCGGACCGTCTCGTTTTCGCTGCTCCGGATCTCGTCGGGCGTGCCCACCTCCACCACCCGCCCCTCGTAGAGCATGGCGATGCGGTCGCTGATGGAGTACGCGCTCTTCATGTCGTGGGTGATCACCAGGCTGGTGACCCCCAGCTCCTCCTTCATCCGCATGATCAGCCGGTCGATCACCGTGGTGGTCACCGGGTCCAGCCCGCTGGTCGGCTCGTCGTACAGCAGGTACTTGGGGCGATAGGCGATGGCCCGCGCCAGCCCCGCGCGCTTGCGCTGCCCGCCCGAGAGCTCGGCGGGAAAGCGGTCCTCGTAGCCCGAGAGGTCCACCAGCGCCAGCGACTGGGCGATCCGCTCGCGCATCTCCCCCTCGCTCAAGCCCCCCTTCTTCACCAGCCCCATCATGATGTTCTCGGCCACGGTCATGCTGTCGAACAGCGCCGCGAACTGGAACACGTAGCCGATGTTCAGCCGCAGCCGGTACAGCTCCTCGCGCGGCAGCCGCGGCACCTCCTGCCCGTCCACGAACACCGTGCCCCGGTCGGGGCGGAGGAGGCCGTTGATGTGCTTGAGCGCCACCGACTTCCCCGCGCCCGAGAAGCCCACCAGCGACACCGTCTCGCCCTCCTCCACGTCCAGCGACAGGCCGCGCAGCACCCGCTTGGGGCCGAACGCCTTATGGACGTCGCGCAGCTCGATGCTCACTGTTTCAGGATCGTGGCGGCCCAGAAGGCGTCCAGCACCAGGATCAGCATCCCCGAGATCACCACCGCGCGCGTGGTGCTGATCCCCACGCCCTCGGCGCCGCCCCGCGTGTGGAACCCCTGGTAGCACCCCACCAGGGTGATCACGAACCCGAACGAGAACGACTTGATGACCGAGTAGATGATGTCGAAGTGCCGGTAGAAGAGCCGCAGCCCGCGGATGAAGGTCTGCGCGCTCATCTCCAGTAGCGCCATGCTGGTGACGAGGCCGAAGAAGATGGCCACCAGGTTGGCGAAGATCACGATGATGGGAAACATCAGCATCCCCGCCAGCACGCGTGGGACGACGAGGTAGGCCACCGGGTCGTACGCCATCGTCTCCAGCGCGTCGATCTGCTCCGACACGCGCATCGTTCCCAGCTCGGCGGCGATGTTGGCGCCGATGCGGCCGGCCAGCGCCAGGCCGGTGAGTACGGGGCCCAGCTCCAGCACCATCGTCTTCTCCACCAGCGTGCCCACGAAGTACAGCGGCACGGCCCCGGTAAAGGTGTAGCTGGCCTGCAGCGCCAGCACGATCCCCGTGAACGCGGACAGGAACAGGGCGATGGGCAGCGAGTCCACCCCCAGGCGCCGCATCTGCCCGACGAGCAGCGGGCCCCAGGTGCGCACGTTGCCGGCGGAGCGCGACGCCTCGGCGGTGAAGCGGCTGAACACGCCCACGCCGCCGAACATGCGCAGCGTGGCGGCGCCCAGCGCGGTGAGGCTTCGGTTCAGGTCCATGCGGCGCAAGATACGGGGCGTCCGGAGTGCCACGCCAGCACGGGCACCCGTGGAGATCGCGTCTGAGTCGATGCGAGGCCGGGGCTCGCAGGAACGCCCGGACCCCGACCGGGCCCGGGCGTCTGGAGGCCGTCCGGGAGGGCGCGTGGGCGCGGCGTTCAGCCCGCGCCGAGCATGCCGCCCCACTCCGGGGGAGCAAATCGGATGCCCGTGAAGAAGCGGCCGAATTCGCCGTACACCGCGCTGGCCTCGTCGAAGCGCATCTCGGTGACCAGCCGCTTGAAGTCCAGCGGGTCGCGCGCGAACAGCGTCACGCCCCACTCCCAGTCGTCCAGCCCGATGCTGCCGGTGATCACCTGGAACACGCGCCCGGCGTAGCGCCGCCCCGTCATCCCGTGGTCGCGCATCAGCCGGCTGCGCTCGCGCACGTCGAGCGCGTACCAGTTCTGCCCGGCGCCGCGTCGTTTCGTCATGGGATAGAACGACACGTAGCGCATCCCCTCGGGCACCTGCGGAAAGAGCCGCGTCTTCACGTGCGCCGACCCGGCCTCGGCCGCCGTGACGGTGGCGAGGTGCTGCCTGAAGGCGTCCGACTCGGGCTCGCCCAGCCCCGCCGCCTCGGCCGTGGCGTGGTACAGCCCCGCCTCGGTGACGGAGAGGTACTCGTAGACCAGCGTCAGCGCGCGGCCCACGTCGGAGGTGGCGATGGTGCGCTGCACCTCGGCCAGCGCGTCGAGGGTGGGGCGGAAGTGGATGAACATGAAGTCGGCGCCGCTCGCGCCGACGAGACGGACCGGCTCGCTCCATCCCTCGCCGGCGGAGGCGTTCAGCCGCTCGAACAGCGCGCGCGCCTCGTCGGCGAAGGCGGCGGCGCGGCTGCCCAGCGGCCAGTCGATGGAGAACATCTGGTGCAGCGCGTACCACCCTTCGAGGGTGGCGGGCGCGATCTGGGACGGCATCGGTCGTGTCGATCGGGGTGGCTCGCGCGCTCATCCTGCGCACGGATGCGAAGATACGCCCGCGCGAAAGGGCGAGCAACGCGCACGGTCAGGCGATCCTGGAAGTCTCACACGGAGGGAACGGAGGGAACGGAAAGACCTCCTCCGTTTCCTCCGTTCCCTCCGTGTGAGCTATCTTCCGTTACTTCCCGCGGATGGCGCGGATCAGCTCGTCCTTGTCCATCTTGCTGCGCCCGGGGATGTCCTTCTCCTTCGCGATGTTGTACAGCTCGTCGCGGCTGCGCGCCTCGTAGCCGCGGTTGGGGTTGCCGGTGCCCTGCGTGGTCCGGTTGGGCGTGCGCCCTTCCTCGCGGCGCTGCTTGTTCACGGTCCGCGCGGCGATCTCCTCCGCGCGGTCCTCGCTCATCCCGCGCTCGCGGCTGCTGTCCTTGATGTGGTCGTACATCCGCTCGTCCTTGCTGCTCCACCCTCTCGGCATCGTCTCCTCCCCTGGTCCGGTTCCCCTCGTCTCCCGATCCCTTCTGTTCTGCCAACCCCATGCCACGCAAGCACTTCACGGACGTGTTCAGGAGATGGTGAGACGGAGATCCAACCGTGACGTGACGCTCGTATCCCTGGCCCGAGGGTGATGGTGAGATGGCGTGTCGTCAGAGATTGCGGCCGACGCGCGTTCGCTGTGAGGCGGTTGGTCGTTGCGAGGAGATGCATTACCTTTGTCGCGCGCTCCCCATGCGAGCGCGGCATCCGCGTCCCCTCCGCGCATCGGCGACCGAGGCTCCGGACCGGTTCCCCAGGCAGGTTCCCCGAATGAAAGCAGGCTCACACAGACGCGGCCCCGGCCGTGCCGTGCTCGCGTTCGCGCTGGCGCTGGCCGCCGCGCCCGCGTCGGCGCAGGTGCGCGACGTCCGGCTGTCGCTGGACAACGACGCGTACGACTTCTGGATCCCCGTAGACAGCCGGCCGGACCACGACTACACCAACGGCGTGGACCTGTCGATGGAGATCGCCGGCGGGCCGCTGTGGGCGGGGAAGCTGGCGCCGCGCTCCGCCCGCTGCTCCGGCGGCGAGTCCGCCGACAGCGCGTGCACCAGCACCACCTTCGCGTTCGGGCAGAAGCTGTTCACCCCGCGCGTCGACGCCGCCGAGCCCGTCCCCGGCGAGCGCCCGTACGCGGGGTGGCTCTACCTGTCGGCGACGGGGAACGTCCTCACCGCCGCCGGCCGCCGCTCGGTGGGGGTGGAGATCGGGGTGACCGGCCCGCCCTCGCTGGGAAAGGCGATCCACACCGGCTGGCACCGGCTGGCGGGATTCTGGGACCCGGAGGGATGGGACAACCAGCTCCGCTTCGAGCCGGGGATCGTGGTGCGCTACGACGAGTCGCGCATCCTTGCCGACCTGCGCTCGGGGGATGTTCGAGTCGCCACCCTCGCGCCTGAGTGGGGCGCCGACGCCGGGAACGTGCACGTGGGCGCGCACGCGGGCGCCACGCTGCGGGCGGGGTGGAACGTGCCGCACCCGTGGAGCCGCGCCGCCGACCGCCGCGCGGGCCCCGCGTCGGTGTACGCCATCGCCCGCGTGCGCGAGGACGCCGTGGCGCGCGACCTGTTCCTGGACGGCGCGGGCGGCAGCCCCAGCGTGGCGCGGCGCCCGTTCCTCTGGCAGTACGAGGTGGGCGCGGGCGCGCGGCTGGGCGGCCTCACCCTGGAGTACCGCGCCCTCACCCAGGCCCGCCAGTACGAGACGCAGCCCACGCCCCACACCTACGGCACCTTCGAGCTGAGCTACCGCCTGCGGTAGGCCCTCACCCGGACCGCGCTGAGTCGCCGCGAGCGAAGCGAGCCCGGGTCCCTCCCCCAGTCGGTTTTGGGGGAGGGACAGGCGCGAAGCGCCAGGGAGAGGGCGCCGCGCGCAATGGAAACGGCCCTGCTCGCCACTCGGCGAGCAGGGCCATTTTCGTCAGCACTCAGCACTTCCGTACATCCGTACCCTCGCACTTCCGCACTCACGCACTCACGCACTTCGGTCATGCCAGCGGCACCACCACGTGATGCGTGCACGTCGCCGCGCCTTCGTTCTTGCATCCCCCGTCGCCGTGCTGCACGGTCACCCGCTTGCTCAGCAGCACCTGGAAGAACCCCTGGATCACGCCGCGGTCGAACTCGCATGGATAGGGCGTGCCGGTGGTGATGTCGGCCGAGCGCTCGCTCTGCAGCCGGTAGCTGATCGCGCCGGGCGTGATCCCGCGGTGGTTCATGTCGAAGGCGATCCCGAACGACGCCAGCACCTTCTCGAAGGTGTCCAGCCCCGGCGGCAGCGGCACGTGGTGGGGGATCTGCTTGCCGATCTGCAGCAGCGTGTTGGGCCCCATCTTCTGCCCGATGGTGCGCAGCGACTGCACGTAGGCGGGAAGGGGATACCATTTCTCCACGTCCACGCCGTGGATGCCGTACTCCTCCAGGATCTGCTCGCCGCGCTTCCGGAACGGACCCATCGCCGCCAGCATGGAAAGGATGTTGCCACCGCTCACGGTGGCGTCTGCGGGTACGCGCACGTCGTCGCTCAAGGTCCTGTACGTCCTGTCTGAAGGATCGTGCTTCCCGGAGGGGGGTGCCCGCGGCGGCCCGGGACGGCACCGGACGCGCGCGCAAGGGAGGCGGGAGGGGGCTTCGTTCGGCGCCGGAGCGTGCTCCGGCACCCGATGTCACGGACAGAGCGTGGAATATGCCGGGCGCACCTGCTACCGTCAAGTGTAACACCTTGTACGGGAGCCATTTACTTTCCATGCAGTCCCCTTCGTCCCGCTCCGGCCAAAGCGGCTGATTCGGAACCCCGCGGCCAACCTGGAGACCGGCGGAGCAGCGGGATGGAGTAAACGCGCGGGCGCGGTGGACGCGGCGCACGCGCGGGGCGGCGGGAACACCCGAGGTGGCGCAGATCACCGCCACCAGCGTCTCGTCGGCGTAATCGAGCCCGATGTAGCCCTCGCGCGGGGCCACGCGCACCAGGTCGTGCCGCGTCTCGCGCGCGAACTCGAAGTCGGCGTACGGGGTGAAGCCGGCGCGGCGCAGGCGCTCCACCCAGACCTCCGCCGGCTCGTGGCGCTCGTAGCGCGTGGCCTCGCCGTTGGCCACGATGTCCTCGATCTCGCGCGCGAAGAACATCTTCATCGCCGCGGCCTCGTGCGGCTCCACCTCCAGCTCGTCGATCAGCCGGAAGGTCAGCCCGAAGTGGTGCCAGGAGGCCTTGAAGCGCTCGACCAGGCTGGCGGTGTGGTGGTTGGAGCTGGGCTCGGCCAGCACCACCGCGTTGGGGTCCAGCTCGCGGATGCGGCAAAAGATCTGGTCGCGCAGGCGCGACCCCTCGGTGCACTGGATGTGGTGCGCCGCGAACGAGGCGTTCACCACCAGCGGGCAGTCGAACACCGCCAGCTCGGCCCACTCGGCCTCGGTCATGTCCTCCACCACCTTGTGCACGGGGACGAACTCCAGCTCGAAGCCCAGCTCCACGCTGGCCTCGAACAGCCCCATCTGCGCCTCGATCAGGCTCCCCGCGTCGGGCTCGACGGCCACGACGTTCAGCCGCTGGGGGAGGCGGTGCTGCGCGGCCAGGAGCCGCAGCATGGCGATCTCCTGGTGCCCCGAGCCGATGCCGATGTCGAAGATAGTGACCTCCTCGTGGCCGCCCACGAAGCGCGCCAGCAGCTGGTTGGCCAGCGGCGCGGTCAGCGCCACGGTGGGGAGATGGCGCGCGAGGAGGTTGAACAGGGAGATCTGCGTGTCCTGGAACTGGCGCAGGTACAGGTTGATCTCCTCCGTCTTCTCCGACGACAGCCGCTTCGACAGCGCGCGGGCGAAGAGGTAGAAGTGCAGGTCGCCGGCGCCGCCCCCCGCGTCCATGCGCTCCTTCACCACGCGGTCGAGCAGCGCGCGCGCCGAGGCCTCGCGTCCGGCCTGGGCTTCCTGGGCCACCGAGAGCAGGGTTGCGTACTTGCGAGTGTCCATCGTCTCTCCCTAGGACGTTGTGTGGCTCCCATCGCGTCTCCAGCCGGGGACACGCGAGGGCGGAAAGTGAATGATCTGTCTGCGGGATTGCGTGGCAGCGGGGCGGGGCAGGCCGAACCGGTACCAGCGGAGCGGCGGATCGGGTAGACCGCACCCATTCAGCCGCAACATCCAGCGTACAGGATAGCGACACTGTACAACTTCCGCAAGTGTGTCTGCAACTGATTGGCATCGCGCGGCTTGGTGACTCCGTGCATTCTATCTGTATAAATTCCGATCAACAGCCACATTCACCGGTAGAAACAGTTGGATTCATCCACGAGTGGCTGCTACAGATGCAATCTGAGCCATCCTTCAGACAACAATATTTACCGTCATTTAAAGTAGAATAGATGAGAAGGGTTGTCCGATGATCCGGCCGTGGCGTGAACGGAGCGCACGTGAGATGAATGCGAAACGGCCCGGCGGAGAGGGTCTCCGCCGGGCCGCTGCTTGGATATTTCGTGTCGGATCAGGAGTCGAATCCCTCTCCGTCGTCTTCCCACTTGATGTACTCGAAGCCGGTGCGGCAGCGATTGCACCAGTACTGTGCCATCGACAGCTGCCCGCCGAACGGGTTGAGCAGCCGCGTGTCCGTCCCCTCGCAGAAGGGGCAGGGGGCGTGCTCCGGCGGGGTGCCGGCCTCGCGGGTGGCGGGCTCCATCGTCAGTCCATCAGCAGGGCGCGGTTCTTGTCGCCGCGCGCGCGGGCCGCCGTCTGCTCGTCCAGCGAGCCGCCGGCGCGGCGCGTGGCGTCGTCCCACCCGCTCCAGTCCAGCTCGCCGGCGTACGTCCACTCGCCCGCGTCGCGGACCACGCCCAGCGCGCCGGCCATCCCGATCTCCTCCAGCACCGGCCCGACGCGCGCCAGGAAGCGCGAGCGCCGGTCCGACGGCAGGTCGCGGACGATCCCCTCCTCCACCAGCCGGCGGATCCCCGGCGCGTCGTCGCGGCCCAGCCAGCGGAGCGCCTCGGGGAGCGCCTTCGCCAGCGCGGCGGCCAGCCCGTCGCGCAGCTCCGGTGCCTGGGCGATGCGGCGCGCCCAGCCGGCGGCGTACTGGAAGTGGAACTTCTCCTCGTCCAGCAGCTTCTGCACGCGGTTGCGCACGGGCGTGTAGCGGCTGTCGACCAGCGCCGCGTACTGCGCGGTCAGCGCCATGTCGATCAGCAGCCCGGCGGCCGTCATCCCGTTCCACCCGTCGAGGTCGGCGTCGAGCGTGCCGATGCTGCGGTACTCGGCGGCGTCGCGCTCGTGCTCCAGCGCCTTGGGGTCGTCGCCCAGGTCGCCCAGCAGCGCGTAGGTCAGCCGCGCGTGCCCCCACTCGTCCTGGGCCATCGACGACGCGGCGATCCCCGCCTCGAGCGTGGGCGAGCCCAGCATCCGGTCGCTGTAGCGCAGCCCCAGCACGCGCTTGCTGTCGGCCAGCGCCAGCACCAGGTCGCGCAGCGCCGCGCGCGCGTCGGCGGGGAGCTGGTCGGCGGCCTCGTACGTGGCCGCGGCGAGCGTCTCGGTCATCGCCCCTCCTTGCCGGCCACGTCGCCGCCACCGTAGCTGCCGGTGCCGCGGCTGTGGACGATCTCGTCCTCGCCGTCGCTCTTCGCCGCGGTCACGAACTGGCTCTCGTCGGGGTCCACGGGGATGATGGCGGAGCGCGGGATCACGCACATCTCCGCCCAGTTCTGCTCGTCGTAGGTCTTCCACGCGTACACGCGGGCCAGGTCGCCGTCCATGGCGTTGACCCAGCCGATGTGCCGCAGCGGCTCCTCGCGCGACTTGCGCGCGAACACTTCGAATACGGGCTCTTTCATCGGGGAGAAGAAGTCCTGAGTCCTGGGTCCTAAGTCCTGAGTGCTTCGTCCTTGAGCCCAATCCCGCGCAGCGGATCCACTTAGGACTTGGGACTAAGGACTTAGGACTTTCAGTTGTTCATCTACATCGACACGCCGAAGGTCCGCAGCGTCTCGCGGCCCTCGGGGGTGATGCGCGCCTTGGTCCACGCGGGCGACCAGACCTCGTTCACCTTCACCTCGTCGACCCCCGGCTCGCGCTGCAGCCGGTCCTGGATGTCGAAGTGGATGAAGGCCATGCACGGGCACGCCGTGGCGGTGAAGGTGAGGTCCACCTCCACCCGGTTCCCCTCCTGCCGGACGTCGTAGATCAGGCCGAGGTCCACGAGGGAGATGGGAATCTCGGGGTCCATCACCTCGCGGAGCGCGTCCCACAGCGGGCCGGTGCGCTCGTCGAAGGGGACGGGGTACGCGGACGGCGCGTCCAGCAGCGCCGTCCCCCCGTCACCCTCCGCCGCGAAGCGCGATGCGGACGATGCGCAGGCGGCCATCAGGCGGCCATCTCCAGCTGGTGGCGGAAGCCGCGGCCCTCCTGGATCATCTCCACGTACCGCTTGTTCGCGGGCCCGCGCCCCTTCCAGCGCTCGAAAACCTTCGACCAGGAGATCTCGCCCTCGTCGAACAGCCAGCGCTTCTCGCTCTCGTCGTACTCGCACGGGAACGGATAGTCGAGCACGAACTTCTGCTCCTCGTCGCTCCAGTGCGCTGGAACGTCGATGCCGATCCCCTCGCAGAGCGGCACCGTGGACTTCATCCACGTCTGGCGCAGCTCGTCGTTGGTCATCCCCTTCAGCTTGTACTCCAACTGGCCGGAATGGCGCTTCATGTCGTCGGGCAGCCCGAACCACTCCACGGCCATGGGGAACATCCAGTCCACCGCGCGCTGGATCTGCGCCTTGGCCTCGCCGCCGGCCTTGGAGAGGCGCTTCATCCACATCTCGCCGTGGCGGAGATGGAAGGTCTCCTCCTGGTCCACCTTCACCAGCGCGCGCTTGAGCGGGCCGTAGCTGGTGTTCTTGTAGACGTCGCCCAGCAGGGTGATGCCGGCGCGGTCGTACAGCCCGTTGGCCACCACCAGCTCCGCCCAGTTGTCGAGCGGGTGGTCGAAGCCGTAGGGGTGCTTGAACTCGTGCGGCTCGCGGCCGTAGACGAGCTGCTCCTTGTCGAGCCCCAGGTCCTCCAGCAGCCGGTACGCGATGTTGGCGTGCGCCAGCTCGTCCTGGATGATGGCCGTGGCCGAGACCATGGTGTTCGTCGACGGCGCGTCGCGGCTGGCGCCGAAGTACGCCGGCGCGGAGATCAGCTCGGTGTCGGCCTGCACCAGCAGCTGCACGATCAGCGCGCTCTTGTATCCCTCGGTCATCTCGTCGGGGTACTCGACGATGAAGCCGTTGTGGACCTTCTCCTTCAGCTCTTCATCGGTGTAGCGGGCCATCCGCTGGTCTCCCGTATCGTTGGATGGTTTTGCTCGGACACTGAACAATCTCCCCCCGTCTCCGGCGGGGAAACACCGGACGCGGGCAGCCGCGAAGGCCGTGCCCGCGCCCCTTTTACCCTCGCCAAGGAGTCTCGTTCGAACGCTCGTTCGGCGGCGGTAGTTTAGGCCGGGTCCGCGGGGGTGTCAAGCCGACTCGGGGTGACGAAGACTTCCCCGCGGACGCCGACAACCTACGCTGCGCGGGCCCGGAGCGCACGCTCGATCCGCTGGCGATCGTCCGCGTTGCGCGCGGCGCCGCTCCCGCGCCCTCTCCCTGGCGCTTCGCGCCTGTCCCTCCCCCAAAACCGACTTGGGGAGGGACCTGGGCTCGCTTCGCTCGCGACTCTCAGCGCGGAAGTGACAGCAGTTTCGCCAAGGCCCGTATGGGTGCACGGGAGATCACGGTCGCTGCTCGAGCAGGCTCGTGAGCCGCGTGCGGTCGAGGGCGATGGAATGGAGGCTGGCGGCGCTGTTCAGCAGGATCCCCTCGCAGTCGGGGATGGCGAGCGCGACCTGGGCGAGATCGCGCCCCATGACCTCGCGGTTGAAGCGAGCGTGGAACTTCCGTACGAACGCATCGCGGTCCGCGCAGGCCAGGATCATCACCCGCCCGTCCGGCGTGGCCGCCTTCCCGAGCCCGGCCCGGCCCGCGGGCACGACGTACGATCCGCCGCCCGGCGGCATCGGCGCGATCGGCCGCCCACGCGGGGGATCTTCGCCCGGGGCGGGCACGTCGCTGGCGACAACGCCCACGCGCGAGCGGAGGAACGCCTCGCCGAACGCGCGCCACGACGCGTCGGACCCGTCCTCCATCACCCGCGCCATCAGCTCCGACAGCGGCGTCGGCAACTCGCCGGGCGCGGGCGTCGCCGCGGCGCGATCATCGCCGCCGCGCTTGCGGAGGAAGTCGAACAGCCCCATCGAAATCCCCAGTACGTGAGAGATTGGGATCGCGCGATCCCCGGGGAAGGGATACGCAACGGCGACGCCGGTCAAGAGCGCCGCCGCGAGCGACGAGGCTTCCGTTCGAGCCCGCGGGAAACTATTACTACGCCCTCCGCAGCCGCGCGCGGTGCAATCCCCTCCTCCCGCGCGTCTCCGCCGACAGATCTGCCCCGATGGCTCCCGCGCTCATCTCCGCCGCAGACCAGGAGAACGCCGCGACGCTCCGCGCCCGCGCGCTGGCCATCCGCCACCGCGAGCCCGAGGCTGCGCGCGGGCTGGCCGAGCGCGCGCTCGTTGCCGCGCAAAAGCTCGGCGATGCGGAGATGGAGCGGCGGGCGATGGCGGCGCTGGGCGCGTGCCTCTCCGCCGTCGCGGCGGAGGTGCCGCGCGCGCGGGAGATCCTGCACGACGCGCTCGCCCGCTGCGAGCGCGCGGGGGACGACGCCCTGCGCTGCGAGGTGCTGGTCGAGCTCGCCGCCAACCGCGCGTCGACGTACGACTTCGACCTCGCGCTCCGCCACGCGGGCGACGCCATCGAGGCCGCGCGCGCGGCGGGCCGGCCGGACGAGGAGGCGCGCGCGCTGCGGGTGATGGGCACCGTGCTCACCGCGCAGGGCGGCTTCGTGAAGGCGCTTCCGCTGCTGCTGCAGGCGCTGGAGCTGCACGAGTCCACCGCCGGCGGATGGGCGGGCGACGCCGACGACGAGGGGCGGTGGGAGCGCGCCGAGCTGGTCGGCCGCATCGCCATCGTCTACAGCAACATGGACCAGTTCGAGCGCGCGCTCTCCTACTACCGCGTGGCGCTGGAGAGCATGGGCGACCGCTATCCGCTCAACACCGCGCGCACGCTGTACCGCATGGGGATCGCCGCCGAGGAGCTGGAGGATCTCGCGGCGGCGGAGGAATACTACCGCGGCTGCCTGGAGCTGTACGAGCGCGAGGGAGACGCCGCCGGCGCTGCGCTGGGCCGGTTGGGGCTGACGAAGCTCCTGCTCGAGCGCGGCGACGTGGACGCGGCGGAAGCCTCGATCGTCCGCTCGCTCGACGCGCTCGCGGACGCTCCCCTGCACGTGGGCTACTATGCCGACGCCGTGTGGGTGCAGGGCGACGTGCACCTGCACCGCGGCCGACCCGCCGAGGCGTTGGCGTGCTACGAGCAGGCGCAGGCGCTGTTCGTCCGCACCGAGCGGCCGCCCTCGCACACCGCGCAGCTGCAGCGGCGCTTCTCGCGCGCGTACGCGGCGATGGGGCGGTTCGAGGAGGCGCTGCGTTATTTCGAGCGCTTCGACGAGCTGCGCGTGCAGCACCTGCAGGAGCAGGCGAACGCGAAGATGGCGGCGATGATGGTGCAGTTCGACACCGAGCGGGCGCTGCAGGAGCGCGAGATCCACCGCCTGCGCACCATCGAACTGGAGCGCGAGATCGCCGAGCGGAAGGAGGCCGAGGCGGCGCTGGCCCGCGCGCAGGCAGAGCTGGAGGAGCGCAACCGCGAGCTGCACGCGCTCACCATCCGCGACCCGCTGACCGGCGCGTTCAACCGTCGCTACCTGGACCAGCGCCTGGCCGAGGCGCTGCCGCTGGCCGTGCGCGGCGTGCAGCCGCTGAGCGTGATGATCTGCGACCTCGACGATTTCAAGCGCATCAACGACACCTGCTCGCACGCCGTGGGCGACGAGGTGCTGCGCGCCGTCGCAGGCATCCTGCGCCAGCACGTGCGCCAGAGCGACGTGGTGGCGCGTTTCGGCGGCGAGGAGTTCGTCGTCCTCTTCCCCGCCACCACGCTGGAGCAGGCGGCCGCGGCGAGCGAGAAGGTCTGCCGCCTGGTCCGCGAGCACGCCTGGGAGACGGTGCATCCGGGGCTCGCCGTCACCATCAGCGCGGGCGTGGCCGAGGCGGGCCGGCACCCCACGCCCGAGACGTTCCTCGCCGACGCCGACCGCAAGCTCTACGAAGCCAAGCGCCTCGGGAAGGACCGTGTGGTCGCGTAAGGAGATACGATCTCCACTCCCGCCCTCGGCATCTTCCCGCTGAAACGCCATCCCAAGCGGAGCCGTACGCCTGCCCATTCGCGGCAGAGCCGACGTCGTCCAAATCTCCATCCCGATGAATCCCCAACCCGCAATCCTCGTCCTCACCGGCGCGTCCGGCGCGGGGAAGACGACGCTCGTCCATGCGCTCGACGCCCTGCGACTGCCGGGCGTGGGATGCTACTTCTTCGACTCCATCGGCGTCCCCTCGCCGGAGGAGATGGTGCGCCGCTTCGGGAGCGGGGACGGGTGGCAGTCGGCGATGACGGCGGAGTGGATCGCCCGTCTGCTGCGCAACGACGACGGCGTGCGCGTGGCGGTGCTGGACGGGCAGGTGCGGGCGAGCATGGCGCGCGACCACCTGGTGCGGCTGGGCGCGCGGCGCTGGCAGATCGCGCTGGCCGACTGCGGCCACGCGGAACGCAACGCGCGGCTGCACGGCCCCCGCTGCCAGCCCGAGCTTGCGACCCGCGACATGGACTGCTGGGCCGCCTACCTCCGCGGCCAGGCCGACGCGCTCGCCCTCCCCGTCATCGACACCTCGCGGCCGCTGGAGGAGGCTGTGGCGGAGCTGGCGGTTATTCTGGAGCGCCTACAGCGCGATGAGGAGCTATGAGGTGGCTCGATCCGATTCTTCTCGGATGAGCTGCTGGAACGCAGTGATCAGCGGGATCCGATAATAGTGCGAGGCAGTGAACTCCATCCGGACGAAATCCTCCTGGGCGACTCCCAGCCCGGGAGGAACGTCGAGGCGACCCTCACGTTGAAATCGTTCCTGTAATTCCCAGATGACCCGGACCAGCGCGCGTCCTCGCGAGGTGAGCGGGGCGATGGTTTTTGGAAGCAACCCCCGCGTATTCCAATCGACCAGACAGCTGGACACGTCTACAGTCGCAAGATTCTGCTCGACGAGGAAGTTCAGGAATCCGAACAAGAAATCATGCGCTTCCGAACCGAACGACATCCACTCTACATCCTCGGGAAGCTTTGCTTCCGCTACTTCCATTGCTAAATCCATCCCGAAGTAGATGGCATTGGCGATGTTCGTAAGTCCGTTTACAAACAAGTCGAAATACGTGAGATGGAACGTTGCCGAAGCGGTTCTCGCCCTGCAGAGGGCGTCGATTACCGCCGGAAGCTCGAGGAGGGACTGGGTCGGATGTCCAGCCGTATAGAAGAGATCTGCAGCGGTTGCGCTCTGAAGCTGGTTGTTCTTGGGCACCTTGATAGCTTCGGCCGGCGTACTCCGTAATGCTTGACGCGCGTCGACCCAGTATGTGATTCCGTCAGCCGGTGAATGGAGCATCAGAAGCACCGGTAGCGGGAAGATTTCCCAATAGAACCGGTGTTTCTCGTCAGGATGAAACATCCAGTGCTCGCCGTCATCCTTGAAAAAGGAAGGTCCGCTCTTCACCTGAACGGCTACGATCCTGCCCGTTGCACGGCCGTTTGGATCCACCAGTTCAATCTGACCGTCGATACCGACGTCGACGGAGGGCTGCTCACGCCAGATCAACCCGAGCCGGTTGATCTCGGAAGCAACAGCGATAATACCCGCGCGTTCTGTCCAGAGCGTATGCGGAACGCGCGGGGTGCTCACGGCTTGAGCCTGGTGAGATAAGGAGAGAGGTTGGACTTGCTGTGATTACGGCCTCAGACCTTTGAAAACTCCGTCTCGATCGTGTCGATCCCGTCTGAGCTGGGAACCAAGCGGAGGTCGCCAAACATATTTGGTGCTTCCTGATGCAGCACGCGCAGCACCGCACCCGCGAGACGGCGAATCTCCAGATCTGCATTCCCTGCGCCTCGCATTTCGCAGAAGTGGCGCAGTGCGCGGGCGTTCCCGGTAGCTACGATCTTCGTCTCTGCCGAGTTGGGCAGCACTGAGCGTGCAGCCTGCCGCGCGCGCTTCTTCCTCATCGTTGCCGGGCCTTCATCGCCAACCTTCTCCGCTACCCCGGCAAGGAGTTGCTGATAGGAAGCCAGCGAGCGCTCACATGCCTGCCGCCATGTCTCGAACTCGGGCGTGCCCTCCTCGATCTCCGGCGGGAGCACGAACCCGATCTCCGACTCGTCCACGTACCTCTGGCTCAGCTGACTGTATCCCATGCCTGCCCTGTGCCGGATCAACTCGTGCGTCAGCGAACGGCTGACTCCTTCGAACAGGAAGCTCCAGACGGCGTGCTCGAGCACACTGCCGTGCTTCGTCTTCAGGATGTTCGCGAGATAGGCCTGGTTCGTCGTACGGCCGGGGATGGTCTTGTGGCCGCCCTCCAGTCCCGCGTCCTCGCCGAAGCTGAGGTAGCAGAGCCGGCCTGCGAACTCCGCCAGGGCCTCGCCGGCCACCTCGCTGTCGCTGCGCCAGTTGATGTGCGGCGGCACGGTGAACTGCTGGCGCGCGATGACGGTGACGCGGGGCTGGCGGATGATCTGCATGGGGGTCGGCTCCGTGGACGGTGCGGGTGGGCGCGGAAACTAGGCCGCCGCCGCCGCGCGGACAACGGGTCGCGCGCCACCGTTTCGCTTGCGCGGGGGAACGGCGCGCGCGCAGGTTGTGGCGGCACACCCGAACGGCGGAGGAATGGTGCGGATCGCGTCGCTGCTGTCGAGCGCAACGGAGATCGTGTACGAGCTGGGGCTGCAGGACGGGCTCGTGGCCATCTCGCACGAGTGCGACTGGCCGCCCGAGGCGCTCGGCCTCCCCCGGCTCAGCCGCGTGCGCTTCGACCCGTCGGGGCTGACCAGCGGCGAGATCGACGCGGAGGTGCGGCGCTGCATGCAGGAGTTCGGCAGCGTCTACGAGATCGACGCCCGCGCGCTGGCCGACTCGCGCCCTGAGCTGATCCTCACCCAGGCCGTGTGCGAGGTGTGCGCCGTCCCCACGCCGTCGGTGCACGACGCCGTTGCCGCGCTGCCGCACCGTCCCCACGTGCTGTCGCTCGACGCGCACACGCTGGACGAGATCATCGACTCCGTCGAGCAGGTGGCGGACGCGGCCGGCGAGCCCGCGCGCGGCGACGAGACCGCGGCCGGCCTCCGCGCGCGCATCGATTGCGTCCGCAATGCCGTCGCCGGGCGGGCGCGGCCGCGGGTGCTGGCGCTGGAGTGGCTGGACCCGCCGTTCGCGCCCGGCCACTGGATCCCCGAGATGATCGACATCGCGGGTGGGGACGGGCTGATCGGCGCGCCGGGCGGGCACTCGGTGGAGGTGCCGTGGTCGGACGTCGAGGGACTCGATCCCGACCGCCTCCTCCTCGTTCCCTGCGGCTACGCACTGGAGCAGGCGCGGGTGGACGCGGATCGCGCGCGCGAGCGGCTGCACGCGCTCGCCCCGCGCGCGATCGAGCGTGGCGCGGCGGCGATCGGCCACAGCGCGTACTTCAGCCGCTCCGGCCCGCGCGTGGTCGCGGGGATCGAGGCGCTCGCCGCCTGGCTGCACCCCGACGTCTTCCCCGCGGACGCGGCGGACGGCATCATCGAGCGCTGGAGCTGATGCCGCGCGAAGTTCGACTCAGCACTCAGCACTGCAGTTAGGGCGCGCCCCTTGCAATCGCCCGCCGCGTAAACGGGCGAATCGCAAATCCCCCCCAATGGAGGAACGCTGATGCGGATTCCCACCCGCACCCACGGCGTGCTGGACTACACGGTGGGCGCGCTGATGATCGCGCTCCCGTTCGTCCTGCGCTTCGGGCCGGGCCCGCAGACGTGGATCTTCGTCGCGCTGGGCGGCGCGGCCATCGTCTACTCCCTGTTCACCGACTACGAGCTCGGCGTCGTCAAGCGCCTGCAGATGCCCGTCCATCTCTGGCTGGACGGGATCTCGGGCGTGCTGCTGGCGGTCAGCCCCTGGCTGTTCGGCTTCGACACCGAGGTGTGGATCCCCCACGTGGCGCTGGGGCTGCTGGAGATCGCCGTGGCCGTGATCACCGACACCGTACCGGGCTATGAGCGGCGCCGCGCGCGGTGACATCATCCCCGCCGACGAGATGGGGTTCGGCGGGCCGGAGCCGTCGCTCCCCGCCGACCGCCACTTCCACGCGCGCGAGCTGACCGAGGCCGACCAGCCCACCAGGTCGCGCACCGTCTGCTACGCCGACAACGGCAGCGGCGTGCACGCGGTGCCGCTGGAAGACGGGCTGGCGCTGTTCGACCGCTGCCAGGAGGCCCGCAGCGCCGACGACCGCGAGGCGCCGCTCGTCTGGATCGACATCGCCTGCCCGGGGCCCGGCGAGGAGCAGCTCCTGCGCGAGCGGCTGCACTTCCATCCCCTCGCGGTGGAGGACTGCGTGCGCGGCCGGCAGCGCCCCAAGCTCGACCGCTATCCCGGCTACTACTTCCTGGTCCTCTACGCCGCCGCGTTCAACCCCCAGCGCGAGCGGATGGCGCTGCACGAGGTGCACATCTTCCTGGGCCGGCGCTACATCGTGACCGTGCACGACCACAAGGTGCACGAGTTCGGCGAGGTGCTGGCCCGCTGGCGCGCGGACCCCAGGGCGTTCCACTCGGTCGGGGTGCTGGGCCACGCGATCATGGACAGCATCGTGGACCACTACTTCCCGGTGATGGACCACTTCGCCGACCGCGTGGAGGAGATGGAGGGGCAGATCTTCACGGGGCACGATCCCGGCGGGCTGGAGCGGCTGCTGAACGTGCGGCGGGAGATGACGCTCTTCCGCAAGGTGCTGGGCCCCGAGCGCGACCTCCTCTCCACCCTGCTGCGCCGCGACCTGCCGTTCCTGTCGGCCGACCTGATGCTGTACTTCCAGGACGTGCACGACCACCTCATGCGCGTGGTGGAGGAGCTGGACACGCTGCGCGACCTGCTGACGGGGGCGATGGAGGCGCAGCTGTCGGTGGTCTCCAACCAGCTCAACATCACCATGCGGCTGATGGCGGCGTGGTCGATCATCCTGATGGCCGTCGCGGTCGTGGCGGGGATCTACGGGATGAACTTCCACGTGATGCCGGAGCTGTCGTGGCAGTACGGCTACGCGTGGGCCATCGGGGTGATGCTGACCGTCGGCCTGGGGCTGTACGTATACTTCCGCCGGAAGAAGTGGATCTGAGCGGAAGAGTGCGAGAGTGCGGAAGTGCGTGAGTGCGTTCACTCATCGCAAGGCGGCGCACTGATGCACTTCGGCACTGACGCACTTCCGCGCTTGAAAACGCTGGTGCGCCCGCGCCCCCGCGGGTATCGTACGCCCGCCGAAGCTCCGCCGTCTCCGAACCCGTAGCCGACCGCGACCGAACCGGATGATTCCGCCGGCCTCCGAAGCGCTGACCGCCGAAGAGCTGCAGGACGTGTGGCCGATCCTCTCCCGCGACGAGCGCGCGGAGGGGTTCACGCTGCTGCCCGCGGACGAGGCGGACGACTTCTTCCTGGGGCTCAGCACGCGCGACCAGGCGGAGCTGCTGATGGAGCTGCGCGAGGGCGCGCGCCGCCGCTGGGTGCGCCTCCTCCCGCCCGACGACGCGGCCGACCTGGTGCAGGAGCTGGATCCGGACGACCGCGTCCACGTGATCGACTTCCTGGACCCGGTCACCCGGCGCGAGGTCAGCGCGCTGCTGGCGTACGAGGAGGACGAGGCCGGCGGGCTGATGAGCCCCCGCTTCGCGCGCGTGCGGCGCGAGATGACGGTGGACGAGGCCATTACCTACCTCCGCCGCCAGGCCCGCCGCCGCCTGGAGACCATCTACTACGCCTACGTGCTCGACGCCGAGCAGCGGCTGCAGGGCGTGGTCTCCTTCCGCGAGCTCTTCGCCTCTCCCGGCGACCGGCCGATCCACGAGGTGATGGAGACGGAGCTGGTGACCGTCCCCGAGCACATGGACCAGGAGGCGCTCTCGCTGCTGCTGGCCGAGAACGACCTCCTCGCCCTTCCCGTGCTCGACTCGCAGGGGCGGATGAAGGGGATCGTGACCGTCGACGACATCGTCGACGTGGTGCAGGAAGAGGCCACCGAGGACATCCAGAAGGCCGGCGGGATGGAGGCGCTGGACGCGCCCTACTTCGACGTGGGCCTGGCGGCGATGGTGCGCAAGCGCGGCGTCTGGCTGGTCGTCCTCTTCATCGGCGAGATGCTGACGGCCACGGCGATGGCGCACTTCCAGGACGAGATCGCCCGCGCCGTCGTGCTCGCCTCGTTCGTCCC
The DNA here is from genome assembly GCA_036377595.1 of Longimicrobium sp. Taxonomy (NCBI): domain Bacteria; kingdom Pseudomonadati; phylum Gemmatimonadota; class Longimicrobiia; order Longimicrobiales; family Longimicrobiaceae; genus Longimicrobium; species Longimicrobium sp. The sequence goes on along the minus strand of DASUYB010000089.1, from coordinate 15,078 downwards.
GCTGATGATCTCGTCCGGCGGCAACACGGGGAGCCAGGCCAGCACGCTGGTGATCCGCGCCATGGCGCTGGGCGAGGTGCGGCTGCGCGACTGGTGGCGCGTGATCCGGCGCGAGGTGGCCACCGGGTTCGCGCTGGGGCTGATCCTGGCGGCCATCGGCTTCGTGCGCATCCTCGTGTGGCAGGCGGTCGGCCACGTCTACGGGCCGCACTACATGCTGGTGGCGGCCGTGGTCGCGTTCAGCCTGGTGGGGATCGTGCTCTGGGGCACGGTCACGGGCTCGATGCTCCCCCTCGTCCTCCGGCGCCTGGGACTGGACCCCGCGAACTCGTCCGCGCCCTTCGTCGCCACGCTGGTGGACGTCACCGGGCTGGTCATCTACTTCTCCATCGCCCAGATGATCCTCGGCGGGACGCTGCTGTAAGGTCCGGCGTCTGGCATCGAAAAAGCAGGTCTCTCACGGAGGACACAGAGAACACAGAGAGGCGCTTCTGTTCTCTGTGACCTCTGTGCCCTCTGTGAGAGATTTCTTCGAGGTTCGCAGGAAGGAGGGGAATCGTGTTCGGATCGAATCAACCGCGAAAGCGCCCCGGTCCGCCGGCGGAAAAGGTCGAGATCCCGCACCCGTGGGACGAGAAGACATCCCCTGGCCCCGGGTGGGATGAAGCGCCGGAGAAGCCGATCTCCATCCCCCCGATCTTCAAAAAGAAGGATGTCACACGGAGGAAACGGAGGTAACGGAGGAACTAACTCCGTTTCCTCCGTTCCCTCCGTGTGATCCAAAGCAGTTCAAGAAAAACCGAGGCGGCGGAGATGCTTCTCCACCGCCTCGATTCTCATCTTCCGAGAAGGAAGATCACCAGATCTGCACGCGGAGCGGGTCGGCGCGCACCATGGGGTCGCCGGCGCCGCACCCGAACGCGCGCGCGAACTCGGGCATGTTGCTGAGCGGCCCGTTCACCCGCCACTGGCTGGGCGAGTGCGGGTCGATGGTCGTCAGCATCCGCTGGTACTCGGGGCGGCGCAGCTCGCGCCACACCTTCGCCCATCCCAGGAAGAAGCGCTGCTCGGGGGTGAAGCCGCCGATCACCGTGCGCGGCTTCCCCTCGAGCGCCTTCTGCAGCGCCGCGTAGGCGATGGTCAGCCCGCCCAGGTCGGCGATGTTCTCGCCCGCGGTCAGCCGCCCGTTCAGGTGCATGGTGTCGACCGCCACGTAGCCGCTGAACTGCGCGATGATGCGGTCGGCCTGCGCGTTGTAGCGCGCCGCGTCCTCGGGCGTCCACCAGTCGCGCAGGTTGCCCACCGCGTCGTACTGCCGCCCCTGGTCGTCGAAGCCGTGCGTGGCCTCGTGCCCGATCACCGCGCCCATCGCCCCGTAGTTGGTGGCGTCGTCCGCGGCGGGATCGAAGAAGGGCGGCTGCAGGATCCCCGCGGGGAACACGATCTCGTTCAGCGACGGGTTGTAGTAGGCGTTCACCGTGGGCGGCGTCATTCCCCACTCCGCGCGGTCCACCGGGCGGCCAATCCTGCGCATCCGGCGGTCGAACTCGAATCGGTCGGCCTCCATCGCGTTGGCGGCGTACGCACCCGTCCGCACCTCGAGCGCCGAGTAGTCGCGCCAGCGGTCGGGGTAGCCGATCTTGGGCATGAACGCCTCGAGCTTGGCCAGCGCCGCCTGCTTGGTGGCGGCCGACATCCACGCCAGCCCGCGGATGCGCTCGGCCAGCGCGGCGCGGAGGTTCCGCACCATCTCGTCGGCGCGCGACTTGGCCTCGGGGGTGAACGCCTTCGCCACGTACGCCTGCCCCAGCAGCTCGCCCAGCCCGTTGTCGGCCTCGTACATGCACCGCTTCCAGCGCGGCTGCAGCTCGGTGGCGCCGGTGAAGCGCTTGCCGAACGCGAAGTTCTGGTTCACGAACGCGGACGACAGCCGCGCGGCTTCCTGGTTCACCAACTGCCAGCGCAGGTACGCCTGCCAGTCGGCCACGGGCGCGGTGGTCAGCAGCCGCCCAGCCGCGGAGACGAAGTCGGGCTGGCGGACGAGCACGCTGTCCACCGTGGGCGCGCCCACCTCGCGCAGGTACGCCGTCCAGTCGAAGCCCGGCGCCAGCGCGCGCAGCTGCGCCATCGACAGCTTGTGGTAGATGGCGTTGGGGTCGCGCTGCTGCACCCGCGTCATCGACGCCTGCGCCAGCGCCGTCTCGATGCGCAGGATCTTCTGCGCGTCGTCCCTCGCCTTCGCGGGCGTCTCGCCGGCCAGCTCCAGCATGCGCGCGACGTGGACCACGTACTCGCTGCGCAGCGCGACGGAGGCCGAGTCGGTCTTCAGGTAGTAGTCGCGGTCGGGCAGCCCCAGCCCCGACTGGGCGATCTGCAGCACCACCCGGTCGCTGGCCTTGTCGTCCTGCCCGCCGGCGATGGACCAGAGCGCGCCCACCCCCGACCGACGCAGCCGCGCGGCTTCGGCGGCGATGGCGGCCGGCGTGTTCGCCGCGGCGATGCGCGCGAGCACGGCCTGCAGCGGCGCGGCGCCGGCGGCCTCGGCGGCCGCGGAGTCCATGCAGGCGGCGTAGAAGGTCCCCAGCCTGGCGTAGGGGTTCGACGCGTCGCCGCGGTGCGCGGCGGCGTCCTCGAGCACCGTCTTCAGCACGTTCTCGTTGTTCTCCGCCAGCTCGTAGAACGCGCCCCAGGCGGGGTAGATGGCGGGGATCCTGGTGCTGTCGAGCCACGCCTGGTTGGCGAAGGAGTAGAAGTCCCGGCACGCCAGGCCGGTGGTGTCGGCGCAGGCGGCGCCGCGCGGTACCGCCGCCACGCCGTCCGGCGCGCGCACCGCCGCCGTCGTGCCGGCGGCGAGGGTGGCGAGCGCGGCGGCCAGCCCGATTCGCGATCGGATCATCGTGAGTTACCGCGGTTGGAGATGACGAGGGATGGTGGCACCCGTGTACATAGGGTGCGCGGCCGAGTTCCGCCAGAAGATTGGGACAGACCGTAATGTCTCACGCAGAGTCAGCAGGGTCAGCAGAAACAGCAGGGAAACCGCTGCTGATTACTGCTGACCCTGCTAACTCTGCGTGAGCCCAATCTGTTTGGAACCTCAGCTCCCACTCAGCGCCTGGGTCGCCTCGCGCAGCGCCGCCGTTGCCGCGGCGAAGCGGCGGGCGAGGTCGGCCAGCTCGCTCTCGGCCAGCGGGCGCTCGCCGCCGCGCACGGCGGTGGCGACGCCGGGGAAGACCATGTCGGAGTAGCCGTTGTCCGGGTCCGATGCGTAGATCAGGTTGCGGAACCATTCGCGCCCCTTCAGTCCCTCCGGCCGCGTGAGCGCGCGCTCCACGCCCAGCAGCGCGCGATTGGTCGCGTCGCGCCGCGCGGACGGCAGCGCGCCCGCCAGCGCCCGGTCGCGCGCGGTGGCGAAGTCGCGCGCGGCGGCCTCCATCCCGTCGATGGCCGTGCGCAGCGGGGCCACCGTCGTCGTATCCCACCCCTTTCCCTTCAGCATCTGCTGCACGTCGGGGAGGTAGCCGCGCATGGTGCGCGCGAACTCGGCGTAGTCGTAGGGCAGGATCTCGGCGTTCGCCAGGCGCAGCAGCAGCGCCGCGCCGACGGAGGCCGATGCCGCGTGGTAGAGGAAGCCGGGGTCGCCGAAGCGGCTCATCCACGCGTACGAGTCGTACTGCGAGTGGTAGACGCCGCCCGGCCCGCCGAACCCCCAGTCGGTGATGGGAATCCCCAGGTGGTTGTAGAAGCCGGCGAAGTCCGAGCCCCCGCCCGGGTTCCCCATCGACACCTCGGCCGAGTCGGGGAGGTTCGAGCGCTTGCGCCACACCTCGTACACGTTCCCGCTGCCCGAGGGGTCGGGGACGAGCCGCGCCACGTCGCGCAGCGTCGCGCGCAGCGAGGGCGATCCCCCTCCGTTGAACGCCGTCCCCTGCGCGGCCACGTCCTGGTTGAGGTACGCCACCGCGCCGCGCATCAGCCGCGCGGAATCCTCCTCCACGTACTCGGTCGAGCCCACCAGCCCCCACTCCTCCGCGTCCCACGTGGCGAAGACGATGGTGCGGCGCGGGCGGTGGCCGGCGCGCACCTGGTCCATGATCGCGCGGGCGGACTCCAGCACGCTCACCGTGCCGCTCACGTTGTCGGCCGCGCCGGGGCTCCAGGCGTCGCGGTGGCCGCCCACCATCACGATCTCGTCGGGGAGCTCGCTTCCGCGGATGACGCCGAAGGTGTCCCAGATCTCCTTGTACGCGTTGCTCGCCGCGTCCGTCTCCACCTGGATGCGCGCGACCACCGGTCCCGGCCCCACGTGGTAGCGGAAGGGGAGCCCGCCCTGCCACGTCTGCGGCACGCCCGTCCCCCGCACGCCGCGCAGCAGCTCCGCCGCGTTGGCGTAGGAGACGGGGACCACGGGGATGCGCGGGACGTCCGGCGTCACCCGCCGCGCGCTGTCGGTGGAGGCCCAGCCCGGCGTGGTCGGATCGCCGTCGGTGTTGAGGATGCTCCCGCGCTGCACCCCGCGCTCGTTGCGCATGGGGCCCTCGGGATAGACGTCGCCGCGCACGTAGCCGTCGTCGGCGGGATCGCTGTAGATGACGAGCCCCACCGCGCCGTGCCGCCCCGCCTCGCGCGCCTTGATCCCCCGGAAGCTCCGCCCGTAGCGCGCCACGGCGATCTTCCCGCGCACGGAGACGCCGAGCGAGTCGAGCTTCGCGTAGTCCTCCACCAGCCCGTAGTTGACGTAGACCACCTCGCCGCGCACGTCGCCGGGCGCGCTGGAGCCGTTCACCGTGGGATACTGCCAGAGCCCCGACGTGCTGTCCCCCGGGACGGCGGGCTCGGCCAGCGTGAGCTCGCGGGGATCGGGGGAGACGCGCCAGACGTGCACGGCGGTGGCGTGCGGAAGGAAGACGCGGTAGCGCCGCACCTCCGTCTCCAGCCCCATCCGCCGCATCTGGTCGACCACGTAGTCGCGGGTGCGCGCCTGCGCGGGGGTGCCGGCCACGTGCACCTCGGCCGAGAGCGCGCGCGAGTGCGCCGACGCCCGGTCGGGGCGGGTGGCGGCCACGGCGGCGGCCTCGACGCGCTGCTCGCGCGCGGCGGCGTCGGCGGAGTAGCCCGGCATCTGCTGGGCGTGGAGCGCGGCGGCGGACGCCAGCAGCGCCGCGGGCACGGCGAAGCGAACGAGCACGGGCAAGCCCTCGCGGAATCGGGTGGAGATCGGGGGATGGACGGCGGTGCAAACTACGGTTTGCGACCCGCCCTCACCAGCGGGAGTGATGGTGGTCGAGACGAAGAGGCGGCGGCCCGGTTCTCCGGACCGCCGCCCCTCGTGAGGTTCGATCACATCCCGCTCAGGCAGGCACCCGCTTGCTCGGCACCAGGCCGGCCTGCGCCAGCAACTCCAATAGCTCCGCGTCGGGAATCGACTCCCAGTCGGCCCGCGGTTGCGGCAGGCGGCGCTTCTCGCCGTCCGTCTCGAAGCACAGCCACCCCTGAGCCAGCTCGGGCGACGATCCCTTCAGGACCCCGCTCTGCGGGCGCACGTGCCACGCGCGCCAGGTCCGTCCTTCGTTGTCTTGCAGCGTCCTCATCGTCCTCGACCAGCGGGTCCACAGGGTGCGCCGCGGGCGAAACGCAAGCATCGGGCCGCTGTACGGATTCGGTAAGTCGAAGCGGAATCCCGAGTTGAGCGTCATTGGCGTGTACAAGCTTTGTACATGCGGGAGATGGTGATTTCTCCGGCAGCGCATCACCGCGGAGCGCGTCCACCCGTCCGGTTTGTGCACGCAACCTGCGCTTCGGGTAGGATCGGGAGGATCACAACAGCGCGAGGGCGATGGACGACGCAGCGACGATCTACACCATCGGGCACAGCACGCGGACGATCGAGCAGTTCATCGCGCTGCTGCGGGAGAACGGGATCGAGCTGCTGGTGGACGTGCGGCGCTTTCCCGGCTCGCGGCGGCACCCGCAGTTCGGCAGCGCGCAGCTGGCAGCCTCGCTCGCCGAGGCGGGGATCGGCTACGTGCACGCCGAGCTGCTGGGCGGCCGGCGGAGCGGCGAGGCCGTGGCGGCGTCGCCGAACACGGCGTGGCGCAACGATGCCTTCCGCGCCTACGCCGACTACATGGCCACGCCCGGGTTCCGCGCCGCGCTGGACCGGCTGATCTCCCTCTCGCGCGAGCGCAGGACGACGATCATGTGCGCCGAGGCCGTCCCCTGGCGCTGCCACCGGCGGCTGATCACCGACGCGCTGCTGGCCCGCGGCATCCCCGTCGAGGACATCACCGGGCCGGGTGGGGCGGCACCGGCCCGGCTCTCCGAGCACGCGCTCGTCCGCGGCGACGGCACCGTCATCTACCCCGCCACGCCCGGGGTGCAGGAGGACCTGTTCGCGTAAGTGCAAGGGCGTACACTCCGTTACTTTGACGGCGCCGTTCTTGCGCGTCGGGCGAGGCCTGCGATGCAGGGCGGCGGGCGCTTGCGCGGCGGCGCGGCGCTGGTCACCTTCCGCATACCGCCACACACGGGCACCACCCTCCCGAACCGCGCCGCGATGCCGAAAACCGTCCTGCTGGCCGACGACCACGAGGACAACCGCGTCGCGCTGCAGCTGATGCTGGAGCGCGAGGGCTACCGCACGCTCGGCGCGCGCAACGGCCGCGAGGCGGTGGAGATGGTGCTGCAGCACCATCCCGACCTGGTGGTGATGGACCTGGCCATGCCGGTGATGGACGGCCGCGAGGCCACGCGCCTGATCAAGTCCGACGCGCGCACCCGCCACATTCCCGTGGTGATGCTGACGGCGATGGCGCTCTCCATCGACCGCGAGGGGCTGGAGCGCGAGGGGTTCGACGGCGTGCTCATCAAGCCCGTCCTCCCGCCCCACTTCCTCGCCGACGTCCGCACCCGCATCGGCCCCGCGTAACCGGTGGAGAGACCATGCATCGGCCCGAGCGCATCGTCCGCAAAACCATGCGGATTTCACAGGACAAGCTCGAGCGTGTACAGAAGATCCTCGGAACCAGGACGGCATCCGAGACGGTCGACGCCGCGCTCGATATGATCGCCTTCAAAGCAGAGGTGCTCGAGGGTGTGCGACGCATGGCAGGCTCGCACAGCATCCGCGACATCTACGGTGAAGACGAAACTATGTAAGCGTTTTTGGTGATTGGCGCTCCGCGTGATTATCGCGCGAGAGAAGTGAAGAGGAGGGAGAGATCGAACCTGATCGCTCCTCCTCGTTTTTTCATCCCCGTCATGGCCGCTTCGTGCCGCGGTGGAACGAATCCGCGGGGGAGCGAAACCTCCGTCCGGGTGCTCCCGTAGGGGCCAGCGCAATCTCAGAACACCGGCACCGGGCCTCCCTCCACTCTCGCCCGGCCGACCGGGCCCGGGGCGGCGACCCGCGCGCTCCGCACCCCTACAGCAGAGCCGGACCCATGAGCCTTCTACAGGACCTCCGCTACGGCGCGCGGAAGCTCCTCCACAACCCGGGGTTCTCGGCCGTGTCGGTCGTGACCCTGGCGCTGGGGATCGGGCTGACCACCACGATGTTCAGCATCGTGTATGGCGCGCTGATGCGCGGGCTCCCCTTCGAGCACGGCGAGCGCGTGGTCAGCGTCCGCCGCGAGAACCCGGTGCGCGACCAGCACGAGCTTTCCGTCACGCTGCACGACTTCGCCGACTACCGCGCGCAGCAGCACGTGTTCGAGGGCGTGGCCGCGTTCACCAACGGCACCATGAACGTGAGCGGCGCCGAGAAGCCCGAGCGCTTCGACGGCGCCTACCTGAGCGCCAACGCCTTCCAGCTCCTGCGCGCCAAGCCGTATCTGGGCCGCACCTTCCGCCCCGGCGAGGACGCCGTGGGCGCGCCCGCCGTGGCCATCCTGGGCTACGAGCTGTGGCAGAGCCGCTACGGCGGCGACCGCGGCGTCATCGGCCGCACCATCCGCGTCAACGGCGAGCAGGCCGAGGTCATCGGCGTGATGCCGCCGCGCTTCGCCTTCCCCGCCAGCGAGAAGCTGTGGCTTCCGCTCCGCCAGGCGCTTCCCGCCAAGCGCGGCGACGGCACCGACCTGTTCGTGTTCGCGCGGCTGAAGGAAGGGATGACGATCGACCGCGCCAACGTGGAGATGCGGGGGATCGCCCGGCGCCTGGCCGCGCAGTATCCCGAGAGCAACAAGGACATCTCCGCCTATGTGGAGCCGTACACCAAGAGCTTCATCGGCGACGAGCCGACCAGGCTGCTGCAGACCATGCTCTTCGCCGTCTTCCTGGTGCTGCTGATCGCCTGCGCCAACGTGGCGAATCTCCTCCTCTCCCAGGCCGCCATGCGCGCCAAGGAGGTGGGGATCCGCACGGCAATGGGCGCCAGCCGCGGCCGCGTCATCCTCCAGTTCCTCACCGAGCCGCTGGCGATGGCGATCGTGGCCGCCGTTCTCGGCGTGGGCCTGGCCGCCGAGGGGGTGAAGCTGTTCAACGCGGCCATCGCCAGCACCGAGCCGCCCTTCTGGATCGACATCCGGATCGACGGCCCGATCCTCCTGTTCGTGCTGGCGATCACCCTCTTCGCCACCTTCGTCGCCGGCGTCCTTCCCGCGATCCGCGCGTCGGGCGCCAACGTCAACGAGGTGCTGAAGGACGAGTCGCGCGGGTCCAGCAGCTTCCGCGGGGGCCGCCTGTCGCGCGCGCTGGTGGTGTTCGAGATCGCGCTCTCCGTCGGCCTCCTCGTCGCTGCCGGCCTGACGATCAAGAGCGTGACCAAGCTGCGCAACATGGACTACGGCTTCCCCACCCGGTCGATCTTCACCGCGCGCGTGGGGCTGCCGGAGACCGCTTACCGCGACAGCGCGGCGCAGATCCGCTTCTACGACCAGCTCTACCAGCGCCTGGCCGAGGTGCAGGGGGTGGAGAGCTACACGCTGACCGGGATGCTTCCCGGGCTCGGCGCGCCGACCATCTCCATGATGGTGGAGGGAAAGGTGTACGCGCAGGACCGCGACATTCCCGAAGCGCACTTCATCAACACCTACCCGGGGTACTTCCGCACCTTCCAGGTGTCGGTCGACGGGCGAGACTTCAACACCTCCGACACGCAGGCGGGGGTGCCGGTGGCGATCGTGAACCACGCGTTCGCGGTGAAGCACTTCGGGCGCGAGAGCCCCATCGGCCGGCGCGTGCGCTTCGGCGACTCGAAGAGCACCGAGCCGTGGCGGACGATCGTGGGCGTGGTGCCCGACATGTGGAACGACGGGCCCGAGAACGAGGATCCCGAGTCGGTTTACGTTCCCTTCGCCCAGTCGCCGCAGCGCTTCGTCTCCGTCGTGATCCGCCCGCGCGGCGTGACGCCGGGGAGCATGACGGCGCCGGTGCGGGGCCTGGTGGGCAGCATGGACCCCGACCTTCCCATCTACTTCGTCAAGACGCTGCAGGAGCGGATCGACGAGCAGACCTGGTTCTACCGGGTGTTCGGGGCGCTGTTCATGATCATGGGCGCGGTGGCGCTGGTGCTGGCCGCCGTGGGGCTGTACGGGGTGATGGCCTTCAACGTGGCGCGCCGCACCCGCGAGATGGGCGTGCGCATGGCGCTGGGGGCGCAGCCCGCCGACGTGGTGCGGCTGGTGATGCGCCAGGGGGCCATTCAGCTGGCGATCGGGCTGTTGCTCGGCTCGGGTCTGGCGTTCCTGCTCTCCAGCGGGCTCAAGATCATCCTCTTCCAGGTGAGCTTCCTGGACCCGGTGGTGGTGGGCGTCACCTTCGCGGTGCTGATCCTGTCGGCCTTGGCCGCGTCGTGGATCCCCGCGCGCCGCGCCACCCGCGTGGACCCCATGGTGGCGCTCCGCTACGAGTGAACCGAACCGCGCCGGCCCCGCGCGGGCCGGCGCACCGACTTGAGACCGGAGATAAAGAACGATGAAAGCGAACGACGCCCTGATCCGGATGGCGGACGTGACCCGCGTGTTCCTGACCGAGGAGGTGGAGACGCACGCGCTGGCCGGCGTGAGCCTGGACATCCGCCGCGGCGAGTACGTGTCCATCGCCGGCCCGTCGGGGTGCGGCAAGACCACGCTGCTGTCCATCCTCGGCCTGCTCGACTCGCCCACCGCGGGCGAGCACGTGCTGAACGGGCAGCCGGTGGCGCGGCTGACCCCGGCGCAGCGGGCCACGATCCGCAACCGCGAGATCGGCTTCATCTTCCAGGCGTTCAACCTGATCGGCGACCTGACGGTGGCCGAGAACGTGGAGCTGCCGCTGACCTACCGCGGGATGGGCGCCGCCGAGCGCCGCGCGCGCGTGGCCGAGGCGCTGCAGAAGGTGGGGATGGACCACCGGACGAAGCACTACCCGTCGCAGCTCTCCGGCGGCCAGCAGCAGCGCGTGGCCGTGGCGCGGGCCATCGCCGGCGGACCCTCCGTCCTCCTGGCCGACGAGCCGACGGGGAACCTGGACTCGGCCAACGGCGGCCACGTGATGGACCTGCTGGCCGACCTTCACCGCCAGGGCTCGACCATCGTGATGGTGACGCACGACCCGCGCTACGCCGAGTACGCCGAGCGCACCATCCACCTGTTCGATGGCCGCGTGGTCGACGCGCTCCCCGAGGGGCACGAGCACCCGGCGGCGATGCTGGCGACGGCGTGAGAGTGAGAAGGTGCGAAGGTGCGAAGGTGCGAAGGTGCGAAGGTGCGAAGGTGCGAAGGTGCGAGAGTGCTGAGGCTGAGTGCTGAGTGCGGCAGTTCGCGCCGGAACTGGCGCACTCTCTCGCACTCTCGCACTCTCGCACTCTCGCACTCTCGCACTCTCGCACTTTCGCACTCTCGCACCAAAAAAACGGCGAGGCCGCACCCGGAGGTGCGGCCTCGCCGTCTTGTCCGCGGAGACCGGAGAGGCTTACAGCCCCGCGGCCAGCGAGCTGTTGGTGACCGCGCGGTAGGTGTTCAGGCGGCCGTTGCCGAAGGTGGTGTCGTAGCCGTTGGCGCCCTTGTCGTCGGCGGTGCCCAGGATGCGGCTGCGCAGCGCGGCGCCGCGCAGGCCGGTGACCGAGGCCACCACGCCGGCCGTGCCGGTGACCTGCGGAGCCGCCATCGACGTGCCCTGCATCCAGGCGTATCCGCCGCCCTTGTACGCGCTGTAGATGCACCCGTTGGACGTGGTGTTGCTGTAGCAGCTGCCGCCCGGCGCGCTGATGTCCAGCCCCGAGCCCCAGTTGGAGTACGGCGCCTTCTGGTCTGCCCAGGTGGTGGCGGCCACCGAGATGGCGTTGGGGTCGCAGGCGGGGCACTCCACCGTGCCCACGTTGCTGTTCCCCGCCGACGCGATCACCAGCACGTTCTTGCCGGTGGCGTAGGCGATGGCGTCGGCCTCGGCGCTCGACAGCCCGGCGCCGCCGATCGACACGTTCACCGCCACCATCCCCGGATAGTCGGCGGCGGCACGGATGGCGCTGGCCGTGGCGCTCACCGGGCAGCCGCGGCGGCCGCACACCTTCTGCACGTACACGCGGACGTGCGCCGCGGCGCCCGAGACGCCGGCGACGCCCACCGTGGCGCCGGCCATGGTGCCGGTGGTGTGCGTGCCGTGGCCGTCGTCGTCGGCCGGGTTGTTGTCGTTGTTGTACCAGTCCTGCCCGGCGATCAGGCGCCCGGTGAACTCGGGGTGCGTCAGGTCCACGCCGGTGTCGATGCTGCCGATCACCACGTCGCTGCCGCCCGCCGCGTACCCCTCGATGTTGTCCATGTCGGAGTCCAGCGTCGAGGCGTAGCTCGGACCGATGGGCTGCCCGGAGTTCTTCCCGGACGTGAACGTCATGTTCAGTCCGCCGGGGTTGAAGAACGCCCACAGGTTGGGATTGATGGCGTCGACATGGCGCAGGTAGTTGGGCTCGGCCCACTGCACGCGCGGGTCCTTCGCCAGCTCGGCGGCCACCGCGCGCTCCTGCCCGACCTCGGCCTGCAGCACGGTGAACGCGGCGGCGTAGCCGGTGGCGCTCAGGCGCAGCCCGTGGGCGGCGCTGAGCACCGAGGCGCTCATCCCCGGCTTCATCTTCACCAGCACCTCGCCCGGCATCACCTGCTCGGGAACGGCCTTCATCGCGAAGGGCTGCGGTCCGTCGGTGGTCGGGGCCAGCGCCGTGTCGCCGCCGTCGGCGCAGGCGGCGGCCAGCACCAGCGCGGCCACGGCCGCAGTGTGGAGACGTGCCATGCGTGGGATCTCCTGGAGCTGAGTGAGACGTCCGTCACCCGGCAGGACAGGTCGGGTGGTGGTGTGGCGATGGGAATCGCACGGTCGCTGGTCGCGGCAAGCCCGGCGCCATCTCACGGCGCCTGGCTCGACATTTCTAAGTAATTGGTGGGATTGTACTTAGAACCTGATGTCCCATTCGCGGCGGCTGAACCGCGCTGGTGCAGCCGCACCAAGGTGGTGCGCGGGCGCCACAATTCCAAGTGGAGCGTTTGTTCCCGCCTGCCGTCGACTGTAACCGGCTGCGGCGGCGTGATCTCCAAACGCGGTGTGATTCACGCCCGTCCGTCATCCCCGCGTTTTCTCGGAGATCCCGCCGATGTACAAGCCGAAGCCCCATCTTCCGTGCCCCATGCCGGCCGCGCGCGAGCTGCGCGTGCTGGTGCTGAACGGCTCGCTCAAGCACGCGCCCGGCATCTCCAACACCGCCGAGCTCGCCGACCTGGTGCTCGACGCCATGCGCGAGCACGCGCCCGTCCACGCCGACGTGGTGCGGCTGGCGGACCGCAACATCCCCGTGGGGCTGGGCTTCCGCGAGTCGGACGACGACGGGTGGCCGGAGATCGTGGGGCTGCTGAAGGCGGCCGACGTGGTCCTCTTCGCCACGCCGGTGTGGTGGGGCGGGCGGTCGAGCCTGATGCAGCGCGCCATCGAGCGACTGGACGCGCTCGACGAGGAGTACCACGCCTCGGGGCGCAGCGCGCTGTACAACAAGGTGGCGGGGATCGTGATCACCGGCAGCGAGGACGGCGCGCTGGCCACGATGGGGAGCATCATGATGGTGCTCACCTGGATGGGCTTCACCCTGCCGCCCGAGTGCGCCGCGTACTGGGTGGGCGAGGTGGGCTTCCCGCCCGCGGACGACCGCGAGAAGCGCCTGCGCAACCCCGCCTCGCCGGCCATGGCGCGGAACCTCGCCCGCAACCTCGTCTACTACGCCCAGCTGCTGAAGGCGCACCCGCTGGCGCCCGGCGCGCTGCGGCTGGAGGGGATCCACGAGCCCGCGCCGGCGGCGTGATTGGACGCCGTGCAAGTGATGCAATCGTAAGGGGATGACTCCGCTCACGTCGGGCGGGTGCGGTACAGGCTTTGCACTCCCCTCCGCCTGCCGGTGACGGAGACCTATCACCTGGGAGGTGGAGTGATGCCGGACCGCGACATGATCAACGAGGGCGTGGAGAACCAGCTCGAGGGCAAGGGCGAGGACCTCAAGGGCCGCGTGAAGGACGCGGTCGGGGGCCTGACCGGCGACGAGAGCCTCCAGGCCGAGGGCAAGCTCGACCGGCTGAAGGGGAAGCTGCAGGACACCTTCGGCAAGGGTGAGGAGGACGTCGGCCGCAACCTCTGACCGGGGCGCGGTGACGGAATTCGGGGCGGGAGGCCGCGCGGCTTCCCGCCCCGTCTCGTGCGGAGGTCCGAGATCCCCGGAGGGGGATCCAAGCGCCCGCGCCTGCGCCGGGTTTCGCGTTGTACGTTCTTGGCAGACCTGAAGATAGCCCCGTTCACATCGCGGGTGTGGGGTATCGTCCTTGCGCGGCCTCCCCACCCCCCTCGGTGCCGGAGAACTCTCACAGCGAGGTAGTGCGATGGCGGACCGCGACATGACCAGAAAGGGCGTCGGGAACCAGCTCGAGGGCCGCGCCACGGATGTGCGGGGGCGGGTGAAGGAGGAGATCGGCGCCCGCGCCGAGGACCTGGAGCGCGAGGGCAAGCTCGACCAGGTGAAGGGGCGGGTGAAGGAGGAGCTCGGTGCCCGGGCCGAGGGCCTGGAGCGGGAAGGCAAGCTCGACCAGGTGAAGGGGAAGATCCAGGAAACCTTCGGGAAGGCCCAGAGAGCCATCGGTCGCGACCGCTGACCGGGCCGACGGATGGACGGGGCGGGAGGCGGCGCGGCCTCCCGCCCCGTCGCTTTGTCTCAATCATAGGATGATCATACGGAATCCGGGAATTGGGTTGATGCACCCGGACCGATCCCACGCCGACGTCATCCTGAGGCCGGCCAGACCGCAATCAGCGTCTGCGCAAGCGTTCGCAGGCCGAAGGATCTATCATTGCGTCAGCACGGAGATTCGGTCAGACCCGCCAATGCTTCACCCGACTCGGCACCTTTCTCCTCCGTCCGCATCACCCCACCGCGCCCGCCGCGGCGCGCCCCGCCGCGCGGCCGGAGAAGATGCAGCCGCCCAGGAAGGTGCCTTCCAGCGCGCGGTAGCCGTGCATCCCCCCGCCGCCGAAGCCGGCCGCCTCGCCCGCGGCGTACAGGCCGGAGAGCGGCTCGCCGTCCTCCCGCAGCACGCGCGAGGAAAGGTCCGTCTCCAGCCCGCCCAGCGTTTTGCGGGTGAGGATGTGCAGGCGCACGGCGATCAGCGGGCCGGCTTTCGGGTCGAGCAGGCGATGCGGCTTGGCCACGCGAATCAGCTTGTCGCCCAGGTAGTTGCGCGCGCCGTGGATGGCGGTGAGCTGCGCGTCCTTGGTGAACACGTTGTCGAGCTCGCGGTCGCGCGCGCGCACCTCGCGCTCCACCTGCGCGGGGTCCAGCAGCGGCTCGGGGGTCAGCGCGTTCATCCGGCGCACCAGGTCGGGCAGGTTCTTCTCCACCACGAAGTCGGCGCCCTTCTGCTTGAACGCCTCCACCGGGGCGGGCGCGCCGGGAAGCGCGCGGCCCAGCACCATGCGCACGTTCTTGCCGGTGAGGTCGGGGTTCTGCTCGCTGCCGCTGAGCGCGAACTCCTTTTCGATGATCTTCTGGGTGAGGATGAACCAGGTGTGCTCGTGCCCCGTGGTCATGATGTGCTCGAGCGTGCCCAGCGTGTCGAAGCCGGGGAACAGCGGCACCGG